>JAKBFW010000142.1 GCA_021833345.1 Pseudomonadota bacterium | reverse complement strand
GCCGAGGCGTACGTGACAAGGGCGGTGCGCCTGGGCTTCGACGACCACGAGCAGGTGCATCCGGCGCCGCAACAGGCTCAGATGCTCCTGTTCACGGCCGTCACCGACGCACTGGAGGAGTGCGAGCCCGGCGACGGCCGCTGGCTCGACGCGGCGCTGACCGTGCTGCCGGACGGCGAGGAGCACGCCCGCGCCGAGCTCCTGAGCGTGCTGGCGGATGTCGACCAGGACTGGAACGTGGAGCCGGTGGAGTCGCGCCGGATCAGGGCCGCGCTCGCAGGCCGCCCCCCGGCCTCCGACGTCGACGACACCCGATCGGTACCCGATGTCGAACAGGTCCGGATGATCCTGCAGGTGCTCGACGTGGTGTCCGCGTACCGCGACGCGCTCGAGGCGGGCGGGTAGGCGTCGCGTGCGAGGCGGACGTCAGCGCCCGCGTCGCACCGTGCGAGACCACCCGACGACTCGGTTCAGGATGCGCGGTTGCCAGTGCCTGCGGAGAGCTGGTCGGAGAGCCGTGCGAGCTCGACGACCGAGGCGGCCATGCCAGTCATCGTCGCACTGCTGGCCGCGGCCGCAGATGCCACTCCCGCGATGTCGGTGGAGATCGCGGCGGACTCGGCGGCCGCCTCCTGCACCCCGCGGGACAGCTCGTTGGTCGTCGCCGCCTGCTCCTCGACCGCGGCGGCGATCGTCAGCTGGTGGTCGTTGATGGTCGCGACGATGGTCGAGATCCTCGCGATCGCCTCCACTGCGGTGTGGGTGTCGGCCTTGATCGCCTCGACCCTCTGGGCGATTCCCTCGGTCGCGCGGGCCGTCTCCTGCGCGAGCTCCTTGACCTCGCCGGCCACGACCGCGAAGCCTCTGCCGGCCTCTCCTGCGCGCGCGGCCTCGATCGTCGCGTTGAGCGCGAGGAGGTTGGTCTGCGCGGCGATGCTCGTGATGAACTTCACGACCGTGCCGGTTGACGGCCGCGGCCGAGGCTGCCATCCGGCCGAACCTCTCGCGTGCGGCGGCCCCCGACGTCATCTGCGTCTGAGCCGCCGTGAGGGACCTCGCGACCTCGGCCACGCCCTGGACGGCACGCTCGACGGCGAGCGGGGTCGCGCCGTGCGGGGAGGTGGGCCCGGGGAGCGGGTTCACGCGGACCTCGAGCTCGCGGACGGCGCGGACCGTCCCGACGACGGCAACCGTCGCGGCGAAGACGAGAAGGCCGAGGACGCACAGTGCGAGCGTCGTGGCGCCCGCTTCGGTGGCGAACGCGACGACCGTCGCGAGCACGATCACCACGCCATACCCGACGAGCGGGACGGTGTTGGCGCGCGCGCAGCCTTTCGGTGCGATCGCCCCGGTCGGGGTCATGGGGTGCTGCCGGGCTCGATCGGGGTGGTGCGCGTCGCCGGCGGGACCAGGATCTGCTGGATCGCCGGGGCGAGCACCGCGACGAGCTCGTCGGTGTCCGCGTCGGCGAGCGTGGGCACCCCGATGATGCGGCGACTGGTGACGACGCCCACGAGCATCGATGAGGCGAGGCCCGCGCGCAGTGCGGCGTCGTCGGAGCGGCCGCTGGTCCCTTCGAGCAGGCGGGACTCGATGAAGGCGCGCAGCTGTGCGCTCGCGTTCTCGTTGACGATCGCGCCGCGGAGCATCGCCATCAGCGGCTCGGACTCGGCCGGCGTCCCCTCCCACGCCGCCAGGTAGGCGCGGACCACGCGTTCGCCGAGGTGCTCGTCGTGCCCGCCGAATGCGGTGCTGAACCGCTCGAGCGCCGACGCCGGGATGGCCATGGCCGCGGCGAAGAGCTCGTCCTTGGAGCCGTAGAACTGCATCACCTGGGAGGCGTCGACGGCAGCATCGGCAGCGACGAGACGGATCGTGGTGGCGGCGAAGCCATCGCTCGCGAACCGTGCGCGCGCGGCGTCGAGGACTGCCTGGCGCGTGCTGGACGCGCCAGGCCGCCGGCCGCGTCGCGCCTTCGGTGATCCCGTGTCCTGAGCGGTCATGCCCCGAATCTAGTCGCTCGGGGTCAGGTTCTCAACAGGTGTTGATATATGAGCTGCGCCGCCGTACGCTCGCACCGGTCCGCCATGTGGACCCAGGGTCACGAGACGAAGGAGCTCACCGTGAGCGACGACCAGAGGATGTTCGTGCCGTCCCAGCCGCTGCCGGCCGCCCGGACCGGCCTGCTCACCGGCTTCGATCCGGGAACGAGGATCCTGGAGGCGGGCTTTCGGATCGCACCCCAGTTCCGGCCCCTGCCGGTCGACGTCGTGCTCGAGAAGGACGTCGCCGTCCGGCTCCGCGACGGCGTGACGATCCACGTCGACGTCTTCCGCCCGGCCGGTGCGGCAAAGGTGCCGGTCATCGTGGCGTGGAGCCCCTACGGCAAGGGTCAGGGGACGTCCCTCAGCGTGATGGGCGTCTTCGGCCTCGTCGGTCTGGACAACGCGACCGTCTCGGGTCTGGAGAAGTTCGAGGCCCCCGACCCGGCGTACTGGTGCGCGCGGGGCTACGCCATCTGCAACCCGGACATCCGCGGCGTCGTCGACTCCGAGGGCGACAGCGTGCTGTGGGACCGGCAGGAGGGCCGTGACTGCTACGACCTGATCGAGTGGCTGGCGGAGCAGGAGTGGTGCACCGGCAAGGTCGGGATGAGCGGGACGTCCTACCTCGCCGTCTCCCAGTGGTTCACCGCCGCCGAGCAACCGACGCACCTGTCGGCGATCAACCCGTGGGAGGGCGTGAGCGACGTCTATCGCGACCTGGTCATGCGGGGCGGCATGCCGGACACCGGGTTCGCCCAGCAGCTCCAGGACGGCAGCTTCTTCGGCAGGAACCGGAAGGAGGACATCCTCGCCGAGGTCGAGCGCTACCCACTGATGACGGATCTGTGGCGCAACAAGATTCCCGACTTCGACCTCGTCGACGTGCCGGCCTACGTCGTGGCGAGCTACTCGAACACGCTGCACACCGCGGGCACGTTCCGCGCCTGGCGCCGGATCGCCACCCAGGAGAAGTGGCTGCGCATCCACAACGGGCAGGAATGGCCCGACTACTACGACGATGCCAACGTCGAGGACCTGCGCCGCTTCTTCGACCGCTACCTGCTGGACCAGGACAACGACTGGGAGTCGACGCCCCGCGTCCGTTACTCCGTGCTCGACCTCGAGGGTGGTGACCGGGTCGGGGTGCCGGCCGCCACGTTCCCGCCCGAGGGCGTGACGTCCACGAGGTTCTACCTGGACGCCCGCTCACGCGCGTTGACCAGCGACGCCCCCGACGCAGCGGCGTCGGCAGCGTACGTCGTCGACTCGAACCCGAGCGCCGTGTCGTTCCTCACGCGCTTCGACGCCGAGACGGTCATGGTCGGCTACCCCAAGGCCCACCTCTGGGTCGAGGCGCGCGGGGCCGACGACATGGACCTGTTCGTGCTCGTGCAGAAGCTCGACGCCTACGGGACGCCCCTGCAGGCCTTCACGGTGCCGAACCAGAGCGCCGTCGCCCATGACCTGACCGATCACGGCGCGACGATCCTGCGGTACAAGGGCTCGGACGGGCGCCTGCGCGTGTCCGCTCGGCACCTGGACCCGGCGCTCTCGACCGACGACGTGCCCGCCCACAGCTTCGACCGGGTGGAGAAGCTCACGCCCGGCGAGATCGTGGAGATCGAGATCGAGCTGTTCCCGATCGGCCTGGCGTTCCATCCCGGCGAGCAGCTCCGGTTCGTCATCAGCTCCCGGAACCTGCTCGGCACGCTGATGCCGGCGATCCGCGAGTACGTCGGCGTCAACAGCGGCCAGCACGTCGTCCACACCGGCGGCGAGCACGCCTCCTACCTTCAGCTCCCCGTCCAGACCGCCTGACTGGCGAGCGGCCGACACGCGATCGGGCGCGACGAGCATGAACACCCTGAGCCTGAAGTACTTCATCGCGGTCGCCGAGTTCTCGAGCTTCACCAAGGCATCCGAGCGGATCTTCGTCTCCCAGCCGACGCTGAGCCGTCAGGTCCAGGACCTCGAGGAGTCCCTCGGCGTCCAGCTCTTCATCCGCGGAAAGAGCTCGCTGACGCTCACCAGGCCCGGCGAGCGACTGCTCGAGGAGGCGAAGGAGATCGTCAGGAGGTGCGACAGCCTCAAGGAGGTCGTCCGGGGGGAGACGGGCGACGTGGCGGGGCTCCTGACCATCGGCTATCAGGCGTTCCTGGACACCACCGTCATGTACAGCATGATGAGGTCCCTCGCGAAGAAGAGCCCGGGAATCGACTTCGCACTCTCTCGCGGGACTCCGCCGGAGCTCCGGCACAATCTTCTGTTCGGCTTGTGCGACGCGATCTTCACCCTTCACACCTGCGTGAGCTCGATGCCGAACGTCGCGTCGATGCGGATCGCCGAGAACCGCCTCCAGGTCGCAGTTCCCGGGAATCATCGACTCGCGGGCCGCACCACGATCGACCTGTCGGAGCTCGTCGACGAGCACCTGGTCATGCTCGAGCACCGGGTCTCCCCGGTGACCGTGGACTACGTCACGGGTCTGTTCATGAGGCGTGGCATGTCCCCGCAGTCCGCCTACTACGTCGACAACGCCGAGACCGCACTCTTCCTGGTCGGCACCGGGAAGGGCATCACGTTCGTGCACTCGCAGATGAACATCGAGATGCTCCACGACCCCGACGCCATCACGGTCCTGGACATCGACGGCCTCGACGACGAGCTCGACTACGTCCTTGCCTACCACCCGGACAGCCGCAACCCCCTCCTGCTCCTGTTCATCGCCGAGCTCACGGGCGCCGGTGCGCATCGCCCCTCGCCGGAGCCGGCGCCCTGATCGGAGAGCGATTCACGGTGGGGGCGCTGGTCACAGCATCGGGACGACCAGCTCCGCGACGGCCAGCTCGGCGCCGGTGGCAGACCGGACCTCGTCCACGGTGAACGCAGGGTTGATCTCGGTGAGCAGCAGTCCGCTCGGGGTGACCCGGATGACTGCCATCTCGGTGACGATGAGGTCGACGCAAGCGACCGCGGTCAGCGGCAGGGTGCAGGCCGCCAGGATCTTGGGCGAACCCTTCTGGGTGTGCTCCATCGCGACGACGACCCGCTTCGCACCGACCACCAGGTCCATCGCGCCGCCCATCCCCGGCATCAGCTTCCCCGGGATGATCCAGCTCGCCAGGTTGCCGGCGGCGTCCACCTGGAGAGCCCCGAGCACCGTGGCATCCATGTGGCCGCCACGGATCAGGCCGAAGGACGTCGCTGAGTCGATGAACGCGCCGCCCACCAGGCAGGACGCGGGCTGCCCGCCGGCGTCCACCACGTAGGGCGATATGTGCTCCGTGGTGCACGACCCGGCGTAGACGATCCCGTTCTCGGACTCCAGCACCACCTGGACGCCGTCGGGCAGGTACTGCGGGACCTCGGTGGGCAGGCCGATGCCGAGGTTGACGAAGTCGCCGTCCTTCAGCTCGCGGGCGACGCGTCGGGCGATGATCTCGCGCACCTGGGCCCGGTCGAGCGAGGCGTGGGACACCGCGGAGGTCGGTGCTGTCATGCGAGCTCGTCTCCTTCGACGATCAGGTCCACGAGCACCCCAGGGGTCACGACGTTCTCGGGCGCGATGGCGCCGACCTCCACCAGATGCTCCGCCTCGGCGATCACCAGGTCCGCTGCGGTGGCCATCACCGTGTTGAAGTTGCGGGTGGTGCCGCGGTACCAGACGTTGCCGAGCCGGTCGATCGTGGAGCCGGCGATCAGCGCGACGTCGGCACGCAGGGGCTTCTCGAGCAGGAACCGCCTGCCGTCCACCTCGATGACCGGCTTCCCGTCGGCGACCGGGGTGCCGAGGCCGGTGGGCGTCAGCACCCCGCCGAGCCCGGCCCCGCCGGCCCGGATCCGCTCGGCGAGGGTGCCCTGCGGAACGAGCTCGACCTCCAGCTCTCCGGCGTTCAGCTGGGCGGCGACCGCCGGGTTGAGCCCGACGTGCGAGGCGTAGAGCTTGCGAAGCCGGCGCTGCTCGACCAGCTTCGCGATCCCGAATCCGGCCCGCGACGTGTCGGTGGCGATCAAGGTCAGGTCCGTGAGGCCGGCGACGCACAGCGCCTCGACCAGGCCGTGCGGGTTGCCGCACCCCATGAACCCACCGATCATCACGGTCATCCCGGGCTGCACGCGCGAGACAGCCTCCGCCATCGAGACGACCTTCGAGCCGGTCACCGTCGCCGTGGACATCGTCGCCTCCGTCACGCCTCGAGCAGCAGGGCGTCGCCCTGGCCGGTCCCGCCGCACAGCGCTGCCACCGCGCGCCCGCCACCTCGGCGATGGAGCTCGTGGGCGAGGTGCACCACCAGGCGGGTGCCGGACTGGCCGATCGGGTGGCCGAGCGCGATCGCGCCTCCGTGCACGTTGACCTTCTCCAGCGGTACGCCGAGCTGGCGCACCGCGTGCACCGCGACCGCGGCAAACGCCTCGTTGATCTCGAGGAGGTCGAGGTCCGCGACCGTCCAGCCCTGCGTGCTCAGAGCTGCCAGGACCGCGTTACCGGGCTGGGGAGCCA
>JAKBFW010000141.1 GCA_021833345.1 Pseudomonadota bacterium | reverse complement strand
TCCCGGAGACAAAGAGAACGGCTAGCCCGACGCTGGCCACCCGTACGCGCCACCCGGACCCGGAGTCGCGTTCTTCAGGCGTCGGCACGTGCCAAAACTAGCCCGCTCACCTCCCTGGCTTACGGGCGTTGTACGTCAGTCCCGGTCCCGATGGAACCTGAGCCGGCCTGCGGCCCATGCGGCGGTCACGAGGCCGCTGACGACGAGGACCCACCATTGGCCCTGCCGGAGCGTGACCACGAGGACGACACCGAGCAGGGCCCAGAGGATCCCGACGATCACACCGAACAGCAGGAAGCGCCGGGGCTGAAACTGCCGATCAGACACGCTCAGCCCCCAGCCGTGCACGAGGTGCGCGTCTGCAGTCGCCCCCCGTCGTCATGAGAGTCCTCCGAAGAGCCCCAGCGCGATGACCACCAGCCCGATCACACCGAAGCCGATGGCAGGAAACATCACATTCTTGCCCGTCGCCGCGCGCTGAAACACCTTCGATCGGTCCCCAAACATCGCCTGCTGTCGTTCGGCGATCAACTTGGCGATCGCGTCACGGTTTCTCGACTGGTACACGGACACGACCAACGCTGCGCATCCGAGCGCCAGGACTATCCAGTTGACCTTCATGGGCGACGTCCTCCCCGTGAGACTTTGGCTTTCACCCGTGGCAAGAACACCACATGACCGCGCACGCGCCGAGCAGTCCGCGCACCGAGCACCTGCACGGCGATTCCTGTCGATCTCCTGGCAGCGCTTCGCGGCCGCTCTGCGACCGAGGCGGGCCGAACGCGCACCTCGACGCGAGAGGCCATTGCGGTTCTCCCCCAGGCCCTGACAGTGTTCCACGTCGACCGGATCCGCTTTCCAAGTTCCCCTGAAACGCATCCCACGATCGCCGGAGGCAACGTCGCAGGTCAGGATCGAAATCCCAGGTCGGAGTGAATTTTGTCATGCCCTATGGAGGCGGGGCATGCGGAAATTCATCGGGAGAACCCTCGGGAAAACTCCGCAGGTCCGCATGACTCGGGGACCAGGGTACGCGGTGGGTCTGGAGCGGTGGGCGGAGCTGACCCCGGCGGCGGTCAGGTGCGTTCGACCACCTTCGTCGGGGGCGGCGGGCCGCGCGACCGTCCGCACATGCCGATGTGCGGGCGTCGCGATGCGGCTGCCCTACTTGGCTCTCCGCACGGACCAACACCGGGCCCGGCAACTCGACCACTCAGCGGGACGCCACCACCCAGGACACTCGAGAACGTTGACGCGCGGCACACCCCCTGACGGGATCCGAGCTCAGTCCAGCGCGTCGTTGGCGAGCCATGTTTGGCGCGGCGCGTACCCGGCTCGCCGCAGCCAGTGCTCGGTGTACAGGATGCGCGTCGGCGTGACGACAGTGATCGGGTCGGTCGGCGGCTCATCGAGTGAACGGCCCCGTTCGACATGGTCAGACTGCCAGCGCAGCGCCTCCCAGTACCGCTCCGCGCTCGGGTCATCACGTTCGAGCGTGCGTGCGGTGCCGAACATCTGCGCCCCGCGACTGCTGGCCTGCCCGACCAGCGGTGCGAAGATCCCGGCCGACACCCGAGGGTCACGGCGAAGGTTGCGCGACTTCACCGACGCGTTCCAACTGCTGTAGAACACCTCAAGTCCGAGGCTGAAGAAGCGCACCGGAGTGGCTGCAGGAGAACCGTTGGAGCTGACCGTCGCGATGACGGCCATGTTCTGGCTCGACAGCAGATTGAGGATCCGCTCCTCGAGTTGGCCTCGGGGCAGGATTCCGGGTGCGGGGCCAGCAAGCCAGGGGTTCGTGAGTGGCACGCGCCAATGTTCGCACCCATCCGGGCCGCGGTGTGGGCGCGGAAGTGCTCGACGATGGTCTCCGCGCGCTGCGCCATGGTGGCCGGGTGCAGGGACGCGAAGCGGGCCAGCTCGGCGGCAGCCTTGCGCGTGTCGACCTCACGGTCAGACATGTTCGACGACGACGCCCCGCGGGGTCCGGTACGGGTGACCTTGTCGTACGCGGCGTAGGTGATGTCGGTGCGCAGCACGTCCAGGATGGAGCCCGCTTCGATGGCCTGGCGCATCGACGACGCGTCTCCATGGATCGCGACGACGTCACGGTCGTATCCGGCAGCGGCGAGGCCATCGTCCTCGCCACACGGCCTGTCGTTCGGGGAGATCGAGGGCAGGCCGCCCCCTTCGGACGCCCTGACCGTTCGCGAGACCGGACGTCGCGGCCGGGCCGGCACACCGCACCCAGTGTTAGCGTCGTTGTTCTCGTCCCGGCGCCGTCGCCGGGGGAAGGAGCGGACAGTGACCGCCGCCGACCTGCTTGCCGACCTCGATGAGATCCAGCCCTGGCACGTGGACTTCTACCAGGACCTGCACCGCAACCCGGAGCTGAGCTTCCAGGAGGTCAGAACCTCAGGGCTGGTGAGCGAGCGGCTCCGCACGCTCGGGTACGACGTGCACACCGGTATCGGTGGCACCGGCCTGGTCGGGATCCTGCGCAACGGCGACGGACCCACGGTCCTGGCGCGGGCCGACATGGACGCCCTGCCGGTACGTGAGGCGACCGGACTCCCCTACGCATCGACCGCCACGGCCAGCGACGCCGAGGGGCACCAGACACCTGTCATGCACGCCTGCGGGCACGACATGCACGTCACCTGCCTGCTGGCAGCAGCCCAGCTCCTGGCCGAGCACCAGCAGACCTGGTCCGGCACCTTCATCGCGCTCTTCCAGCCCGCCGAAGAACTCGGCACCGGCGCACGCGCGATGGTCGACGGCGGGCTGGCCGACGTGATCCCGAAGCCCGATGTGGCACTCGGGCAGCACGTCATGGGACTGCCGTACGACACCGTCGCCGCGCGTCCCGGCGCTGCCCTGTCCGCCGCTGACAGCATCCGGATCACCCTGCACGGGCGCGGCACCCACGGGTCGATGCCGCACTACGGGGTCGACCCGATCCTGCTCGGGAGCGCCGTCGTGATGCGGCTCAACGCGATCGTCTCCCGCGAGCTCGCGCCGGGCCACTTCGGCGTCGTCACCGTCGGCAGCTTCCAGTCCGGCAGCAAGAGCAACGTCATCCCCGAGACCACGACACTCCTGCTCAACCTCCGCTCCTACGACGATCACACCCGCCAACAGCTGCGCGCCGCCGTGGAGCGCATCGTGCAGGCCGAGTGCGCAGCCTCGGGCTCGCCCGCGCCGCCGGAGTTCGCGTACACCGACCCCTTCCCGGTCACCCAGAACTCCCCGGACGTCTACCACCGGGTCTCCGCCGCCTTCACCGCACACTTCGGCGAGAAGGCCATCGTCATGGAGCCCTCGACCGGCAGCGAGGACTTCAGCGACATCCCCAACGCCCTCGGGACTCCCTACCTCTACTGGATCTGGGGCGGCTTCGACCCCGACACCTACCATCGCGCCGAAGCGAACGGCACCCTGGGCACGGTCATCCCCGGCAACCACGCCAGCACCTTCGCCCCCGTCATGGAGCCGACGTTCCGCACCGGCACCTCAGCGATGACGGTGGCGCTGATGAGCTACCTGGCCCACACGACGTGATCGCGGTCGCCGGGACTGCTCGACCGACCAGGACGGCACCGCCCTCGCGCCACGCCTCGGCCCGCAGAGCAAGGAGGATGGCACGGCCCCGGCGTCCCGATGAGCATGCCCTCCGCGCACGTCACACCACGCGGGTTCACGCCTTCGGGGAACCTGGCGGAACGGGAGCGTTGAGGTCAAAGCGAATCCCGATCAGACGGATGGCGAAGCAGACCGCTCCGGCCACCAACGCGGGGACCCAGCCGTGCCACCCGATCTCGAGACCGACGACCGTGACCCCGGCACCGACCAGCGCGGGGATGGCATAGAGCCCACTGCTCAGAACGGTCGGGACGCGCCTGATCAGCACGTCGCGAAGCGTGCCGCCGCCGACCGCGGTGACGGCGCCGAGGATCACCGCCTGCACCGGCCCGAGGCCGGCATCGAGCGCCTTCGTGGCGCCGGTGATCGCGAACAGGCTCAGTCCCACCGCGTCAAGAACCTCGATCGGAAAGGCCAGTCGATCGAGCTTGCTTCCCCACGCGAATGCGATGAGGGCACCGGCCGCAGCAACGACGAGATAGCGCCAGTCCCGGAACGTCGCCGGAGGCAGGGAGCCGATGATGACATCGCGGATGATGCCACCCCCGACCGCCGTCATCATGCCGAGGGTGAGAACGCCGACGATGTCGAGTCGGGCCGCCCGGATGGCGGTGAGCGCCCCGTTGAGGGCGAAGACGAGGGTCCCTGCGAGGTCGAGAAGCAGCAGGGCGCTCGCGGCGGTCACTCCAGCGACTCTCGACGAACCGCGCTTGGCATGGCGACACGGTAGCCGAACGCGTGTCCCCGAGCTCAAGGGCGCCATCGAGGGCGACGAGCTCGACTTCGCACCGGACACGCCCAGCGGTCCGCTCGACCTCGAGGTCGACGGTGTCCACCACACCGACACCCGCGGGCGCCACCGGCGCCGAGACCTCGCCCGCGACCAGATCCTCGAGTCGACGAGCTGGCGCGTCCCGCGGGTACCGGCCTGGCGATGCCTCGCCGAGTGGTGCGCGTGGATGATGCCGAGAGGTCCAACGTGCTCGCGCCTCATGTGGTCCACGGTTGGGGCGCCGCCCTCGCCCCCCGGGACGCACCGACGACGCACGGCCGTCCTGCCACCCCGGTGGTCGCGGGACGGCCGTACCGGTGCTGGTCGCCGGGACGGCCGTCCCTGCCGACTACTGCGCCGTGTAGCCGCCGTCGACGACGTACTGGCTGCCGGTCACGTTCGACGACCGGTCGGACAGCAGGAAGCCGACCACCTCGGCCACTTCCTCGGGCTTGCCCAGCCGCCCGATCGGGTGCATGCCGATCAGGGCGCCCAACGTCGCCTCGTCCAGGGCGCCGAGCAGCGGCGTGTCGATGTAGCCGGGGTGCACGGAGTTGATCCGCACGCCCTGCGCTGCGAAGGCGATCGCGGCCGCCTTGGTCATGCCGGACACGGCGTGCTTGGCCGCCACGTACGGGATCGCGAGCGGCGAGCCGACAAGCCCGAGGATCGAGCTCATGTTGACGATCGAACCGCCGCCCGCCGTCACCATTGCCGGGACCTGGGCGCGCATCCCGTAGAACACCCCGGACAGGTTGATGCCGATCAGTCGGTTCCAGCCGTCGTCGTCGATGGCGTCGATCGGCCCGAGCGGCCCACCGATGCCGGCGTTGTTGACCGCGAGGTGCAGCGCGCCCCAGTGCTCGACAGCCGCCTGGACCGCGGCGGTGCCCGAGGTCGGGTCGGACACGTCCGCGACGAACAGCTCGGCGGATTCGCCGAGCTCGGCCACCACGTCCTGCGCCGCCTTCTCCGACACGTCGACGACAAGCACCTTCGCCCCGCCGGCGACGAGCAACCGCACGCACGATGCCCCGATCCCGGACCCGCCGCCGGTAACCAGCGCGACCTTGCCTTCAAAGTCACCCATTCTCACTCCCTCGGTCCCCGGGGCACCTCGTCGTGTCCGGATACCCCCCGTGGTATCACAGGAGCGGACGTCCGGCAGGCCGGACCGGTGATCGCGGCGGCCCACGCGCGGACGCAGTGGCGTGGGCCGCGGTGGTCCTCCCTGGGGCATGGTCCGCACGATCGTCACGCTCCGGTATGCGGGGCCGTACTACCGCAGCGGCACCCCGGGCGGCATCGACTTCAACCAGGACGAACCTCCACGCTGTCGCGACGTCGCCTTCACGCTCGGCACGACGTTCCAGGTGTCGGACACGGCCATCAGGGCCTCCGAGCTCCGCGCGACGGCCCTTCGCCACGCCCTTCTCGCGTACCCGTTCGGCACCGTGGTGATCGCGGTGACGGTCACCATGCTCGCCGGGCTCGGCCGGTGAGCATGGTGACGCGCCTAGCGCACAGTGCTGGGAGCCAGCAGGAAGGATGGAAGGATGGGCATGTGACTGCGCAGCCCGGTCCCGCCGTGGAGCGGGAGAGCACCGAGCCACCTGTCGTGACCCCATCGCTGCTCGATGCGGTCCAGGATCTCCGCCGGGATGTCGAGGCGACCGGGTTCCCGCTCGAGATCGCCGGCGTCGCGCGGGCGCGCGCCTCGCGCAGCCGTCTTCTCGACCAGCTCCAGGACCACCTGCTCCCCCGGCTGCGCGAGCTCTCAGCCCCGGCGATCGTGGTCGTGGCCGGGTCCACCGGCGCCGGGAAGTCGACGCTCGTCAACTCCCTGCTCGGGACCGAGGTGAGCCAGGCCGGGGTGCTGCGTCCGACGACGCGCCGACCGGTGCTGATCCACCACCCGGACGACGCGGACCTCCTGGCCGATCACCCCGTCCTGACGGCCGTCGAGGTGGTCGCGCACGACCGCGTCCCGCGCGGCGTCGCCCTGCTCGACGCCCCCGACCTCGACTCCGTGCTCGAGAGCAACAGGGACGCGGCTCACCGCCTCCTCGAGGCGGCCGACCTCTGGCTGTTCGTCACGACGGCTGCGCGCTACGGCGACGCACTCCCCTGGCAGGTGCTCGAGGG
>JAKBFW010000140.1 GCA_021833345.1 Pseudomonadota bacterium | reverse complement strand
ACTCCGAGCTCTTTGGCGAGCTCGTAGACGCGGACCTTGGCCACATCTCTCCTGTCTCGGTCCGCCCAGGAGAGGGTCGGACCGTCGTTAGTGCTGGGTACTCATCGCTGGGTACTCATTGCTGTGTGCTCATCGGGCAGCCATCGGCTTCCAACCCGCTTCCCATGTCGGCATCTGACGGTCGTGCGGCCCCGGGCACGGACCCGGCGCTGTTGATCTTCCCCGCGTGCTGGAGGAGCTCGCGACGCAACGCGTTCTCCCCGAGGGGCCTTGCGCACCGCAGGGCCCGCGGGAACGCCTTGCGGCGCAACGCGAGCTCGAGGCACTGGAGATCGGGGTGCAGCCACGCTCCCCGGCCCGGCATGCGGCGCCCGGCGTCGATCACGAGCTCGAGAGAATCCTCGGACCCGCCATCCGGTCGAGCGACCACCCGCACCAGGGCGGACCTCGGACCAACCGCTCGACACCCCACACAGGTGCGCGCCGGGCCCGCAACGGGTACCGGCGTCGCACGTGAGGAGAGCCGGGCGGCAGGCCCAGCAGCAGACAGTCTAGCGCTCCGCACCACCGGGCGTGACCTCACCCGTCTCCCTCGAGCGTCGGGCCGACGGCGGCGGCGGGGACCGCCGGCGCGTCGGAGACGATGTCGATCCGCCACCCGGTCAGCTTGGCGGCGAGGCGCGCGTTCTGGCCCTCCTTGCCGATCGCGAGCGACAGCTGGTAGTCGGGGACGACGACCCGCGCGGACCGGGTCTCCGGGTCGACCACCGTGACCGAGAGGACCCGCGCTGGCGAGAGCGCATGCGCCACCATCTCCGCCGGGTCGTCGCTGTGGTCGACGATGTCGATCTTCTCGCCGTGCAGCTCGGCCATGACCGCGCGCACCCGCGAGCCCATCGGCCCGATGCAGGCGCCCTTCGCGTTGACGCCCGCGACATTTGCGCGCACGGACATCTTCGTCCGGTGACCCGCCTCGCGGGCGATCGCGGTGATCTCGACCGTGCCGTCCGCGACCTCCGGCACCTCGAGCGCGAACAGCTTGCGGACCAGGTGCGGGTGCGTCCGCGACAGCGTGATCTGGGGGCCCTTGGCGCCGCGGGCGACCTCGAGGACGTACGCCCGCAGACGTTCGCCGTGCACGTACTTCTCGGTCGGCACCTGCTCGTGCGCCGGGAGGACGGCCTCGATCCCCCCGACGTCCACCAGCACGACGCGCGGGTCCCGCCCCTGCTGGATCACGCCGCTGAGAAGCTCGCCCTCCTTGCCACGGAACGCACCGAGAACCTGGATGTCCTCCGCGTCGCGCAGTCGCTGGATGATCACCTGACGCGCGGTCGATGTCGCGATCCTGCCGAAGCCGTCGGGCGTGTCGTCGAACTCGGGCCCGGGAGCGGGGTGCTCCCCGTCCTCGCCCACCGGCTGGGCCTCCCGCGCCCACACGGTCACGTGCCCCGTCTTCCGGTCGACCTCGACCCGCGCCTGCGCATGCGCACCGGCGGTCCGGTGGTAGGCGGACAGGAGCGCCTGCTCGATCGCCGCGACCAGCACGTCCAGACCGATGTCACGCTCGCGCTCCAGCATCCGCAGCGTCGTCATGTCGATGTCCATGTCAGTCCTCGTCCTCGTCGTCGTCGTCCTCGGGGCCGAGGTCCACCGTCATCGCACGTGCCAGCTCGACCTCGACCCGACCGTGGGCGATGTCGGCAAGCGCAACGTCCACCGGAGGCCGCGCCTTGGTCGGGCCGCCCTTCTTCGCCGCGACCGGTTCGGGCTCGACGGTGACCGCCGCCGGCTCCACCCGTGTCAGTCGGCCCGTGACCGTGCGGCCGTCGTGGAGCGCGAGCGTCACGAGACGACCGCGCGCGCGCCGGAAGTGCCGGGGTTCGGTCAACGGTCGCGAGGTGCCCGGGCTCGACACCTCGAGCGTGTACTCGCTGTCGAGCTCGTCGATCCCGTCGAGCGCGTCCGAGATCTCGCGGGAGACCGTGGCGATCGTCTCGAGGTCCACGGCGCCGAGCTCGTCCTCGTCCAGGTCGAGCACGACCCGGACGACGACCTTCGGCCCCGTGCCGTGGACCTCGACGTCCTCGAGGTACAGCCCCGCGGCGACCGCGACCGGTTCCACGACGTCCCGCACGCGTGCGGCCAGTGCTGGCGCAGCCATGCTCGCCTCCTGTCGGCTCCAAGGGTTCACCCGTGGTGTCGACCCTGTGTTGTTGTGCGGCCACCAGCCTAACGAGTCGTGACGGCGCTCCGCGCCCGCACGCCCCGACCATGGCAGGATCGCCGCGATGCCCTCCATGACCAGGTCTCCCTCCGAGCGTCCCGCGGGTCGCCGCGCGAGCCGGCCCCGCCGACCCGGCGCACGCGGACGAGCTCTGGCGTCGGTGCTCGTCCTGGCCACCGCCCTGCTGGTGTCGGGGTGCGAGCTGCGGTTCGAGTCCCCCGCACCGACGGTGCCGGCGGCAGGTCCCGTCGAGCGCGCCAGAGCCGCGACGGTCGCCGATGCGCAGGCGGTGCGCTCGCTCGCCGACGCCGCACGCACCGGCGCGGACGCGGGCGTCGCGGCAGTCCTCGCACGCACAGCGGACGACGCCACCGCCCACACGGCGGCCCTCGGAGGCGTCTACGTCTCGGGCCTCGCCGGCTCCACTGCCCCGGCGGCTCCCCCGACGACGCCCACGAGCCCGGCGACGACGGCGCAGCACGACACCCGCGAGGTCGTCGATCTCCTGGTGGCTGCGGCGGACCGGAGCCGTGCGGCGGCCGAGTCGGTGCCGGACGGCCCGCTCGCCCGCCTCCTCGCGTCGATCACCCTGTCGCGCCTGCAGGACGCACGTGCACTCGTCGCGGCGGCGGGCCTCCCGACCAGCGGCACGACGGAGGCGGCCACGCCGTCGACCGACATCCCGTCGGGCGCGTCGCTCCCGACGGCCGAGGTGACGCAGATCGTGCTGATCGAGGACCAGGCGGGCTTCGCCGAGGAGGTCGCGGCGGCCTGGCTCGACGCGACAGCGCGGGCCACCGTCCTGGCCCGGGCCGAGGGGCACCGGGAGCGCGCGCGAGAGTGGGCCGTGCGGGCATCGATCGACTCGACGTCGCGTGATCCACGACGGACCGCCTACGCCCTCCCGTTCGAGCCGCACGACGCGAGCACCTCGGGCGCACTCGTCGCGACCGTCGAGACCGCACTCACCTCCGCCTATCTCACGGCCGTCGCCTCGTCGGACCCGACAACGGCTCAGGCGGCCGTCCCGACGAAATCCACGACGGTCACCACGCCGCCAGGTCCGGCGCCGTCGGGGCCCTCGACCGCTCCCCGCACGCCGTCGACGGCGCCGCCGGCGGGCGAGCGGGGCTTGCTCATCACACTCGCGGACGACGCGTGGGCGACCGCCTCGACCTGGGGAGCGTCGCCGTCGGCGCTGCCGCCAGTCACCCCAGCAGCGCGCCGACCACCCGCGTGACATGGTCCGCAGCGTCCTCGACCGGGACCTGCTCCGCGCGCCCGCCTACCCGCGGCCGCACCTCGACCACGCCCTCGGCCAGTCCGCGCCCGACGACGACCACGAGAGGCACGCCGAGGAGCTCGGCGTCGGCGAACTTGACCCCGGGCGACACGCGCGGCCTGTCGTCGTAGAGCACCTCGATGCCACGATCGGACAGCGCGACGGCGAGCGACTCCGCCGCGGCGAACACCGCCGGGTCCTTGCCCGTCGCCACGACGTGGACGTGCGCGGGGGCGACGTGCGCGGGCCAGGCGAGCCCGGCGTCGTCGTGGTTCGCCTCCGCGAGCGCCGCGAGGGCGCGCGAGATGCCGATGCCGTACGACCCCATGGTCACGACCACGGCCTTGCCGTTCTGGTCCAGCACGGTCAGCCCAAGTGCTTGCGAGTACTTGCGACCCAACGCGAAGATGTGCCCGATCTCGATCCCCCGCGCGAGCTCGAGCGGGCCCGAGCCGTCCGGCGACGGGTCACCGGCCCGCACCTCGGCAGCCTCGATCGTGCCGTCGGCGGTGAAGTCGCGGCCGGCCACGAGGTCGAAGACGTGGCGGCCGGGCGCGTCCGCACCTGTGATCCACCGGGTGCCCGCGACGACCCGGGGGTCGAGGAGGTACCTCACCGTGCGACGGGTCTCCGCCGGCTGGCCGGTGTTCGGTCCGAGGGCACCCGGTCCGATGTACCCCTTCACCAGGTCCGGATGCGCGGCGAAGTCGGCCTCTGTCGCGGTCTCGACCTCGGCCGGGGCGACCGCGGCCTCGAGGCGCTTGAGATCCACCTCACGGTCCCCGGGCAGGCCGACGACGAGGAGCTCGCGCTCACCGGTCGGCCTCGTGAGCGCCACGACGACGTTCTTGAGGGTGTCGGCAGCGGTCCACTCACGGTCGGGCCGTGGGAACCTCTCGTTGGCGACGGCCACGAGCGACGCGATGGTCGGCGTGTCCGGCGTGTCCTCCACGTGCGCCGCGGGCAGCCCGTCGAACGGGATCTCGGGCGGCACGGGGGTGGTCACGGCCTCGACGTTCGCCGCATAGCCGCCGGGTGACCTCACGAACGTGTCCTCGCCGATCGGGGTCGGGGTGAGGAACTCCTCGCTGCGCGACCCACCCATCGCCCCCGAGGTCGCCGCGACGATCACGTGCTCCAGACCGAGCCGGTCGAAGATCCGCTGGTACGCCTGCCGCTGACGCTCGTAGGAGGCCTCCAGACCGGCGTCGTCGACGTCGAACGAGTACGCATCCTTCATGATGAACTCGCGACCACGGATCAGGCCGGCCCGGGGCCGCGCCTCGTCGCGGTACTTGGTCTGGATCTGGTACAGCGCGAGGGGAAGGTCCTTGTACGACGAGTAGAGGTCCTTGACGAGGAGGGTGAACACCTCCTCGTGCGTCGGCGCCAGCAGGTAGTCGGCCTCGCGACGGTCCTTCAACCGGAAGATGTTGGGGCCGTACTCGGTCCAGCGACCGGTCGCCTCGTAGGGCTCGCGCGGGAGCAGCGCCGGGAAGTGGACCTCCTGCGCGCCGGCGGCGGCCATCTCGTCGCGGACGACCTGCTCGATCTTGCCGAGCACGCGCAGACCCAGCGGCAGCCAGGTGTAGATGCCCGGCGCAGCCCGCCGGATGTAGCCGGCCCGCACGAGCAGCCGGTGGCTCGCGACCTCGGCGTCGACCGGGTCCTCCCGCAGGGTCCGCACGAAAAGGGTCGACATCCGCAGCAGCATGGGGATCAGCCTACTGGGGCCGTGGACCTGGCCGGCCACGCCTCCGGGTCGGCCCCCGCCACGACCCGCGCCACGACCCCCGCGCCCGCACGCGCACCGTCGGACCGCTCAGAACAGCACGGTCGCGAACGTGCCGACCTGCCGGAACCCGACAGCCTGATAGGCCGAGAGCGCTCGCGTGTTGTAGCCGTTGACGTAGAGCGACACGACCGGGGCGATGTCGCGCCGTGCCGCCATGACGACGGCCGCCATCCCGGACTCGGACAGGCGGTGACCGCGATGCTTCGGCGGCACCCAGACTCCCTGGACCTGCGCGACCCCACCCGCGACCGCTCCGATCTCAGCCTTGAAGACGACCTCACGGCGCACCTGCGACCGGGCCGGCACGCCCGTGCCGGCTGGGCCGTCATCGATCCTCGAGTACGACATCCCCGTCCCGACCAGCATCCGCACGCGCGACTCGTAGGGCCCACCGGGCCCCGACACCGGGGAGTAACCGACCTCCTCCTCAAACATCGCGACGCATGCGGGAAGAAGCAGCGGGAAGTCGGAGGGGGACGACCGGACGACGAGCGGATCCGGGGCGATGAGAGGGGCGTGATCGATCATCAGGGACGGCTGGTCCGCGCGGATCTCCCGCGGTCGCGACCAGTCCCGCGCGAGCCTGCCCCAGAGCGCGAGCACGATCTCGGCCTCCCCGACGATCGAGGAGCAGCGTCGTCCGTGGGTCAGGGCCAGCACCGCGAAGGCATCGAGCGCCTCCGCGTCCGCGTCCGGGACCACCGGGGACAGGTTCGCGCCGACCCAGCAGAATGCGATCAGTCGCTCGTCGCGGAAGTACCCCCAGAACTGGCCACCGACGCTCCAGAGCCCCCGCGCGATCGCGGCCTCGACCCGCGTCGCCGCGAGCACCGTGCCGACCGGGTCGAGAGCGCACAACCGGAGCGCCGATGCCAGGTCCGACTCCTGCAGGACCCGCGCCGGTGCGACCCCGTCGGCGACAGGCGTCACGCGCCACCGTGCCATGAGGTGATTGTGCCGGACACCGGGCCCCTCCCACGAGTGCATCGCCGACCGGGTCGGCGGTGCCACGTCCGCGCCTGCGGCCTCAGCCGACCGTCACGACCGGGGCGCCGTCCTCCAGCGGTGTCATGGACTCGGCGAGTCGCATGGCCTCCTCGATCAGGGTCTCCACGATCTGCGCCTCGGGCACCGTCTTGACGACGACCCCCTTCACGAAGATCTGCCCCTTGCCGTTCCCCGACGCCACGCCGAGGTCGGCCTCCCGCGCCTCGCCCGGACCGTTGACCACACAACCCATGACGGCGACGCGGAGCGGGACCTCGAGCCCCTCGAGACCGGCGGTGACCCGCTCCGCGAGCGA
>JAKBFW010000139.1 GCA_021833345.1 Pseudomonadota bacterium | reverse complement strand
GGCCGTGGCCGAGTTCGCGAACTTCCAGGTGGTGGCGACCACGTTGCGCACCGTGCGCACCGCGACCGTCAACGACTGGGGGGCGCTGGCCTGGTCGGCAGACGAGGGCCTCGTGCAGGCGACCGAGCGGCCGGGGTTGGAGATCCTGGACCGCGTCGGTGGGGGCGACTCGTTCGCCTCGGGGCTGATCTACGGGCTGCTGGAGGGCGAGTCGCTGGCCACGGCCGTGCAGTACGGAGCCGCGCACGGTGCGCTGGCGATGACCACCCCTGGCGACACCACCATGGCCACCAAGGCCGAGGTCCTCAAGCTCGCCGCCGGCGGAGGCGCCCGCGTCGACCGATGAGTCCTGTGTCGACCGACGGCCTCCGGTCGGCGAGGGTGCGCGCGCCCGGGAGCAGGACGGCAGTCGCGGACGCGCTCAGGCCCGGTGCACCGGGCCGCGAACGTACCGATCTGCCAGGTAGTCGTCGACCCAGGCCGGACAGCTGCGCCAGTGGCCGTCGTCCCCGCGCACGGCCCGGAGCCGCCCTCGTTGCGCCGCGTTGCGGAGGGCGATCCGGCTCGAACCCGGGCGTTCGAGCTCGGTGAGACCGACCAAGGTCGTCGGCGCCCCCTGCGCGTCGGCCTCGATCCGGGACGTGTTGTCGAGGATGCTGCGGGCGAACAGCTCCGCGAGGCCGCTGTGGTCGCCCGTGTCCGCACGGTGCAGCGCACGTGCGTAGCGTGCCCGGTCACGTGCCGCGACGGTCACCGGGGCGTGACCGTTCCGGACCAGGACGAGGTTGACGAGCAGCCGACCGACCCGGCCGTTCCCGTCGACGAAGGGGTGAAGCTGCTCGAACCGGGCGTGCGTGACGGCGACGTGGTCGATCAGCTCGCCCGTCGAGCTCGGGGCGGCGTTGGTGTGGTCGAGCCAGTCGCGCAGCCGTTGCTCGATCGTCGTGAAGGACGGGGTGCGTAACCAGCCGGCGAACGGCCGGACGTCGCGTGCCCGCACGGTCCCGGGAACGGCGTCGAGCGCGACGTCGCGCGCACCGTCGACATCCCACGCCGGCCGCAGGGCAAGGCGGTGGAGCTGTCGGACATCGGCGAGGCTCACCGGTTCGGAACCGCCCGCGTCGGCCGGCCCATGGGTGTGTGCGTAGACCCACCCCGCCGCCGTCGCGTAGCCCGCCACCTGCAGGTAGTCGGCAAGAAGGTGATCGCCGACCGCCCTGCCGTTGCTCAGAAGTTCCGCCACCTCACGCCGAGACAACGGGTTCCCGGCCAGCGCGGTGGACCCGTGCGCCTCGTGGAGCCGGATCTCGTCCCATGCGCCAGGAGCGTCGCGGGGAGCTCCGAGACCTCCGGTATGAGCTCTGACCTGCATGATCGCGTTGTCGATCCGTGCGCGGGCGACATCGTGTCGATTCTTCGGAACGATCGACGGCGGGATCGTGCTGCGTTCTGGCACATCTGATTACAGCACAGCACATTCGTGTCGACGGAGCCGACGCCCGCGCTGGTTGCTGCGATCCCGCAGATGTCCGTAGAACGACGCAAGATCGGGCGTGAGATCCTTCAGAAGAACCTGGGGGCGCGGACCTGGTCGACCTAGCCGAGGACCTCGGCGAGGAACTCCTTCATCGCGACCCAGCTCCGTCGCTCGGCGGTCGGCTGGAACTGCGAGCCGTGCTCGGGAGCGTCGGTGCCGGGCACCGTGAACGCATGCATCGCACCGGAGTACGTCACGACCTGCCACTCGGCCTCGGGAGCCTGGCGCAGCTCGTCCTCCCAGGCCGTGACGGCGGAGTCGGGGACGACGGGGTCCGACGCACCGGTGAGGACCAGGACGGAGGCACGGATCGCGGCGGCCTCTCCCGGCGGACCGGTCTGCAGCCCGCCGTGGAACGAGACGACACCGGCGAGGTCGGCCCCCGACCGGGCGAGCTGGAGCACCGTCGATCCGCCGAAGCAGTAGCCGATCGCGGCGAGCCGGGACGGGTCGACCCCGGGCTCGGAGGCCAGCCGCGCGAGACCGGCGCGCGCCCGTCCGCGCAGCAGCGAGAGGTCGCCGTAGAACCCGCGGGCCAGCTCGGACGCCTGGGCTCCGGTCGTCGGGCGAACCCCCTCGCCGTAGATGTCGGCGGCGAGGGCCACGTAGCCGAGGCGCGCAAGCATCTCGCACCGCACGCGGACGTGGTCGCCCACGCCGAACCAGTCGTGCACGACGAGGACGCCGGGGTACGGACCATCGCCGTCCGGTGCAGCGAGGTGACCCAGGAGGGTCGTGCCGTCGTGCTCGTAGCGCACGTCAGCGGTCCGCACCGCGAACGACGGGACGGGCTCGCGGTCACGGATGGCCGCGAGATCGGGGTGCAGGGGCGACGAGCTCGGTGAGGTCACGGCATCATGGTGCGCCGCACGAGGCCTCGCGGGGCGCAACGGGTCCGGCGCGCCGCGCCAGGCCTCAGGACGCCAGGCGCAGGACCGGCGTCCCGTCCGGGAGCGTGATCTGGACGGCGGCCAGGTCGGTGCGGGGAAGATCCGTGCCGCTCGTGAACGCCACCTCGGCGCCCGCGTGCGCCGTCCAGGTGCCCAGGTCGTGCACGACGCCGTCCCGGTCGACGGCCTGCAGCCGGTACGTCGCGTCGGACGACCAGGAGCTGCTCGCGGTGTACCGGCAGTCGAGCTCGATCCGCGTCCCCCACGGGACGTCCTGGAGCGCCGCGGTCGCCGTGAGCGGGTTCGCCATGACCGCCGTCATCGCCACCGGCCCGACGCCGGCGTGCGCCGCGTGCGTCAGCGGCGAGACCACCAGCACCAGCGCCACGAGGCACGCGGCCGCGACGCCGGTGAGCGCGCCGACCACCCACCGACGGCGGCGTCCGACGACGGCGGCCCGGTGCAGGAGCCCCGGCAGGAGGGTGTCGGGGACGGGTGACGCGACCGGCTCGTCGAGATCGCGCTCGGTGAGCCCGGCCGGTGCGGCCGGCACCTGCGCGAGGTGATGCACGCGCTCGGTGCACTCGACGCACGTCGCGAGGTGGGCCACGAAGGCGACCTCCTCCTCGTCGGACAGCAGACCCAGCACGTACGCCGCGTCGTCGTGCTCGAACGGGTCGGGTCGCGTGGTCATGCCTCGCCTCCCATCGCGATGACGGCCGCGCGGAGAGCGTGCAGCGCGTAGTGCGTGCGTGACTTGACCGTGCCCGGCGGGATGCCGAGCCGCTCTGCCGCGTCGGCGATCGACGCACCGCGGAGGTAGCACTCGAGCAGCACCTGCCGGTGGTCGACCGACAGCGTGCGCAGCGCGGCGAGGATCAGCTGCCGGTCGACGGAACGGTCCGTCTCGTCGTCGACCGGGCGTTCGGGGAGCTGATCGGTGACGAGCTCGGGGCGGCGGTTGGCGGCCCGCCACTCGTCGATCGCGACGCGCCTGGCCACCGTGAACAGCCAACCGCGTGCCGAGCCCTCGGTCTCGTCGAGCACCTGAGGGTGGCGCCAGGCCCGCAGCAAGGTCTCCTGGACGACGTCCTGCGCGCGGGCGTGATCGCCGCCGGTCAGGCCGACCGCATACGTCCACAGCGCACGACCGTACTGGTCGTGCAGCGCACGCAGCAGGTCCGCGTCGGTGGTGCCCACGCTCGCGAGACTAGCCACGGTCGCCGTCGCCGGCCGCCTCGTGGACGCCCGCGAGTCCGCTGAGCATCTCGACGACGGTCGTCCTCATGCCCCTGACCACGTCGGCCGAGCCCGTTCGGTTCACCCACGGGCGCGGTGGCCCCGCGCGTCGTCGGGGAGGTGAACCGGAGCGGGTCGCCCGTCGTGTGACAGGGGGTCAGCGTGTCCCGCGTACCGACCGGATGCCCGTCCGGCAGAAGGAGCCCCCGATGCGTCGTTCCCTCGATCAGGTCCCGACCCGGTTCGCTCGGGTCGCCGTTCCGGTCGCGCTCGTCGCCGCTCTCGCCGCGGCGTGCAGCTCGACACCCCTCCCCGCCGGGCCCGCCGTCTCGTCGGCCGGGGCCTCGGCCCCGTCGACGACGGCCTCCGCCGCCGTGACGATCGGCACGCAGTCCGGCGCGCACGGCACCTACCTGACCGATGGTGCCGGTCGCGCGCTCTACCTGTTCATGAGCGACACCGCGACCACGTCGACCTGCAGCGGCGCGTGCGCCACGGCGTGGCCGCCGCTCACCGCGACAGGCACCCCGGCGGTCTCCGGCAGTGCGACGGCGTCGAAGCTGGGAAGCCTCACCCGCGCGGACGGCACCGTGCAGGTGACGTACGGCGGTCACCCGCTGTACTACTTCGCCGCCGACACCGCGCCGGGTCAGACCAAGGGTCAGGGCAAGAACGGGTTCGGCGCGTTGTGGTGGTTGGTCGACCCGGCCGGTTCGGCGATCACCGGCGCGTCGCCGTCCGCGAGCTCCGGCTACTGACCGCCTCGTCCCTGCAGCGCCGCCCGGTTGTTCCGCGCACCGCGGACCAGGTCGGTCACGCCGATCAGGAGAGCGAGCCCGGTGATGGCCGCGCAGGCTCGCAGACCGTGGCTCACGGCGATCGCGGGGTCCCCGGTGGTGCGCAGCCCCGCGAAGTAGAGCGAGCCGATCGCGGCGATCCCGGCCGCCGTGCCGAGGCGTTGTCCGGTCTGCAGGACCCCGCCGGCGGCTCCGGCGCGCTGGATGGGCACCTGGGCGAGCGTCAGCGTCTGGTTCGGGGAGATCACGAGCCCGCTGCCGAGGCCCGCGAGGAGCAGGGGGAGCGCGGTCCACCAGCCGAGGTCCGACGCCGCGCCGTGGCGGTCGATCACGGTGTCCGTCACAAGGATGCCGATGATGAACAGCACGAGGCCGGCGACGACGAGGCTCCGGCCGAACCGGTGCACGAGGCGACCACCGATGAGCGCGGCCGCGGCGGAGCCGAGCGCGAAGGACGTGATCGCGACACCGGCGAGCAGGGGCGAGTACCCGAGCCCGTTCTGGAAGTACAGCGTCAGCACGAAGAAGATCCCGGTGAACCCGGTGAAGTACACCAGTGCGAGCGTCGCGCCCGCGGTGTAGCTGGCGAGCCGGAACAGCGACACGTCGACCATCGGGGCGCGTCCACGTGCGAGGTACCGGCGCTCCCACCAGGCGAACCCGCCGAGGATCACGAGGCCCGCCGCGATCCAGATCGCATCCGTCGCGCGCCAGGCCTCACCGCTCACCAGCGGCCACAGGATCGCCACGACACCGGCGCCGAGAGCGAGGACGCCGACCGGGTCGAGATCGCGGTCACCGGAGGCCGTCGGGCGCCGTGACGGCGGCAGGTACCGGTACGCGAGGACGATCGCGAGCGCCCCGACCGGGACGTTGACGAAGAAGATCCAGCGCCAGCCGACGTCCACGCCGAACACGGCGATGAGGGCGCCGCCGAGCACCGGCCCTATCGCGGTCGAGATGCCGATGACCGTGCCGAGCCGCCCGAACGCCCGACCGCGTTCCTGGCCGCGGAAGAGCTGTTGGATGAGGCCGGAGACCTGCGGGTTGATGATGCCCCCGCCGACGCCCTGCAGCAGCCGGGCGAGCACGAGCCACGTCGGGTTGGGCGCGATCCCGGCGAGCATGCTGCTCACGGTGAAGACCACCACGCCGACGACGAACAACGTCCGCCGTCCGCGCATGTCGCCGAGACGTCCGGCGGCGACGAGCACCAGGCCGAAGCTCAGCGCGTAGCCCGACACGATCCACTGCAGCTCGCCGTCGCTTGCGCCGAGGCCGGCCCGGATCGACGGGAGCGCGACGTTGACGATGCTCACGTCGAGCAGGGTCATGAACCCGGCGGTCAGGCAGACCGTGAGCGCCTTCCAGCGCTGCGGGTCCGGCTCGTACGTCGTCTCGTCCGCGGTGCCGGTCACCGACGCAATCTACCCGGGCCGGCGTGCACCACGGTGCAGGGCCCAGCGTCCCGCCGCCGGTGGCGACCCGACCTCAGCCCGGCACCCGCTCGAGCACGAACACCGGGATCTCGCGCGTCGTCTTGCGCTGATACTCGGCGTAGTCGGGATACGCGGCGACGGCACGCTCCCACCAGAGCGCCTTCTCGTCCCCGTGCACCTCGCGCGCCACCATGTCCCACCTCTGCGGGCCGTCCTGCAGCTCGACCTCGGGGTGGTGCACGACGTTCGCGTACCAGGTGGGGTTCTTCGGGGCGCCGCCGAGGGACGCGACGATCGCGTACGTCCCGTCGTGCTCGACGCGCATGAGCGGGGTCTTCCGGAGCTTGCCCGACGACGCCCCGACCGAGGTGAGGATCACCACCGGCATCCCGCGCAGGGTCAGCCCCTGGGTGCCGCCCGACGACTCGTACAGCTCGACCTGCTCGCGGGCCCACGCCGTGGTGCCCGGCTCGTACTCTCCGACAAGAGGCATGGACCCAGGAGACCTCACGCCTCGCGACGGCGCAAGGCCACCGGCCCGGACCCGGTCCCTGACGGTCGCCGGGCGGCGCGCGAGCGCCGCACCGCGAGCCACAGGACCGGCACGACCAGCGCGCCGGAGATCCCGGCGAGCCACGCGAAGCCGAGAGCCACCATGATCGCCCCGGACCCGATCGCCCCGACCGCCGCCGCGGCGTTCATCGCCGAGTCGCCCGCGCCCTGCA
>JAKBFW010000138.1 GCA_021833345.1 Pseudomonadota bacterium | reverse complement strand
GCGTCGGTCGACGTGACAGGGCGAGGTTCCTCGCCCACCTGGAGCAGCAGGCCACATGTCGCGGCATGCGTCGACGACGCGTTGTACCGCCGGCTCGCGTGGTGGCCGCGACGGCGTGGGTGGCCGCGGGTTCCCGGCATGGCCGTTCTGTATGACCGACTGATCGATGAGGCGCCGACCGCGCCGGTGGTCCACCTCTCGGACAGGGGCCTGGAACAGCGAGCCGGCGCTCGTGCGCTTCCTGCATCGCCACGGCTATCCGAGCGGCCCGCTGCTCCTGACCGACTGGGGTCCAGCGCAGACGGGTTGGTTCCGTTCAGGGCGCGAGCACAGGAGGGCAGAGCCGCGCCGTCTCGTGCACGACGTCCTCGACATCGACGGGCTCCTCCTCGGTGACGACGGGCGGCACGATCCGCACCTCTACCGCGAGGTCGCACACACATCTGAGCCACATCCGTGCGATCGCCATCAGGCGCCGCACCCCGACCCAGCAGGTGCTGGCCCGCGGCAGCACCGTCGCGTGCGACGCACCTCCGACTGCGCGTGAACGCCGCGCTGCGGCCGCGATCGCCCCGACGTTCTACGGGCGCGACGGTACCGAGCTGTGGCGACTGCTCGCGGTACGCTCCATCTCGCTGATCGATCCGGGCGACACGCCGAAGTCCCGCGCTGCGAGCCCCTACAACCGTTCCGGATCGTCCCACTCGTCGTTGCTCGCGATCGGTTCGTCGTCGGCAACGAGCTCCACCGCGTGCAGCGACCTCGGGGCGTCCTCGGCGTGACCACCCGCCCGCGGGTCCTCGCCGGTCGCACCGGCGTCCGTGTCCTGCGGGGCGCGCTCCGTCCGAACCGACGGGGAAGACGCGGGGGCGGACGTCGCGGGACCGGTCGTGACGGGCTCGATCATGGGTCCGTCTTACCGCCAGGCGAGCGTGGCCGCATCCCCGGACGTCCGCGCGGAGTCCGGCCACGCGCCAGTGCTCCGAGTCGACCTGGGACGGTCTACGTCCCTGGACCTCGTTCGGTAGCGTGGGCACCCCCGGACCGACGCGAGGAGAACCATGAGCACGGTCTTCACCAAGATCATCGACGGGTCGATCCCTGGGCGGTTCATCTGGCAGGACGACGTCGTTGTCGCGTTCCTCACGCACGCGCCCATCACCGACGGCCACGCCCTCGTCGTCCCGCGGGACGAGATCGCCCAGTTCGTCGACGCACCCGACGAGGTCTTGGCTCGACTGAGCTCGGTCGCGAAGTCCGTCGGGCTCGCGCAGCTGAGCATCTGGCCGGCGCCTCGCGCAGCAGTGCTGGTCGCCGGGTTCGAGGTGCCCCACCTTCACGTGCACGTCCTGCCGGCGTGGGACGAGTCCCACCTCACCTTCGCGCACGCCCGTACGGACGTCCCGCCCGAGGCGCTCGACGCCGCGGGAGAACGACTGCGCGCCGCGCTGCGCGCCCAGGGGCATGCGGCGCACGTCCCCCGGACGATGGGTGCCCTCGACTGATCCCGGCCCGCACCCTCGCCACCCGGACGGCCTTGGAGCCAAGGTCTCGCTGCATCGACGCCGCGGGAGAGCACTCCGATCCCTGCGCACGAGCCGTGGGGTCGCATGGCGTCGGCAGGTCAGCCGCGCGCGAGGGTGCGACCGCGTCCGCACCGGAGACGCCCTGGCACCCCTCGTCGACGCCCGGCAGGAGCTGGCAGCCCTGACGGACGACCTCTCGTCCGTCGCGCGCCGCTCCGAGGTCCTCCGGGCGGCGCGTGGCCTCGCGCCCGGTGCGCGACTGCGCAGGGACGCGGACGAAGCGCTCAAGGCGAGCTCGCGAGCACCCCGGGCGCCGTGAAGCACGCTCGTGGGCTGGCCGTCGAGCTCGGCGGTCTCAGCACGGTCGACGACGTCCCTGACCCGACGTACCTGTGGCTCCAGGCGCACGCGGCGTCGTACGGCTGGAACCACGCCACGGCGATGAGACCCCGAAGGGGCGGCCCGCTCGGGCCGTGGCACTGGGAGTTCGGCATCGAGAGTCGTCGCGGCCGCTGCCTGCACGCATGCGCGGTCCGGCTGAGGGGAACCTGGCTGGCATCCGACGCTACGGGCACCTAGCGTCAGTGCCATGGTCGACCCACAGCAGCCCGGCGACGACGTCGCTCCCGATGTCCAGGCACCTTCGTCCGCATCGATCGACGTCGGCCAGCACACGGGCGAGCCGCACAGTGACGGTATGGGCGCGCGGCTCAACTGGCTGCGTGCCGGGGTCCTTGGTGCCAACGACGGCATCATCTCCACCGCCGGTCTGGTGATCGGGGTTGCGGCAGCCACGACCGCACGCGGGCCGATCGTCACCGCGGGCGTCGCCGGTCTCGTCGCGGGCGCGGTCTCGATGGCCCTCGGCGAGTACGTCTCGGTGAGCAGCCAGCGCGACACCGAACGCGCTCTCCTCGAGAAGGAGCGTCGGGAGCTCGAGGAGTTCCCGGAGGCCGAGCTCGCCGAGCTCGCCGACATCTATGTGAAGAAGGGTCTGAGTGAGACGACGGCGAGGATCGTCGCTGAAGAGCTCACAGCGAACGACGCGTTCGCCGCGCACGTCGACGCCGAGCTCGGGATCGACCCGGACGACCTCACCAACCCCTGGCACGCCGCATTCGCGTCCGCACTGGCGTTCACGGTCGGCGCGGCCCTGCCGCTCCTCGCGATCGTCCTGGCGCCGACCGCCGCCCGGGTGACGGTGACGTTCGCGGTCGTCATCGTGGCGCTCGCCCTCACCGGCTCGGTCAGTGCCGCACTCGGGAAGGCAGGGCACCTGCGGGCCATCGTTCGCCTGGTGGTCGGAGGCGCGCTGGCGATGCTGGTCACCTTCGGCATCGGTGCGCTGCTCGGTGCCCACGTGTCCTGACGCAGCCGGGGGCGTCTCCCGGAACCCGCTCGCGCGTCGTTCGACCTCGTTCGCCCGGGCTCCGGTGCGTAGGATCGAACCGCGCGACCTCGTGACCGGCCTGACGGCGGCCGTCACGCCACGCGGGGTCACCGGCTGATCGACACGAGCCGACACCGTCTGGGGAGGTCCACGTGGGGACGCGGCGCACGCGGGCCCGCTTCGCCAGTCGCTGGCCGACGGTGCACACGACGGTCGTCGGCGCGATCGGCGCGTCCTTGATCGTCCGGGGGTTCCTGATCTCGCTCGTGACGGCTCTCGTCCCGATCGCGATGCCCCCGGTGGCGATCGCGACCCACGACACGGCGAGCTGCGCCGGGGGCGCGATGCAGGTCGTCGCGCACGAGGACGACGACCTCATCTTCCAGAACCCCGACATCCTGCACGACATCGACGCCGGGCGCTGCGTGCGGACCGTCTTTGTGACCGCGGGCGACGCGGCGCAGGGCGAGCTCTACTGGAAGAGCCGGGAGGACGGAAGCCGAGCGGCCTACGCGCACATGGCGGGGGTCGCGAACGCCTGGACGACGACCGACGCCGGGGTACCCGGTCACACGGTTCGCCTCGAGACCCTCATCGATGCGCCGAACGTGTCCCTGGTGTTTATGCGGCTCCCAGACGGCGACCGGACCGGCTCCGGCCTCGTCGTCCATGGTCGGGAGAGCCTCATGCGACTGTGGCAGGGCCAGATCGCGTCGATCGGGTCGGTCGACGGATCGGCGCGCTACACCGAATCGGGTCTACGCTCGGCTCTCGCCGCGCTCATGACCTCGTTCGCACCGACGACGGTCAGGACGCAGGACTGGACCATCGCGTTCCGGCGCGGGGACCACGCCGATCACACCGCCACGGCTCTCCTCGCGCGTCAGGCGAGCCAGGACGACGCATCGGCCCACACGCTCCTCGCCTACGGCGGCTACCCGACCTGGACCAGGCTCGCGAACGTCACGGGCGTCGACCTCCGGGCGAAGGAGAGCACCTTTCTCGCCTACGCCAGCCATGACCGCAAGCTCTGCCTGGACCCCTGGTGCCCGATCGACGTCGTGTACTCGTTGCGGCTCAGCCGGCAGTACGTCGTCGCGAGCGAGTCCGTCGGCAACGTGGCGCGTGGGCCCGGGGTGCGTGTGACCGCGTCGTCCGAGGCCATCGCCTCCGGGCAGGGAGCCCACCGAGCCGTGGATGGGTATGCGCTCGGCGAGCCGAGCGCGCACGGGCGCGAGTGGGCGACCGAGGACGGTCGGGCCGGTAGCTGGATCAGGCTCGACTACCCCGCGCCCACGACGCTCGACGGCGTGGTGCTCTACGACCGACCGAACCCTCGCGACCAGATCACGGCCGGGGTGCTCGAGTTCTCGGACGGGAGCACGGTGTCCCTGGGGGCGCTCCCGAACAACGGTTCCGGGCTCACGGTCTGGTTCCCGGCGCGGACGGTGACGAGCGTCCGGCTGCTCGTCACCGCGGTGAGCGCCACCACCAGGAACGTCGGCCTTGCGGAGCTCGAGACCTACGCCACCGTGCCGGCGCCCACACCTGTGCCTCGCGCGACTGGCGCCCCGCGCGCCCCGTCCTCGACGAGCGGGACGCCGCTCCCTCAGGCGAGCGCGCCTGCAGCCTCGAACTAGACTCCGACCATGTCGCTCCCGGTGAGACCTGCAGGTCAGGAGGGCCGGAACCGGGTCGTCCGCACGCTTGCTGACGGGACCGTGATCGAGGACTTGGTGCCCGTGCCGGTGCACCGCCCTGGGGACCTGCTCGGCGCCGCGGGCGCGCTCGCCGGGATCGTCCTGGTCATGCTGTTCGTGGTCTACGCGCATGGCACCACCGCTGGCGTCTCGCAGGACGTGCAGGGTTTTGCCGCCGACCTCGGTCGCGCGCTCCAGATCCCCGTCGCGGTGCTCGAGTGGCTCCTGACCCTGGTCGCGCCACTCGCTGTGCTCGTCGAGCTCGCGGTGCGGCGGCTCGGGCGGCAGGTCGTCGAGGCCGTGACCGCCGCGGCCGTGGCGCTGACGTCATCCGTGCTCGTCGGGCTCGTCGTCGAGGTGCTCGGGTCGACCGCCCTCGTACGCGGGCTGTCGGTGCGGGTCGGAGCCAACCTGGCGCTCTCCGTGCCCACCTCGCTCGCGAGCGTGGTCGCACTCCTCGTGGCCTCAGGTCCCCGAGTCCGGCGACGCACGGTCGCGTGGTCGTGGAACCTCCTCTGGGTCTCCCTCGCCATCATCGTGGTCACCGGACAGGTCTCGCTCCCGGGCACGACGGTCGCGTTCCTCCTCGGTGTGGCCTCGGGACTCGGTATCCGCTACGGCCTCGGGGTGACGTCGGGGCGGGTCGAGGGAAGGGCCCTGGTGGACGGGATCGTGCGCGCCGGCGTCGTGCCTGTGCACGTCGTCCGCCTCGACGACACCTCCGAGTCACGGTCGTTCGACGACCGGACCTACGAGATCACCTCGGCCGACGGGCGCATCGCGCACGCGGTCGTGATGGATGCGGACCGACAGGTCGTGGGAACCGTCTCACGGCTCTGGCGGGCAGTCCGGCTCCGCGGCGTCGAAGGCAGGTCGATCGTCTCCCTCCGACAGGCGGCCGAGCGGGCCGCGCTCGCCACCTACGCGGCGCGGGCGGCCGGGGTGCAGACGCCGGCGTTGGTCGGGATGGCTGAGGCCGCGGACTCGATGCTCCTCGTGATCGAGCACCTCGACGAGGCCGTCGCGCTTCGTGAGCTGCCGGAGGACGAGATGACGGACACTCTTCTCGCCACGCTGTGGGACCAGATCAGGAGACTGCACGGGGCCGGCATCGCCCACCGGGCGCTGACCTCCGCGAGCGTCCTGGTCGACAGGCGGGGCGGGCCACCAGGCATCTGGCTGACGGGGTGGGACTCGGCCGATGTCGCCGCGTCCGAGCTGTCGCGGCGCATGGACGTGACCCAGGTCGTCGCGATGCTCGCGACCCGCATCGGTGCGACGCGAGCGGTCGATTCGGCTGCCCGCGCCCTCCCCGATTCCGAGGTCGCCGCCGTCGGCCCACTTCTCCAGACCGTCGTGCTCCCCCGCCAGACCAGGGTCGAGGTCCGCGAACGCCGCGAGGTCCTCAGCGAGGTTCGCGCGGCACTGGTCGCCCGGATGCCCGACGCGGACGTCGAGCCGCAGCGCCTCGTGCGCTTCGGGGCGCGCTCGGTCCTGACGGTGATCCTTCCGGTGGCTGCCGCGATCATCGTGCTGACCTCCGTCAACGTCGACCGGATCTCGACCGCACTGGCATCGAGCGACTGGCGATGGGCGGCCGTCGCGTTCCTGCTCGGCCTGGCGACGTTCGTCGGCGCCGGGCTCACCTTCGCCGCGTTCGCCCCCGTCCGGATCTCACTCTGGTCGGCGACGCTCGTCCATGCGGTCGGGGCATTCGTCGGCCTGGTCACGCCCGCGGGCCTCGGCTCGGCGGCGCTGAACCTGAGGATGCTCACGAAGCGTGGCGTGACGACGTCCCTCGCGGTCGCCACCGTGGCGCTCGTGCAGGTCTCGCAGCTCGCGGTGACGGTGCTCCTCCTCGTCTTCCTGTCCGTCGTGTCCGGAACGACCACCTCGACTCAGTTCGCCCCCTCGACCGGCACCCTCGTGCTCATCGCCGTCCTGGCCGCGGCAGCGGGCGCGTCGCTGCTCGTGCCGACCGTACGTCAGTGGCTCGTGCGAACCACCCTGCCGA
>JAKBFW010000137.1 GCA_021833345.1 Pseudomonadota bacterium | reverse complement strand
CGAACCCCTTCGACAACAGGACGAACCTGGCAGCCATGGCCGGCGTGGCCGATGACAGCAGCGCACTGGTCGCCGGCGCGCTGCGGTCTGCGGGAGCCCGCACCGGCGAGGCCGTCCTGCTCGCAGGGCACAGCCAGGGGGGGATGGTCGCCGCCCGGCTCGCCGGCGATCCGACGTTCGCGGCCACCTACCGGGTCCGCTCCGTCCTGACGATGGGCTCACCGATCGGGGCGATGGCCATCCCCGCTGCGACCCAGGCGCTCGCGATGGAGCACCCGACGGACTCGGTGCCCGCGATCGACGGGACCCCGAACCCGGACGCGCCGAACGTGACGACCGTCAAGCGCGACCTCTCGGCCTCCAGCGACCCGCGTGATGTCGCCGCGGCCGGGAGCCTCTTCGGCTCGCACGACCTCAGCGCGTACCTGGGGACGGCGGCCGAGGCCGACGCGTCGGACCACCCGTCGATCACGGCGTGGCGCGAGGCTGCCGCCGAGGTCACGGGCGCACCCGGTGACACGGTGACCACGACGGTCTTCCAAGGGACCCGGGTCGAGCCGCCCCGCGCGCAGGGCGAGCAGGACGTGTGCCGCGCCGGTCCGGTGCGGCCGTTCCCGCTCGGGCCGTTGTCGCCGATCGTTCGGCGGCCCTGCGGTCCGAGCTCCCTGACGGCCCCGCCCGGCCCCGCGCTCCCGCTCGCGACGACGGTGCCCCGGCTCAGCGGCGTCGGTGCTTGTCCGACCCCATCCGGCTCAGGATGACGCTGACGACGGAGATGATGAGCGCGCCGATGACGGCGGTGCCGAAGGTGTCCACCTTCAGACCCCAACCGAGCTGTTGGCTGATCCAGGCCGTCAGCATGAGCATCAGGGCGTTGACCACCAGGGTGAACAGTCCGAGCGTGAGGACGTACAGCGGGAAGGCGAAGAACTTCACGATCGGCTTGACCACCGCGTTGACCAGCCCGAAGATCAGGCCGACTCCCACGAGCACGAGGATCCGGCCCGACGTCGTGTGGTTGTCGATGACCGTGATGCCGCTCAGCAGCTCCTGGGCGAGCCAGATCGCGATCGCATTGACAAGGACACGCCAGACGAAGGTCATGCGACCGATCCTTCCATCGCGGCACCGGTTCGTCACGATGGCATGCTGGTTCCGTGTCCAGCCCTCGCGTCCCGCTGCGCCGTGCGCTCGCCGACCTTCCCCCGTACGTCCCTGGTGCCCGCGTGCCCGTCGGGGCGGCCGCCTTCAAGCTCTCCTCGAACGAGAACCCCTACCCGCCGCTGCCGTCGGTGGTCTCGGCGATCGTGGACGGGGCGGTGGACGTCAACCGTTACCCCGACATGTACGCGACGGAGCTCACCGAGGCGATCGCGGCCTCGCTGAACGTCGACCCGAGCATGGTCGTCGCCGGCTGCGGTTCGGTCGCCGTGCTCGGGCACGTGCTGGCGGCCTTCTGCGAGCCGGGCGACGAGGTCGTGCTGCCGTGGCGGTCGTTCGAGGCGTACCCGATCGCCATCAGCCTGGCGGGTGGGATCGGGGTGCCGGTGCCGCTCGCGGATGGTGGTCGGCTCGACCTCACCGCGATGGCAGCAGCCGTGACCGAGCGCACCAAGGTCGTCCTGGTCTGCACCCCGAACAACCCGACCGGGCCGGCTGCCCGGGCGGCGGAGCTCGCCGCATTCCTCGAGGAGGTCCGGGACGACGTCCTCGTCGTGCTCGACGAGGCGTACGTGGAGTTCGTGCGCGACCCGGAGGCTGCCGACGCGCTCGCGGCCCTGGCCGGGTCCCGACGCGTCGTCGTGCTGCGCACGTTCTCCAAGGCCTACGGTCTGGCAGGGCTGCGCGTCGGGTTTGCGGTCGCGCCACCGCGGATCGCCGCGGGCATCCGCGCGGCGTCGACGCCGTTCGGGGTCTCCCACCTCGCTCAGCTCGCGGCGCTCGCCTCGCTCCGCTCCGAGCACGAGCTCATGGACCGCGTCGACGAGATCGTGCTCGAGCGTGGCCGCCTGTTGGCCGGGCTCCGGTCCCAGGGCTGGTCGGTCCCGGAGAGCCAGGCGAACTTCGTGTGGCTCGCGCTGGCGGACCGCACCGGCGCCTGCGCGACCGAGGCGGCGCACGCGGGAGTCCTGGTCCGGCCGTTCGCCGGTGACGGGATCCGCGTGAGCGTCGGCGAGCCGGAGGCGACCGACCTCTTCCTGGAGATCGCGGGCGGCTGGCGCTGACCGTCGAGCCGGGCGCCGACGACCGGCAGAGTCGGCACGTCGTGGCACAGAATGGTGCGGTGCGGTCGGATCGCCCGCCAGGGTCGCTCGGGACGCACCCGTCTTGCGGGGGGTCCGATGATCGGCGCGCTCGAGCGCATCGCCGCGGCGATGCCTCTCGTCCTGACGGTCGTCGTCCTGGCTGCGGCGCTGCTGGCGATCGCGCTGGTCGTCCGCGTGGTCCGCAAGGCGGGCTACTCCCCGTGGTGGTCGATCGGGGTCTTCGTGCCCGGCGTGAACCTCGTGCTCCTCGTGATGTTCGCGACCGTGCGCTGGCCCGTGGAGCGGCGTCTCGAGGATGCCGAGCGGCGGCTGGCCGGCGCGCCGCACCTCGGCGGGATGACGTCGTACGCCGCCCTGGCATCGGCCCCCCCACCCGCCGGGTTGCCGGCGCGGGCAGTCCCCGCGTCGGAGCCCGATCCGGGTTCGACGCCGGTCCGTGGAACTGGTGCGGTGGCGCCGAGCGTGCTCCCGGTCGTCGCCCCGCCGACGTTCACCCCTCTGCCCTATCCCGCCGGCTACGGCTCGCCGCCCGCACCTGTCGCGGATGCGCGGGGCGATCCGCGCGGGATGCGACCCGAGGTGGGCGGCTGAGCGCGCGTGCGCCCCGCGGTTCGGGCAGCATGTCTGGAGTCCACAACCGCGGACCCGCGACGTTGTCGGACGTCTGTCGCGACAACCTACGGCGCCGTAGCCTACGTTGTCGTAGGTTGCAGTTGACGCCGCGTTCCGGCGGGTTCGCCCGCCGTCCCTCGCCCACCGCCACCCACCCGTTGCCCCTCGTCCCGAAGGAGATCCGCGTGAGCCAGACCGGCCCCCTCACGGATTCCGGCCTCGTCCAGCTGCTCACGCCGGCAGGTGTGCGCGTCGAGCACCCGGACTACAGCCCGCGGATCGCTCACCTCGATGCCGACGCGCTGCGTGGCATGTACCGCGACATGGTGCTGGTCCGACGGTTCGACAACGAGGCCACCGCGCTGCAGCGGCAGGGCGAGCTGGGCCTCTGGGCGCAGAGCCTCGGCCAGGAGGCCGCACAGATCGGCTCCGGGCGGGCGCTCGCGCCGCAGGACTACGTCTTCCCGTCCTACCGGGAGCACGGCGTGGCGCACACGCGCGGCGTCGACCTGGCGGACCTGCTCCGACTCTTCCGCGGCATCGATCACGGTGGCTGGAACCCGGCCGACCACAACTTCCACCTGTACACGCTCGTGATCGCCTCGCACACGCTCCACGCGACCGGCTACGCGATGGGTGTCCAGCGCGACGGCCTCGTCGGGACGGGTGACCCCGAGCGGGACATGGCGGTCGTCGCCTACTTCGGGGACGGCGCGACCTCCCAGGGCGACCTCAACGAGGCGCTCGTGTTCTCCGCGGTCAACAACGCGGGGCTCGTGCTGTTCTGCCAGAACAACCAGTGGGCGATCTCGGAGTCGACCACGCATCAGTCGCGCGCACCGCTCGCCGACCGTGGCCCGGGGTTCGGGGTGCCGAGCGTGCGGGTCGACGGCAACGACGTGCTGGCGTGCTACGCCGTGACGGCCGAGGCTCTCGAACGTGCCCGGTCCGGCGGTGGTCCCACGCTCATCGAGGCGTTCACCTACCGCATGGGTGCCCACACGACCTCCGACGACCCGTCCCGCTACCGCAGCTCCGCCGAGGAGGAGTACTGGCGGCAACGCGACCCGATCGACCGGTTGCGCGCGCTGCTGGTCGCCGAGGGCGAGCTGCCGGCGGAGTTCGAGGCCGGGCTCGACGCCGACTCGGACGCTCTCGGTGAGCGGATCCGCGCGGCGGTCCACGCGATGGGCCGCCCGTCGACGAGCTCGATGTTCGTTCACGTCTACGCCGGCCCGAACGCGATCGTCGACGCGGAGCGGGCGTGGTTCCAGGAGTACGAGGCCTCGTTCCTCGGCGGCGGCGAGGGGGCGCACCGATGAGCACGACGACCGGCACCCAGCGGATCACGCTGGCGAAGGCGATCAACCTGGGCCTGCGGCGCGCGCTCGAGAGCGACCCGAAGGTCCTGCTCATGGGCGAGGACATCGGCGCCCTCGGCGGGGTGTTCCGGGTGACGGACGGTCTGTACAAGGACTTCGGTGCCGATCGTGTGGTCGACACCCCGCTCGCCGAGTCCGGGATCGTCGGGACGGCGATCGGTCTCGCGCTGCGCGGCTACCGCTCGGTGTGCGAGATCCAGTTCGACGGGTTCATCTACCCGGCGTTCGACCAGATCACGACCCAGCTGTCGCGGATGCACTACCGCTCCCAGGGGCGCCTGAGCCTCCCGGTGGTCATCCGGGTCCCGTACGGCGGCGGCATCGGGGCGATCGAGCACCACAGCGAGTCCCCGGAGGTGCTGTTCGCGCACACGGCCGGTCTGCGGGTCGTGTCCCCGTCGACCCCGGCGGACGCCTACGTGATGATCCAGCAGGCCGTCGCGTCACCGGACCCGGTGCTGTTCTTCGAGCCGAAGGGTCGGTACTGGGACAAGGGCGACGTCGACCTCGACGCACCGCTCGTCGACGCCTCGACCGGTGAGACCGGTCTGGATCGTGCGGTCGTGGTGCGCCCCGGGACCGACCTGACGCTCGTCGGGTACGGCCCGACGGTCGGCACGTGCCTCAAGGTCGCGGACGCGGCGGCGGCGGAGGGCACGAGCATCGAGGTCGTCGACCTGCGGACGCTGTCACCGTTGGACGCCGCGACGGTGGCGGAGTCGGTGCGCCGCACGGGCCGCTGCGTCGTGGTGCACGAGGCTCCGGTGCTGTACGGCACCGGGGCCGAGGTCGCGGCGCGGATCACCGAGGAGTGCTTCTACCATCTGCAGGCCCCGGTGCTGCGGGTGGGCGGGTTCCACGTCCCGTACCCCGTCTCCAAGCTCGAGCACGAGTACCTCCCGTCCCTCGACCGCATCCTCGACGCGGTTGACCGTTCCTTGGCCTACTGACCCACCCGCCCACCCCCGGAAGTCGCCCAGATCGTCGGTCGGGCGCGGCGTCGCACGCTTCACCGTGCGATCCCGCGCCGGACGCGGGATCCCGGCGGAGGGGGATTGAGATTGGAGCTCGCGTGCCGACTTTTGAGGAGTTCCGGCTTCCCGATGCGGGGGAGGGGCTGACCGAGGCGGAGATCGTCTCGTGGTCGGTCGCCGTGGGGGACACGGTCGCCGTCAACCAGGCCCTCGTCGAGATCGAGACCGCGAAGTCGATCGTGGAGCTGCCGAGCCCGTTCGCGGGCGTGGTGACGGAGCTGCTGGTCGAGCCCGGCATCACGGTCGAGGTCGGCACGCCGATCATCGTGATCGACACCGACCCGGGGGGGCGGCTGACCGCTCCCGTCGCCGCGGCGGAGCCGTCCGCGGAAGGTCACGGGTCGGCGGTCCTCGTCGGCTACGGGGTCGGCGAGCCGGCGAGCGCCCGACGCGCCCGACGCGGTGCCGCCACCCGTGGCGCGCCTGCCGCGGTGCCGACGACGACCGACGCCGCGGTCCCGCCGGCCGCCCCGCGGACGGCGACGATCGCCGCGCGTTCCGACGGTCCGGTTGGCAGCGCGGGAGTCAACGGGTCGGCCGAGCGAGCGGCCGGTCGCACCGCGTCCGGCGCGACGCACGCCCTCGCCAAGCCCCCGGTCCGCAAGATCGCCCGTGACCTGGGTGTCGACCTCGACGCCATGGTCGGAACAGGCCCCGGCGGGATCGTGACGCGCGAGGACGTGCTCGCCTTCGCGGCGCGTGCCGAGGGTCGCGCGCTCGCGACCTACCCCGCCGACGACGTCCCGTGGTTGGCGTCGGGGTCCGTCTCGGTGGACGGTCGCCAGACCCGCGTCCCGGTCAAGAGCGTGCGCAAGCGCACCGCCGAGGCGATGGTCGCGAGCGCGTTCACCGCTCCGCACGTCACCGTCTTCCAGACGGTCGACGTCACGCGGACGATGCGCCTGGTGGCCCGCCTGCGGGAGGACCGCGAGTTCGCCGACGTGCGCGTGACGCCGCTGCTGATCGCGGCCAAGGCGCTGCTGATCGCCGTCGACCGGCACCCGGACGTCAACGCGAGCTGGGACGAGGTCAGCCAGGAGATCGTCTACAAGCACTACGTCAACCTCGGGATCGCCGCTGCGACGCCCCGGGGCCTGATGGTCCCGAACATCAAGGATGCGCACCGGATGCGCCTCAAGGAGCTCGCCCAGGGTCTTGCCGGCCTCACCGCGACGGCGCGTGCGGGCAAGACGTCGCCGTCGGACATGAGCGACGGGACCATCACGATCACGAACGTCGGGGTGTTCGGCATCGACACCGGGACCCCGATCCTCAACCCTGGCGAGGCGGCGATCCTGGCGTTCGGTGCGATCCGCGAGCAGCCGTGGGTCCACAAGGGCAAGATCCGCAAGCGGTTCGTCACCCAGCTCGCGCTGAGCGTCGATCACCGCCTGGTCGACGGCGAGC
>JAKBFW010000136.1 GCA_021833345.1 Pseudomonadota bacterium | reverse complement strand
CGGCCGATCCGCGCCGCGACCCGGTCGATCAGGGAGGACGAGACCAGCGTCTTGCCGATCGCGGCGTCGTCGGGCCAGCCGGCGCGTGCGCCGGAGTACAGGTAGTCGATCGCGACGGCCAGGTAGTGGTTGGGGTTCATCAGCCCCGCGTCCGGCGTGACGATGCCGTGGCGGTCGGAGTCCGCGTCGTTCCCCGTCGCGATGTCGTACGGCGCGGCGCTCCCGTCGGCCCCCGGCCTCATCGCCTGCACGAGCGAGGCCATCGCCGACGGCGACGAGCAGTCCATCCGGATCTTGCCGTCCCAGTCGAGCGTCATGAACGCCCAGCGTGGGTCGACCGTGGGATTGACGACCGTGAGGTCGAGGCCGTGACGTTCGGCGATGGCCGCCCAGTACTCGACCGATGCGCCGCCGAGCGGGTCGGCCCCGATGCGGACCCCGGCCGAGCGGATCGCGTCCAGGTCCACGACCGAGGGGAGGTCGTCGACGTAGGCGGTGAGGAAGTCGTGCCGGAGTGTGGTGTCGGCCGTGAGGGCGGTGGCGAGGAGCACCCGCCGGACCTGCCCGACGCCGGTGCGCAGGATCTCGTTCGCCCGGTCGGCGATCCATCCGGTCGCCTCGGAGCCCGCGGGCCCGCCGTGCGGGGGGTTGTACTTGAAGCCGCCGTCCCGGGGCGGGTTGTGCGACGGCGTGACGACGATCCCGTCCGCCAGTCCCGTGCCGCTGCCGCCGGTGCGGACACCGGCCGCCGTCGTCGCCCCGTTGTGCAGCAGGATCGCGTGGGAGACCGCCGGCGTCGGGGTGAACGAGTCGCGCGCGTCGATGTGGACCTCGACCCCGGCCGCGGCGAGCACCTCGAGGGCGGTCTGCCACGCGGGGAGCGAGAGGGCGTGCGTGTCGCGGCCGATGAAGAGCGGCCCGTCGGTCCCCTGGCTGCGCCGGTACTCGATGATCGCGGCGGTGATCGCGACGATGTGCGCCTCGTTGAACGCGGAGTCGAGGCTCGAGCCCCGATGGCCGGAGGTGCCGAAGACGACGCGCTGCGACGGGTCGTCGAGGTCCGGCGAGAGGTCGTAGTACGCGCCGATCACGGCGTCGACGTCGATCAGGTCAGAAGGCTGGGCGGGGGTGCCGGCGCGCGGGTCCATGCCGCGATCCTTCCATCGCGACCGGCGACACGCCCAGTGCCCGCCGCACGCGTGTTCACCGGGCGACCCCGATCCTGCCCGGGACCGCGCCTCTCGACGTCCGCGCGCACCGAGGGGAGCCGGAACCGGTAGCCTCGCTGCCCATGGCCACCATCTCCGAGTTCGTGCTGCGCCCGTTCGAGGGGCTCCCGAGCGAGCCCGACTGGGTCGCGATGCGCGAGGTCGTGCCCGCCGCGACCGCTCCCGCCCGCACCACCGTCGAGCACGGCGCGCGCGACGTCCTGATCACGACGGTCCTGCCGATGGGCTGGCCCGCTCTGCACCGGTCCGACGGCGTCGTGCTGCTCGCCCTGCAGACGAACGCCGGCACCGGTGACGTCAGCCGCGACCTCGCGGCCGTCCTCCTCGAGGCGATCGCGCTCGAGCCCGGCACCGCTGTCGAGACGACGACGGCACCGGGTCCCGGACCGAGGCTGCAGGACGTCCTCGACCTCTCGATCCCCTTCGAGGTGACCGTCCACGACGGCTTCGAGTACTGGCTCGCGCCGGACACCGAGGTCACCGACGACGTGCGCGAGTCGCTCGACGAGGCGGACTCCTCGATCGTGCCGACGCACAAGCTCGCCGGCGTCGACTCCGCGTACTGGTGCCGGATGGGCGGTCGCGAGTTCCTGCGCTGGGCGCGGGCCGAGGACGAGCAGGTTGTCCTGGACGGCCTCGCACGGCTGCACGCGCGCCGCGGGTCGGCGATCGGTGGGGCCCGGTTCGTCGGGTACTTCCGCTCGAGCGGCCTCGTGGTCCCGGTGTGGGAGCTCGCTCGCGGTGCGGAGGCCGCCGACGTCGAGCCCGACGTCCAGGCGTTCTCCGCAGGGTTCGAGGCGGCCCTGGCCGACACGGCCCCGCTCGACGCGAACCAGCGCCGGGCGCGGGCCGGCCTGGTGTCCCGCCAGGTCACCCTGCGCTAGCAGGCCCCGCACCCCACGCAGTCGCTAGGGTTGTCGGCGTGACCTCCCCCGGCCCCGACCCCACGATGGACGACACCGGCCGCGCCGACCGCCCGGTCCGGTCGGCTCGTCCGAGGTCCTCGGTCAGCAGGACCGTCCACAAGCAGCGGGTGGCCGTCATCATTCCCGCCAAGGACGAGTCGCGGCGCATCGCCGCGACCGTCCGGGCTGCTCGCGCGATCCCGCACGTCGACCTGGTCCTCGTCGTCGACGACGGCAGCGAGGACAACACGCAGCACGTCGCGCGGGAGGCCGGCGCGGTCGTCGTGCGGCACTCCCACAACCGGGGGAAGGCCGCCGCGATGGAGACGGGGGCCGCCGTCGTCGCGATGCGGGACGCGCCCGACCGGCCGACTCGGCTGCTCCTGTTCCTCGACGGCGACCTCGGCGAGAGCGCGGTGAACGCGGCGCCGCTGGTCAAACCGGTCCTCGACCGGGACGCGGACTTCACGATCGCCCTGCTCCCACCACAACCCGGTGCGGGTGGACGCGGGATCGTCGTCGGCACGGCGCGCCGGGCGATCCAGTCGATGACCGGGTGGACGCCGACCCAGCCCCTCTCCGGGACACGCTGCCTGACACGGTCCGCCTTCGAGGCCGCGACGCCTCTCGCGCACGGCTGGGGGGTCGAGGCCGGTATGACGATCGACCTGCTGCGGCAGGGGTTCGTGGTGGCGGAGATCCCGTGCGACCTGCGGCATCGCCCGTCCGGCTCGGACCTGCGCGGTCAGCTGCACCGAGGCGGCCAGTACCGCGACGTCGTGCTCGCGATCGGCGCGCGCCGGGTACGGAACGCCGTCGGCCTCACGCACGGGCCGCGGTCCGGCGGCTCCGCGACGACGCATCGACCGATCGGGCGCTGACCCGCACCCGCACCGGTCACTCCGGCGCGTGCTGTAGCGGTTCCCGATCGCGCTCGGGACGCAGCCCGAGGAGACCGTTCGCGGTCGCGGCGATCAGCAGCGGGAACGCGACACCGAGGCCGACGGCCGGGATGACGATCCCGGAGTCGTTCACGGCGAACGTGATCCCGAGCACGACGGCGAGGGCGACGACCGCCGGCCGGATCATCGGGGACGCGTCGCCGAGCCGTCGGAGCGGCACCCCGTCCGAGAGCCACGCGTAGGCGCCGCCGTCGGGGGCGTGGACGGCCCGTCGGACCTGGCGCGTCAGCAGCACGAGAACCAGGACGAGACCGGCGGTCGCGAGAAGAGAGAGCGTGCTCCCGGCCAGCGTGTGCAGGTTCTGACCGGCCTTGCGCGCGATCACCGGCCACGCTCCGCCATCGAGCACCGTCTGCACGAACCGACCGAGGTGTGTGCGGGAGTCGGGCGGCCGGAGCCAGTCCAGGACGGCGAAGAACGTGACCGCCGCCGCGCCACCTCCGAGCACCAGGAGCACCCGACGCCACGTGAGCCGGACCCCGGCGGTGAGCAGGGCGAGCACCGCGAAGCCCGGCACGAGCCCGGGCGGACCGCCGAGGTCGCTGCCGAGCCCGGGTAGGCCGTCGAGGACGGTCGCGCCGAGCCCGATCATCACCACGACCGCCACCGCGAGGCGCCGCCGGCCCGTCCGGACCCACGGGTTGGCGATCGCCGAGGCGACCAGCACGGCGGCGGCGGCGAACAGGGCGAACGCGGTGTTGTTGAAGCCGTAGAAGCGGGCGCCGAGGAGAGGTTGGACCCCCATCGGCGCCGAGAGCTGCAGGGTCGCTCCCGTGGCGACGTCGGCCCCGAGGAGCAGCGCCGTCACGCCGGCGACGACGCCCGCCGGCCCGAGGGGCCAGCGCCGCCACGCGGGGAGCAGGGCGAGTGCTGCGATCACGGCCGCCCAGGCGAGCGTGAGGCCGACCAGCGCCGCCCCCGGGGACGCGGCGCGCCACCACGGGCTCGCGTTCGCGAGGAACGACCCGGCCGGTATCGCGGCGATCGCGACACCGGCCGTGCGGACCGCGACCAGCACGCGAGGAGGGTGCGACGACCGCACGTGCGGCAGTGCTGCCCGCGCGGACCGGGTGGCCTCGGCAGCGGCGACGCGCGCGCCGCGACGCCGGCCCTCGAGGACGCGGCCGTCGAGCCCGATCGCGACCACGAGGCTCAGGGCGAGGTTCAGCAGGACGAACCCGGTGTAGAACGCCTGCGAGAGCGAGCGGATCGCCTGGGCGTGGCGGTCCTGGTCGATCAGCGCATCGACACGAGCGGCCGCAACGGTCGGTCCGCGACCGGCGGTCACCGGCGAGCCGACGAGCACGCCGACCGGCGCCGCCCCGCGAGCACCGACCGCCGAGAGGAGGCTCGGCGTCAGGTCCGTCGTCTGGAGCAGACCGGCCTGACGCGTCGACGTCGAGGCGAGCCAGCCCGTGCCGTACGGCGTCCCACCGGGCACGACGCTCGGTCCGGTCGCCACCGCGAGCTGGAGGTGCGGGGAGGGCCCCGAGTCGGCGATCGACGCGAGGAGGACCGTCGTGTCCCCGGACGAGCCGGCCAGTCCCGCCAGGACCGCGCGCACGCGGGAGTCGAGGCTCGCGGCCTGGGCGGTGCGTGTCGCGTCGGGTAGCGCGCCGACGGGGTCTGCGCTCGGCGCCGCGTCCGGGCCGGCGGCGCGCAGGCGGGTGCGCTGACCCGGGTCGCGGAGCGCCCCGAGGTCGATGACGAGCAGGTCCGCGCCGACGAGGTCCGTCCGCACCTGCGCCGTGAGGTCCGCCGGGTCCGCCGGCAGCGCGGCGACCGGCGACGTCACGTGCCCGGAGGAGCGCGCGAGCGCGATCGCGGATCCGGCGCCGATGCCGGCGGCAGGGACGCCGGCGGTTGCCAGGGTGTCCCCCAGAAGTCCGAGCCGCGCGTCGTAGCCGGCACCCGCTGCCGCGGTGGCGTAGTCGCTCCAACCGGGCACCGCCGCGGTCGCGCCCGGGACCTCCAGGGTCCGGCAGGTGCCGTCGCCGTTCACGTCGCCTGCGCGCACGCCGGCCGAGACGGCGAGCCAGCCGTCGGCAGGGCACGCCGCGGCCCGGACGCTCCGTACCACGACGGAGCCGATCGAGCCCTCCTGGGTGAGAGCCCACAGCGTCGGGGTCGCGCGAGGGTCGACGTCGTCGAGGCGGAGCCCGGAGACACCGATGAGCACGATCTTGTGCGGGCCCGGAACGGCAGCGCCCATGGTCACCGGGCTTGCGGTGCGCGCGGTGCTCGAGGGGAGCACCGACGCCGACGCCGGCGCGGGCACCGGGCCGGCGACGCCGGCTGTCCCCGCGAGCAGCGCCACCACGATCGTGCGAGCCGCGCGGCGGGCGAGCCGGAGCCCTGCGGCGCGCGGAATCTGCGGGGCGAGGGTGGACACCCGATCACCCTACGGTCCGGGGTGCGGCGTAGGGTGCCGGTGGCGAGGACGGGCGCCCACGACGGGTCGGGGGCGTCGACGAGTGGCGGCCGAGGCACGAGGGTGGGGGCGCGCTGTGCAGACATCTGACGAGCACCCGATCGGCGCGGCCGATCGGGTCGGCACGGACGCGGCCGGCCGGTCGCCGCAGCACGAGGCGGAGGACGCCCGGGAGCTCGACGGTGTTCTCGCGCGTCGCGACATCGGGGTGGTCTTCCAGCCGGTCATCGACCTGCAGTCGCGCGAGGTGGTCGGGCTCGAGGCGCTCGCTCGCGGACCGCGCGGGACCGCGCTCGCGGACCCTGCTGCGCTGTTCGCCGCTGCGCGGCGCGCGGGGCGGGTCGCGGAGCTCGACTGGGTGTGTCGTGCGGCGGCCTTCGAGGCGTTCGTCCGGGCGGGGCTTCCCCCGTCGCTGTCGTTGTTCCTCAACGTCGAGCCGGAGGCGTTCGCGGTCGCGTGCCCGTCGGACCTGCTCGCCGCCGTGACCCGCGCGGAGTCGATGCTCCGGGTCTTCGTCGAGGTCAACGACCGGGCCCTCGCGACCGACCCGGCGGGACTGCTGGCCGTGGTGGACCGGGCCAGGGCCTCGGGCTGGGGCGTGGCGCTCGACGACGTCGGATCGAGCCGCGACTCGATGGCCGTCATGCCGGTCATCGGGGCAGACGTCATCAAGCTCGACCTCCGGCTGCTGAGGCAACGGAGCCCGCAGGACGCGTCGGCGATCACGATGAGCGTGCTGGCCCACACCGAGCTGACCGGCGCCTCGCTCCTCGTCGAGGGGATCGAGAGCGAGGACGACGCGGAGTGGGCCCGCGCCGTCGGCGCCACGTACGGCCAGGGCTACCACGTCGGCGTGCCGGGTCCGCTCGCGGATCGGTACCCGGTGCCGCGGTCCACCGTCCCGCTCACCCGCGGCGAGTCCGGCGAGCCACCGGCCGGATCCCCCTTCGAGATGGTCGCGGACCTGCCGGCTCGTGCCGTCGACCTGGCCCATGCGGACGAGCTCGCCCAGCTGGTGTACCGGGCCGCGCTGGTCCCCGGAGCCTCGCCGGTCGTCCTCGCGTGCGGTGGACGGGACGACCGTCCCCAGGCGGAGCGAGGCATCGGCTATCCCGAGCTCGGCACCGAGCCGCTCTTGGCGGTGCTGTTCGGCGAGGGCCTGCCGGTGGACCCGATCCCCGACGCCCCCGGGCTTCGAGGTGTCCGGGTGTCCCGCGGCGACCC
>JAKBFW010000018.1 GCA_021833345.1 Pseudomonadota bacterium | reverse complement strand
CCACGTCATACCCCTGGACGGTGACTCCTACCGCACCCGCGCACACCGCAAGACCAAGTAGTCAAGACCACCAGGGGGGTCAAGATTCAACCAGCAGCAGGGGGTCAACTTTCGCCCGGCGTTGACAAGGCCGACGCCCCGACACCGACCCCGGACACGGGGACAACCTCCCGCATCGGCGGATGGCTGTCCCCGTGTCACGGTTTGAACACCCCGGGACCCGACCGAGATCCGTTCGCGCGCACCGGCGACTGCCGCACGTCCACGGCGACCAGCTCGTCTGACCGGCGGTCGGTCAGCAGGAACGAGCGAAGGACGGGCTCGTCTGTCGACGCACGCTCCGGACGCAGGAAGGGTCGCCACTCCCGGCGAGAGGGATGACGGCCTTCGAGGGTGTGTCCGGCTTGGCAGCCGAGCCACGAGGTGCCTTGCCGGAGCCGCCCGTCATCGGCCCCGCCATCACGCCGACGCGGCCAGGCGCCAGGCCTCACGGACGGAGTCAAGCGCGTCAGCGGCGGTCACTCGCAACCTCGTCTGGTGCCCGAGGGCACCGCGCCACACGGTCTCGTCAGGAGCGGTCTCGAAGACCCAGCTCGCAGGCGGCCGCGCCTGCGGACCCCGGCGGACGAACACCTCGAGCGCGCCGGCGTCAATGAGCCCTCGCTCGCCCATCGCCCAGAGGTCGTAGAGGTCACGGGGAGCGTGCCGGTCCATCCACGCGCTGAGCTTGGCACCGGCGAAGCCAGCCGCTGTCAGGGTGCGGAGCCGCGCCGGTGGAGCGTCGCTGTAGCGCTGCTCGATGTCGCGGACCTCGGTGGGCCAGAGGTAGCCGTCGCCGCTGACAAGCTGAACCTGGACACTTGCGGTCCCCTCGAACACGAGCGTCGTCGGCTGGCTGCCTGTTGTCGCGCTCAACGCGGGGCGCCAGGTGGGCCGTCCGTGGCTCCGCGCCAGATCCCGCCGAACGGCCGCCTCGATCTGCCCGGCGACGTCGGTGCGCGGAGCCAACGCCATGAGATCGACGTCCTCACTGAGCCGGGCATCCGTCAGGAAGGAGCGCGAGAGCGCCGTGCCCCCGAAGAAGACGACATCGTCGGTAGCGACACCCGTCGAGATAGTCGCGAGGACATGGGAGATGAGGTGGTCGCGGCGCACCTGCTCGAGGTCCGCACCGAATGCGTCTGCGACAGCCGCCCACTCGTCACGCTGGAGGGACGTCATCGGCCGACCGCAACGCGCCGAAGCGTCGCACGCATTCTCTGCCGGGCAGCGATCGCCTCAAGGACGTCGGTGTCGCACTCCGGCCAGAGTGCCGCAATCGCCTCCAGGGCGTCGACGTCCTCGGCCTGCGGGTCGTTCCGGGCGAGGTCCAGCACCGTCTGCTCGGGTGTGGTGGCGAGCGCCGGGCCGAGGTCGGTCTGGACGAGCACGGCGTCGAGCGTCGTGACGTCGCGCGTGACGAATCTGATGTCGCCGTCCCGGTCGGCCAGATGCAGAGGACGCCGCCGGGTAGGAACCGCGACATAGCCCGTGCCGATAGCCCGTGGAAGCGCGCGGTGGACGCGCGCAGCGGTGAGGCCGGTGAGCACCGGAACACGGTCGCCATACAGGGCGGTGGCGACCGCAGCAGTCGCCGCCTCGAGCGTCGGCCGCCACGTCGCGGGGTCACCCTCCGGCGGAATGGCGCAGTAGATTCCGTGGGCCAGACGGTGCAAGAGGCCACGGCGTTCGAACTCGCGAACCTCCTGCCGCGGATGGGCATAGTCGAGCGCAAGCTCGGCGGTGCGGATCGTGCGCAGCGGCGCGCGAGCGGCGCGCCTGACGACCTCCGTGCGTGCGTTCATATCGCACATAGTAGGCTCCTGACCCTACTTTTCGCACACTGTTCTTCGCGTCGGACCGGTCCCAGAGCTGGCCGCCAGGTCACCGCCTGCCGTCGCGGCGACTTCTGTCCCGCTCATCACTTCCTGGCGCCGTAGCGCCCGCCCAGGTCCGCTGCGGCGCCACCGGGCACCGCCAACCCAGCCATCGCCCTCCCCGCCGCATCGGCCGCCGCCCTCTGCTGGTCCGGCATCAGGTGCGCGTACGTCTCCGTCGTCGTGATCGACTCGTGCCCGAGCCGCCGCTGCAGCACGAGCAGGCCGGTTCCCGCGGCGATCATCCAGGACGCGTGCGTGTGCCGACGGTCGTGCACGCGTGGTCGCTTCGTCAGCCGGGGCGCGTCGAGGTCGGGCGATCCGTCTGCCAGCCGAGGGTTGCACGCCGCGTCGAGCGCAGGTGTCCACGTCGTCGTCCAGAAGCGCGAGGACGAGATCTGCGACCCGACCGTGTTGGTGAACGGCAGCTGATCCGGCGTCGTGCCCTCGACGAGCGGCAGCAGCACGTCCACGAGGTCATTGGGCAGCGACACCGTCCGCCGCGCCCGCTTCGTCTTCGGCGGCCCGACGTACCAGTGCCGGTCGGCGTCACGCTTCCACGCCTTCGTCACCCGCAGGGTCGCCGGTCGCGCGGTCAGGTCGACGTCCCCGGCCGTCAGCGCCGTCGCCTCGCCCCACCGCAGCCCCGTCGCCACGAGCGTGAGCACCAGCGGCTGGTAGTGCGCGGACACCTTCGAGAGCAGCAGCCCGAACTCGTCACGCGTGAGCACCGTCATCTCGTCGCGCGTCGCCACCGACTTCGGCAGCTCGACCCCGACGCACGGGTTGTCGGTCCGGTACCCCAGCCGCGTCGCGGTCGTCATCGCCGCCGACAGCAGCCCGTGCACGTTGGCGATCGCCTTGGGCGCCAGCCCCTTGTCCGTCATCGCCCGCACCCACCCGGCCACGTGTCGGTACGTGAGGGCGCTGGCGGGACAGGACCCAAGGACCGGCGCGACGTGCGCCGTCAGTTGCTGGCGATAGTGCGACCGGGTGTCCGCGCCGTTCACCCGTCAACAGGTCGATGTGCTCGGACATGGCCTCGAGCACCGTCGGGCCGGGTTTCCGGACTGCTTCGGCAATGCGAGCCGGCTCGGCCGACCGCCGGCGGCCTCGATGAGCTCCTTGGCGACTCACGCCTCGCGTTCGTCGTCGTACGTGAGCGACGTCTGGCGTCCCGTCTCGAGATCGCGCCACAGCACCGCGAACGCGCGCGTTCCATCGGCTCGTCGACGCTCCCGCACGCTGGTCAAAGGCACAAAAATAGCCACCCGCGTCAACGGATGGCTATCCCTGTGTCAACATGACATGCGTTTTCGCAGGTCAGAAGGGTGGAGGTGGCGGGAATCGAACCCGCGTCCGATGACGCAGAACCAGGACTTCTCCGGGCGCAGACTGCTGCGCTTTTCTCAGCCCCCACGATCTAGCAGACATGCCGTGGACGGGCTCAGTCGCCTAAGAGTCCCCGCAGCACCGACGACGAATGCTGCGAGCAGTGGCTCTCTAGATGACGCCAGCTACCGAATCGAGAGCGTATTCGGACTGACGGACTTCGAAGACTCGCTCAGGCGGCGAGTGCGAAGTCGGTGCGCGATGTATTGGCACCTATTGGTTTGCGCGGATCGTTAACGAGATAACCGTGCGTCCTCGGCCCGCTTCTCCTGGATCGACGACCACCGTCGAAACCGATCACCCCCTGTGCAGTTGTCAACCGCCCGCCCAATCCCACGGGATTGCGCGTACGCCTTCAGTCTACGTGATCAACGCGGCGAGGCGCCCGGGGATTCCTCACGACCCGGTCCGAGGGCCGTCTGCGGGCGGCGGCCGCCGCGCCCACCGCTCCCCGGTGGCGACCCCGGCGCGCCGAGAGCACGCTGAGGACATGGACGAGCTCCTGGAACTGCACCGCGTCAACGCCGACCGATTCACCGGCCTGGTCTCGCACATCGGCGACAAGTGGGACCTGCCCACGCCGTGCGACGAGTGGTCGGTCCGCGACCTCGTCAACCATCTGACATCGGAGCAGCTGTGGGCGCCCCGGCTGCTCGCGGGTCACACCGTCGCCGAGGTCGGCGACGCCTTCGACCGCGACGTGCTGGGCGACGACCCGGTCGCGAGCTGGCGCTCCGCCATGAGCGCGGCGCTCGAGGCCTTCGCCGCCGACGGCGCCGTCACGCGGACCGTGCACCTGTCACGTGGGCCGACGCCGGCCCACGAGTACCTCGAGGAGATGGTCATGGACCTCGCGATCCACGGCTGGGACCTCGCACACGCGCTCGGCGTCGACGAGGCCATCGACCCGGCAACGGTCGACCGTCTTCTCGTCGCGCTCAGCAACAGCGCGAGTCCCCTGGGTCCGAACGCGTACTTCAAGGCGCCGCTCCCGACGAGCGAGGATGCCGACGAGCAGGTCCGCCTCCTCGCTCTCCTCGGCCGCCGCGCCTGACGCAGCTCGCGCGACGACCTGCGGCGATCGTCGACGACCGGCTACCAGCCGCCGACCCCGCCGCCGCCTCCCCCGCCGCCTGAGAAGCCGCCACCACCGAAGCCCGACCCGCCGGACGAACCCGGCGTGGGCGCGGCGATCGACTCCGTCGCCAGATTCGTGAATGTGTCGAGGTTGCTGCCGAAGGCCGCGTAGGAGACCCAGAACATCCCGGTGTGGAAACCCGCGCCGCCGTACCAGAGCGGCTCGGACACGGCGTACCCCTGCGCAGCAAGCTCGCCGAACACCCGGGCCCAGCGCTCCGCGACGCCGAACACGATCGCGTAGGGCAGGTACCTGCTGAAGAGGTCCTCGCCCTCCTCGAACCGGATCTGGTTGGCTTCCGCCGTCGTGAGGTACCGCTGGAACCCGACGGCCTGCGCGAGGACGGCCGTCCCCGCAGGGGTCCGCGCCGGCGCCGCCTTGGCGACAACGAACATGACGAGTCCCACGACGACGAGTGCCCCCGGCACGAGCGAGATGCCCTTGACGTCGAACACGTTCGCGAACGCGAATGCCCCGAACAGCCCGAAGAACGCGAGGATCGCCCCGCCGACCTGCCACCGGCTCCGGACGCTCGCCGGGTTGGCGGAGAACCACCGGTTATCGGTGACGTCCTCGTAGAGCAGCGTCTGCACCTTGCTCATCGACGACGCGAACGTCGTCTTCAGGTCGCTCAGGGCGACCTGCTGGCGTCCGGTGAAGATGTATCCGAGCAGCGCCGACTCGAACGACTTCAGCTCTGGCCCGGCCTCGCGCAGCTGGCTCAACGTCCAGTCGGTCGGTTTGCGACCCGCCTTCGCCGGCGGGATCTCGTCGATGCGCAGGTATCCGTGCACCGCGAGGTCGATGATCGTCGCCGTGACGTCCTTGGGATCGGCGACCTCGTCGAGCAGTGTCCCGACCTCGCCCGGGCTGACCCCGGGCGGCGGTGTGAACTGCACGGCGACGGGCGTGCGCTTGTCGCGGTAGCCGAGCTGCAGCTCCTGTCCCGGCGCCGGAGCCAGGCCCGGTGTGAGGCCCAGGTACTGGCGGTCGCGCCCGTTCCGCCGCACCCGCCGCACCACGAGCACCGAGCCGACGCCGGCGATCAGCAGCGCGAGCACGCCCGTGACAGCCGTCGGGGTGACCGGGTCGAGGGGGCTGGGGGTGGCAATGATCAGAGCCTTCGCCCCGCTGAACGCCGACGCGGGGTAGTGGACCGCGACGGTCAGGCCGTTCCCCGCCGTCAGCGTCTGCTGCGCGAATGTCGCCGTCCCGTCCGCGCCTACCGCCCCGGCGTCGCACGGTGTCGTGCTGCCCGTCGGTCCGCTGAAGCAGGTCGCACCGTCGGCAGCCACCGGTCCGACGACCGAGACCGAGACCCCCGCGATCGGGATCGATCCGGCGTCGGGCGACACCACGTTCCAGTAGAACTCGGCGTGGTCGGAGAAGGAGTTCACGACCGACCCGATCGTGTACTCGATGTGGTAGCTCTGGGTCCCTGAGATGCTTCCCTGGCTCGGGTCGCCGATGTTCACCGTCAACCACCCGTTGCCGGTCGCGGTGTTGACGCCGGCCGGCGCTCCCGTCGGGCTCGAGGCGGTGATGTCGCTGACCGGGTACGAGCGCACGTGTGCGCTGTCGCCATTGATCGCCTGCTGCACCGGGATCGTGATCGTCGGACCGTGCCCGGGGTCGCCGCCGAAGTCGAAGTCCAGGTCGATCGCCACGTGAGCATCGCCGCCGGCCGTCAACGTGTACGTCAGGGCGTAGCGCGTGACATGCCGGCCTCCGGTGTCCGACGCCCGGACGGCGGCCACGGCCGTCGAGGCGAACCCGCCCCAGGCCACGAGAAGCCCGACGAGGACGACGAGAACGGCCGCACGACGACGTGCACGGATGACACGCACGGCCACACCACTCACCGGTCTCTCTTGGATCGCATGGCTCGCTGGGCCTCGAGGTTGTCCTGGCGCTCGCGCAGGGTCTGGCGCTTGTCGTACTCGCGCTTGCCACGAGCGAGCGCGATCTCGACCTTCGCATACCCGTCCTGGAAGTACAGGGACAACGGGATGATCGTCAGTCCCTTCTCGTGGGACCTCTGGTCCAGACGCTCGATCTCGATGCGATGCAGCAGAAGCTTGCGCTTGCGACGCGGCGCGTGGTTCGTCCACGTCCCCTGCGCGTACTCGGGGATGTGCACCCCCTGCAACCACGCCTCGCCGCCCTCGATCTCGCAGAACCCGTCGACAAGCGACGCGCGCCCGGCGCGCAGGGCCTTGACCTCGGTGCCGCTCAGCACGATCCCCGCCTGGAAGACGTCCTCGATCGTGTAGTCGTGGCGCGCCTTACGGTTGCTGGCCACGATCGTGCGGCCCTGCTCCTTGGCCACCACGCACCTTCTCTCGTCTGACGGTCGTCGCAGCGCACCACATGATGGAGGGATCGAGGCTGCCGCCCCAGGGTAGAGGACGGGGCGGTCCGAACGCTCACGGATTGCGGCGCCTGGTCAGGCGAGGCCGAGCAGCGGCTCCGGGTTGACGACGGCCCCGTTCACGTACGCCTCGAAGTGCAGATGGCACCCGGTGGACACGCCACCCGTCATCCCGGCATAGCCCACGAGCTGTCCCTGCGCCACTGACTGCCCGGCGCTGACCACCACGGTGTTCATGTGGTTGTAGCTGCTCATGAGCGAGCTGTTGTTGACGTAACCGTGGTTGATCATCACCTGGTTGCCGTAGCCGTTGACCCACTTCGCCCACTCCACGGTCCCGGCGCGCCCGGCGTAGATCGGGGTGTTGCAGTAGGCGCGGAGGTCGACGCCCGCATGCAGCCGGTAGATCTTGAGGATCGGTTGAAGTCGCCAGCCGTAGGGCGAGGTGACGAACATCGGGTTCGTGGAGGTGGGGTTCGCAAACATCGCGCCGTTGATCGGTCCGCGCACCCCCGCTGCCGCCCGGGCCGCATTCTGCTTCGCGATGATGTCGTTGAGGGACGCGGTCAGCGCCGCTGCCTCGGCGTCGAGCTGAGCCTGCTGGGCCTGCTCGGCTGCGAGCTGATCGGCCATGACCTGCTTGCTCGCCGCCTGCTGGGCGATCAGGGCGGCGATCTCGGCGGTGCGCTCCTGCGCGTGCGCCCGGGCCTGGTCGGCCTCGACGACCTTCGCGTCCGCCTCAGCCTTCAGCTCGGTGATGCGGCCACGGACGGCCGTGAGACGCGCCTGACTGTTGCGGTTGTCAGCCTGCACCTGTTGGAGCCCCGCAAGTGACTGGGCCTGCGCCCGCAACGCGCTCGACACCGCACCGTACGTCGCGATGAACTCGTCCGTGCTCTGCGCCCCGAGCGCCACGCTGAGGCTGGAGATCTCACCACCGCCGCGGTACGCCTGTCGCGCCATCTCCCCGAGCGCCTGGCGGACGGCCGTGCTCCGGGCCACGTCAGCCTGGATCGTCTGGCTGATCGACGTCTCTTGGTCGCGAGCATCTTGCAGGCGACCGGCGATGATCGTCGCCTCGCGTTGAGCGGACGCGAGGTCGTCCTGGGCGGCGGTGAGCTCTGCCTGGGCCTGCGGGAGCCGAAGCTCGCTGGCCTGAAGGTCGAGGGCTGCCTGGGCCAGCGCGGCGTTGGTGTTCTCCAACGACGACGTCAGCTGGTCTCGCGCCGCCTTGTTCGCGGCGGCCTGCTGCTTGTTCTGCGCGACCTGGTTGTCGTAGCTGTCGGCCCGTGCGGACGGCGCCGCACCACCGAGAACGGTGAGAAAGGCGAGCACGACGACGAGGAGACCCGTCCGCCGGCTCTGCCTCGTCACGGGTCTCACGGCTCAGACCTTCGTGTAGCGCCGGAGGGTGACCAAGGACGAGATCGCCGCGAGCAGGATCGCCGCCCCGACGATGAACGGCGCCACCAGCCAGACCTGGCGTTCGGTGATGAAGTTGATCGAGGTGACGGACGAGCTCAGCCAGTCGATCACGAGGTACCTCACCCCGAGCCAGAGTCCGCCTACTGCAAGCGCTGCGCCCAGGGTCGCCGCGATCGCCCCCTCCAGCATGAAGGGAAGCTGGATGAACAGGTTCGATGCGCCGACCAACCGCATGATGCCGGTCTCTCGCCGTCGACTCATCGCCGACAACCGGATCGTCGTCGTGATGAGCAGCACCGCCGCGAGCAGCATCACCGCAGCCAGACCCGCCGAGAGCATCGTGGCGCGATTGAGCACGAGGAACAACGAGTCGAAGATCTTCCGCTGGTCCTGGACCTCGTCGATTCCTTGTCGACCCGTGAGGACGTCGGCGACGACCTGGTACTTCGCGGGGTCGGTGAGCTTGATCCGGAACGAGGAGTTCATGTCGTCGACCGTGATGGACGAGGCCCACCACTGATCCGCGAACATCTTCTGGAACGAGACGAACGCCTGCTGCTTCGACTCGTAGTAGACCTTCTGGATGTACGGCTTCACGTCGGGCGAGTCGAGCTCCGCCTGGATCGCGGCCTTCTGCGCGTCGGTGACCTCACCGTCCGCACACGTCGGCTTCTGCGACCCGGCTGCGCACAGGAAGACCGAGACCTCGACCTTGCCGTACCAGTCGTCCTTCATCTGGGAGATCTGCAGCTGGAGCAGGGCCGCGCTGCCGACGAACGTGAGCGACACGAACGTCACGAGAATGACCGAGATCGTCATCGACAGGTTGCGTCGCAGGCCGATGCCGATCTCGGAAAGGATGAACTGAGCTCTCACGCTGCGCCCTCTGCCTTCTCAGCGCGCCGAGCCGTACACGCCACGGGACTGGTCACGGACCATCGCCCCGGCGGACAGCTCGACGACGCGCTTGCGCATCTGGTCGACGATCTCGTCGTCGTGGGTCGCCATGACGACGGTGGTCCCCGTCCGGTTGATCCGGTCGAGCAACCGCATGATGCCGAGGGACGTCGTCGGATCGAGATTCCCCGTCGGCTCGTCGCACAGCAGGATCGGCGGCCGGTTCACGAACGCGCGCGCGATCGCCACGCGCTGCTGCTCTCCTCCGGACAGCTCGTGCGGACGGCGCTTCTCCTTGCCCGCGAGGCCGACCATCTCCAGGACGTCCGGCACGGTCGTCATGATGTGGTGGCGCGGCTTGCCGATCACCTGGAGCGCGAACGCGACGTTCTCGTACACGGACTTGTTGGGCAGCAGACGGAAGTCCTGGAACACGGCACCGATCTGACGCCGCATCTGCGGGACCTTCCACGCGGACAGCGTCGTCATGTCCTTTCCCGCGACGAAGACCTTGCCCTCTGAGGGCCGTTCCTCGCGCAGCACCAGGCGCAGGAAGGTCGACTTCCCAGACCCGGACGCGCCGACCAGGAACACGAACTCGCCCCGCTCGACCTCCATGGAGATCGAGTCCAGGGCTGGCCTCGCGCCGCGCGCGTAGACCTTGCTGACGTTCTCGAAGCGGATCACAAGCTCGCAGGCCAGTCTCGGGGACGGGGGAAAGGACCTACCTGGCCGTGATCGAGCCTAGGCAGACCGTCCGACTCGATCCGGTCAGACACGCCGCAGCCCGTCCTGTGAGCCGTCCACCACCGGGGATCGGGGCAAGATGTCCGGATTCCGACCGTCCGGACCCCGCAGCGCCCGGTCTTGTGCGATCCAGGCCGCCGCGTCATCGTCGGCTTCGTCCCGCAGCCCGTCAGTTCTGCTGCCCGCGCCGCCACCGGATGCCGGCCTCGATGAATCCGTCGATGTCGCCGTCGAACACCGCCGCCGTGTTGCCGACCTCGTACTCGGTGCGGAGATCCTTCACCATCTGGTACGGGTGCAGCACGTACGAACGCATCTGGTCGCCCCAGCTGGCCTTGATGTCCCCGGCGAGCGCTTTCTTGGCGGCGTTCTCCTCGGCCTGGCGCTGAAGCAGCAGACGCGACTGCAGCACGCGGAGCGCGGCCGCACGGTTCTGGATCTGGGACTTCTCGTTCTGCATCGACACGACGATCCCGGTCGGGATGTGTGTCAACCGCACCGCGGAGTCCGTCGTGTTGACCGACTGTCCACCCGGCCCCGACGAACGGAACACGTCGACGCGGATCTCGCTCTCCGGGATCTCCACGCTGTCGGTCTGCTCGATCAGCGGGATCACCTCGACAGCGGCGAACGACGTCTGACGTCGCCCCTGGTTGTCGAACGGTGAGATGCGCACGAGTCGGTGGGTGCCCGCCTCGACAGACAGGTTGCCGAACGCATAGGGCACCTTGACCTCGAAGGTCGCCGACTTCAGGCCCGCCTCCTCCGCGTACGACGTGTCGAGAACCGCGGTCGGGTAACCGTGCCGCTCGGCCCACCGCAGGTACATGCGCATGAGCATCTCGGCGAAGTCCGCAGCGTCCACGCCGCCCGCGCCGGACCGGATGGTCACGACGGCCTCCCGCTTGTCGTACTCGCCCGAGAGGAGAGTGCGGACCTCGAGCTCGCCCAGGTCGCCCCGGATCGCGACGAGCTCGGCTTCGGCCTCGGCGAGGGTCTCGGCATCGTCGGCGCCCTCTCCCTCGGTCGCCATCTCCACCAGGGTCTCAAGATCGGCGATACGGCTCGTGAAGGTCGCCACGCGGTCGAGCTCCGCCTGCGCGTGGGACAGCGCGGACGTCACCGCCTGCGCAGCGTCGGGGTCGTCCCAGAGGTCCGGAGCTGACGCCTTCGCTGAGAGCTCAGCGATCTGGGCGGTCAGAGCCTCGGGGTCGGTGACCTTGCGGATCGTGTCCAAGGTGCCGCGGAGGGCGCGGATCTCGCTCGGGAAGTCGGTGGCTGCCACGAGGGTCCAGGCTACGCGAGTCGGGCCGGCGCGACGTCACCATGCGCGAGCCGACGACTCGACCCGGAGCGTGATCCCGTCCGACCAGGGAGCCGTCACCCAGCTGACGATCTCCGGGCGTGCGAGCGCTCCGAGGGCGACCTCCGCCGTCCGTCCGTCGCCGGATGCTCGCGCGCTCACGCTGAACCCGTCGAAGCCTGCCGCCACATCCGGGTTGTCGCGCAGGTACCGGTCGACGGCTCGGTCGACGTCCCGGTCGGTGAGCGAGATCACCGACCCTGCCTGCGGCGCACGCCCCGGCCCGGCGTAGACAACGGACGGCTCGAGCTCGTCCGCGGCCTCGAGAGCCAAGGCGTCCGCGAGCGCGAGCAACCGTTTGCTCTCGAGGTGGATGCCCGTGGCCGACACGACTGCGGTGACGAGGAGCAGCGCCAGCATCGTGAAGACGATCGCGAGCAGGGTCACCTGCCCGTCGTCCTCACCCGCGCGACTCATGGCCGCCCCGCGAACGAGTCGACGGGCGCAACATGCCGCGCAACGACCGGGACGTGCAGCGGAACGACGTTGCGGACGAACTCCGGCACGAACGGAAGGTCGACATCGAACGCCACGACCGTCATCACGTCGCTCCCCGGCTGCAGGCACGGCGCCGTCGAGCAGGTCAGCGTCAACGCGCGCGTGGGGTCGACCTCGTCGAATCCCTGGTCGTCGAGAGCGAGCTCGACCGACATCGTCGCCCTCCTGGTAGCTTCCTCGAGCACTGATGCCGTCGCGGCAGTCCGTCCAGCCTCACGTGCCGCACCCTCGGCGGCGAAGCTCGCGGCCTGGATCCGACCCACGACGAGCGCCAGGTACACGACGGGCACGAGCAGCAGCAGCGCTGCAGCGAGGAACTCGACGATCGCGTTGCCGTCGTCGAACGACCGCGGACATGTCGCCAGGCGGTGCGAGCTCATGCCGACTCCTCGAGCGCGTGGCCGGTGACGGACATGGTCCCGGACGGCCCGATCAGTCCAACCACTGGCACCGGAGCGACCACCTCGACCTCGATCACGCGGACCCCGTCGAGGAGCACCTCCCGCGAGGAGATGTTCTCGGCGAACCGCGGAACGAGCGACATCGCGATCAGCTCCCGCGCCCGATCAACGCCGTCGGCGGGCGACCGGTCGGCCATCGCGGCGAACCGCGCTCCCTCAGCCGCGCAGTCGACGAGCGTGTTGCGCACGTGCAGGGCGAGCGTCAGCTGAAGGACCGCCGCAAACAGAAGCGTGAGGAGACCGCCGACGAGCGCGAAGTCCACGACCGCGGACCCGCGGTCCCGGCACCCGCAGTCGTCCTCTCCGCGTCGCCGGCGCCGCACGATGCCATGCCGATCGGGTGGCATCACCGCAGCGCCCGGCCGCGTGACGCGACGATCCCGCATCACGAGATCCCACGACATCAGGGGTGACTACCTGTGACCTGCGCGATCGCACTCTCGAACACGCGCTGCAGCGCCGGTCCCGCGATCGCCCACAGAGCGATCACCAGGCCCGCCGTCATGAGCGTCACCAGGACCCAGCCCGGGACGTCACCCCGCTCGGACTCCCCCGAGACCTGCGCGGCGCGAGTCCGCGCTGCGCCACCACACGGGCTCGAGGCTCCGACGTGGCGCCGCCACAGGTGTAACGGGCCCGTACCGTGGCGCACCGGCGTCCCGCTCTCGTCGCGACACCGTGCGTCGCCGCTCCGTGCCATGGTGTGACCTCCTTCTTGTCAGCCCCGAGCAGTTCTCGGGGTGGTCGTCGTGCTACGCGCGCAGACTCAGCACCGCGAGACTCGGGAACACGGCAAAGACGACGGTGACGGGGAGGATCAAGAACACGACCGGGACCATCATCGCCACCTCCTTGCGCCCGCCGGTCTCCATCAGCGCTCGCCGGGCGGCCTCGCGCACGTCCTGGGCCTGAGCCCTCAGGACATCCGCCAGCGGCGTCCCGCGCTCCACCGCGATCGCGACCCCGTCGGCGAATCGGGTCAGAGCAGCCACCTCCGTGCGATCGGCGAGACCCTCGAGCGCAGTGGCCAGCGGTGTGCCCGACCGCGCATCCGCAAGCGTCCGGGACAGCTCACCGGCCATCTCGCCACGAGTCGTCTCGACGACCCTCTCGAGCGCAGCCACCGGCCCCTCGCCGGCACCGACGGCGAGCGCGAGCAGCTCCGCGACGGTCGGGAGCTCGGCGACGATCCTCGCCTCGCGTCGGTGGATCTCGCGGCTGAGCAGGTGGTCCCGGGCCAGCGCGGCCGACGCACCACAGGCTCCGACGAGGCCGAGGAGCGCGACCGGCGGCGTCCCGCGGGCCGCGGCGAGGATGAGCGCGAGTACGAGCCCGACGACCAACCCGACGACACCCCAGACGACCTGGGTGGCGCGGAACTCCTCGACGGACTCGGGACGCCCCGCATGCCCGAGCCGACGGCGCAGCTCCGCGGTCGGCGAGCCGAATCGGGCGACGAGTCGGAGAGCGTCGGACATCACCGGGGCGACCAGTCTCTCGACGGTCGGGAACGGGGTGTGGACGGCGGGTGGTCGCAACAACCGAGACCCCCGCGGCTGAACGCGCAGGTACGGTGCCAGACGCTCGTCCAGCGTGATCCGACGGGCCGCCGCGCGCGACCACACGAGCACGAGGCCGATCCCCCCGATGGCGCCGACGACCGCTCCGGACGCCTGCGGGCTCATCGCAGCACCCGGGGGTCGTCGGGCAGCCGACCGAGTCGGACCATCAGGCGGTAGGCGATCACGCTGCCACACGCTCCGGCCGCAAGCACGACCGCCCCGGCAACGGTGTTGTACGCCTCGGCGGCCTCCGGCCGGGTCCCTATCAACGCCAACACGATCCAGGGAGCCGCGACCGCGAGGCGCGCGGCGTTGACCGTCCAGCTCTGGCGCGCCTCGAGCTCGCCGCGGGTGCGTGCGTCCTCTCGCAGGAAGAGCGCGAGGGTTCGCAACAGCCGACCGAGGTCGGTGCCTCCGACGTCGCGCGTGATCCGGAGTGCCTCGACGAGGCGGTCGGCCACCGGGTCGGCCAGACGGGCCTTGAGATCATCGAGGCAGTCGCCGAAGCGACCGGTGGCGCGGTAGTCCTCGGCGAACGCTCGGAACGGGTCGCGGAGCGGGAGCGGGCCGCGGTCGGAGAGCTGGGCCACGGCCTCGGGCAACGCGAGCCCTGCTCGCACTCCCGATGCGAGGTGGTCGACCACCTCGGGCCACACCTCGCGGAGCCGATGGCGACGACGACGCGCACGCGAGCGGACGAGACCCATCGGCGCCGTCGCCGCCATGAACCCGAAGCACGTCGCGATCGCAGGTGAACGCGTCGCCCCGAGCGACGCGATCCCGATGAAGAGCCCTGCCGCTGCCGAGGTCCCGACGAGCCCGGCTGGGGTCACCCCGACGACCCCGGACTGGATCAGGAGGTCTGCCGTGCGGTCCGACCACCGCGAGCCCCGGGCGCGGCCGTGCGGCGCCGCGGGCCAGCACGCCCACCACAGCGCGAACACTCCGGCCCCGAGAAGAAGCCCGACGACCGATCCCACCCCGAGCCCTACCTGTCCCCACGCAGGAGCGCGGCCAGGTCGACCCCGATCGCGTGGAACCTCTCGCCGTGTGGCGGGTACCCGTCCCCGCGGACGAGCGCCCCGTCCCGACGGTGGAACAGGTCGGACGTCTCGACGACGCCACCCTCGACCCGACCGGGGACACCCACGATCTCTCGGACCCGTCGGCACCCGCGCCGGTCGAGCCCCAGGTGGACGACGACGTCGATCGCTGAGGCCACGGTCGGCACGACGAACCGGTCCGAGACGTTCTCACCCGCCAGGAGCGGCAGCGTGCACATCTTCGTGAGAGCCTCACGTGCACTGTTCGCGTGCAGCGTGCACATCCCCGGGACGCCGGCATTCAGCGCCACCAGCAGGTCGAGCGCCTCGGCCTCGCGCACCTCCCCTATCAGGATGCGGCTCGGCCGCATGCGGAGCGCCTCCTTGACGAGTCGCCGGAGCGGGATCTCACCGGTGCCCTCGAGGCTTGGCTGACGGCACTGGAGGGCGACCACGTCCCGGTGCGCGAGGCGGAGCTCGAACACCTCCTCACAGGTGACGATCCGTTCCCGGGCCGGGATGGAACCCGCAAGAGCGTTGAGAAGCGTGGTCTTTCCGGCCTGCGTCGAACCGGCGACAAGGATGTTGAGCCCGGCGATCACGGCGGTCTCGAGGAAGCGCGCGGCGTGCGGCGTCAACGAGCCGAGCGAGACGAGGTCGTCGAGGTGGTGGGCCCGTACGACGTACTTCCGGATGTTGACCGCCCAGTGCCGGCGAGTGACATCCGGTATCACGACGTGCAGCCGTTCACCGTCCGGCAGCGAGGCGTCCACAAATGGACTCGAGAGGTCGAGCCGACGTCCCGACGACTTGAGCATCTGCTCGACGAGGTCGCGCACCTGGCCATCGGTGAGGATCGTGGTTGTCAGCTCGGCCTCGCCGTGGCGTGCCACGAAGACCTTGGCGGGAGCATTGATCCAGATCTCCTCGATCGCGTCGTCGTCGAGGTAACGCTGGAGAGGACCGAGGCCGGCCACGGCGTCGACGAGGTCCTTGACGACGCCGGCCGCGTCGACGAGGGGTGGGACCGCCCCGAGCGCCGAACGTTCGTCGTAGTCCGCGACGACGTCGCGCACCAGGGTCCGTACACCGCCGCGATCGCGGACGGGGTCGAGCCCACGGCGCCTGATCAGCTCACGGACCTCGGACTCGAGCATCGCCGTGCTGTCCATGCGCTCCCCGCCGTTCGCTCCCGTGACCGGAAACCGACACTAAGGGACAAAGCGGGCATCGCGCAGGCGTTTGTCCACAGGCGCGGCACAGTCATCACAAAGAACTGTCTCGCTGCCGGCTGTGCACTAGCGCAGCGGTGCCGCTTGAGCGACGCCGTCGCGGACTCGAGCGTGGCGATGCCGGCACCTCGACGAACGGGCTGATGTCCGACGCTGCGGTCGCGTCGACGACGCCCGACCGCGCTGCCGATCCCAGTACCGTAGGAGCGTGACTACGCCCCCTCCCACCGGAACTCAGTACCGCCTCGTCCACGGCGACCAGCGCGCGACCATCACGGAGGTCGGTGCCGCACTTCGCGAGTATGCCGTCGGCGACCGCGACGTGATCGTGCCGTTCGACGCCGGAGGCCTCCCTCCGGCGAGCCATGGCGCCGTCCTGGTCCCCTGGCCCAATCGCCTCGCCGACGGGCAGTACGAGTGGGACGGATCGACGTACCAGGTCCCCCTCACCGAGCCCGAGCGTCGCACCGCACTGCACGGCCTGTCGGCCTGGGAGCGGTGGACACCCGTCCCCGGCGTCGCGCAGCGGCCCGACAGCGTGACCCTCGGCCTGGACCTGGTGCCGATCAAGGGCTATCCGTTCCAGCTGCGCTCGGTGATCACCTACACCCTCTCGGTCGCCGGCCTGCACGTCCACCTCGCGACCACCAACATCGGGGACCACGCGGCCCCGTACGGCACCGGGTTCCACCCCTGGCTCTCCCCGGGTGGTGCTGCCGTCGACGAGTGCACGCTGCGCCTCGACGCCGCGAGCCGGGTGACGACCGACGACCGGCTGCTGCCCACGGGCACGGAGCCCGCGGGCGACCTCGACTTCCGCACACCGCGCTCCCTCGCGGGCATCGCCCTGGACGACGCCTACCTCGACATCACCCGGGACGAGGAGGGACTGTCGTGGATCCAGCTCGCGGCGCCCGACGGGCGGACGGCCGCGGTCTGGATGGACGACTCGATGGACACGTGGCAGGTCTGCACAGGTGACGGCATCCCGGGTGTGAACCGCAACGGGGTCGCCGCCGAGCCGATGACGTGCATCGCCGACGCCTTCCGTACCGGGGACCGGTTGGTCCGGCTCGAGCCGGGGCAGATGCACGAGGTGGTCTGGGGTGCGACGCTCCTCTGACCGCGGAGCCGCCGTGGCGGGACCCTGCGGTCCTGCTGCGGCGGCGTCGGGAATCGTCAGGCTCCGCCGCGCTCGTCCCCGTCAGAGCCCGGGGATCACGCGCACTCGTCAGCCGAGTCGCGCCGCGAGGTCCTGGACACCCTTGGTGTACTCCCAGTGCCACGGCTCGTGCGGCCCGCTCCCACCGCGCTTCGCCCAGTCCGGGTTCTGCCACCCGTAGACGGCACCGTTCTCGTTCAGCCACTCCCACGGCGCACCCGACGTCTCGTCCGAGCACAGATCGACCGCGAGTCCCCACCCGTGGTTGCTGGTGCCCGGAACGGCGGCGAGCCCGCCCTTCTCGTACTTGAGCGTCTTCTGGATCGCCAGCGTGCGGTACCCGTCCGTCAGGCACAGGTCTGAGCCGAACCGCGCCTTGAACGCGACGTCCATCTCGGAGATCGCCACAGCCGCATCGGCCCGAAGCTGGTGCACTCCGTCCCACAGCGTGCAGAGCTCTGCCGTGTCCAGCTGACCGTTCCCGCCCGTCGGCTCGACGGTCGGGTCGCACCCCGGCAGCGCCGAGCGATCCTGAGACCTGCTCGCAGCGATCTCGGCCCGCGTGACGACCTGGTCGCCACCGACGAGCGCGAGCGGAGGCGTGCTGGACACCGCACGCGAGGCCAGGATCACCTGCAGCGTGCTCGGGTACTCCATCGCCGTCGCGCTGACGCGCGAGATCCCACCGACGAACGTGCCGTCACCCGGCGCGACGTGGTGCGTGAGAGGGAGTCCGACCGTGATGCCCCCGAGGGCCATCAGCACGCCACCGCGAGCGAGCAGCCGCCCGCGCACAGGGCCCGAGGCGGTTCGCGCGTCCTTCTGGGACCGTCGACGCTCTCGGCGTGGGGGGACACCCGTGGCCGCGGTGTGCGGCGAGTGCGACCCCACGACACCTCCGACGGTTGGACCACGCAGGACAGGACACGACCCCGGCATGCCGTCGGTGCCGACCCCTGCACCATGACGGCGCCCAGCAGAGCGGGGCGGTTACGAAACCATAACGGACTCGGGGCGCCACACCAACCTCCCCGAGGTCCTGGATCGGCAACCGGGCGGCTCCGCTCCGATGCTCACCGTCCTGACGACCGGCGCGGTCCACCCGAACGGGTGATGGTGGCATCCGCCGGCACCATGGTCACGAGAGCTGGTCGCGCTGCATCGAGTCGCGCACCTCACCGACGAGCTCCTCGAGGATGTCCTCGAGGAACACGATGCCGACGGTCGACCCGCCCTCGTCGACCCGGGCGAGGTGCGTCCCCGTGCGCTGCATCGCGACGAGCGTGTCCTCGACCTCCGCGTCGGGTGCCACGACCGCGAGAGCGCGGACGCGCCAGGTCGGCACCGGTGCGGTGCGGTCGTCCTGGTCGGCGTACAGCACGTCCTTGAGGTGCAGATAGCCGACCATCGTGCCGTCCGCGTCGGCGACCGGGAACCGACTGAACCCGGTCCGCGCCACGAGGCGCTCGACGACGTCAGGCGTCGCACCGGCGTGCACGTGCACCAGGGCAGCGACGGGAACCATCACGTCACGTGCCGTCCGGTCGGAGAACTCGATGGCTCCGGCGACCAGTCCTTGCGAGTCGTCGAGGAGTCCCTCGGCCCGCGAGCGCTCGACGATCGAGTGCACCTCCTCTGCCGTGAAGGCGGAGGCGACCTCGTCCCTCAGCTCCACACCCACCAGGTGGAGAGCGCCGTTCGCGATCCAGTTGAGGACACGGATGAGCGGTGCGACGACGCGCGCCACCCAGACCAGCGGCGGCCCGAACCAGAGCACCGCGCGATCCGGTCCGGCGACGGCGAGGTTCTTCGGCACCATCTCGCCGAGCACCACGTGCAGGTAGACGACGACGGCCAGCGCGAGGACGAAGGCGATCGGATGGGTCCAGGCGCTCCCGACCCCCCAGGTCTCGAGAGGACCCGCGACGACGCGCGCCAGTGCCGGCTCCGCAACGAGACCGAGGCTCGTGGACGAGACCGTGATCCCGAGCTGGGCGCACGCCAGCATCAACGACACGTGTTCCATGGCCCAGAGCACGACGCGCGCACGACGGTGCCCCGACTCGGCGAGCGGCTCGATGGCACTGCGCCGGGTGGACACGAGCGCGAACTCCGCGCCGACGAAGAAGGCGTTCGCCGCGAGCAGGAGCAGCCCGAGCGCCAGGGCGGTGCCCGTGCTCACGACGACCCCGGCCCGTCGGCGCTCGCCCGCAGCCGCTCGACGCGCCGCCCGGACATCTGCTCGACCTCGAGGTGCACGCCGTCCACCTCGACCTCGTCACCGACGACCGGCACGCGCCCGAGCACCGCCATCACCAGCCCGCCGAGGGTCTCGAACGGACCGTCCTGGGTGATCCTGAAGCCCGTCGTCTCCGTGAGCTCGTCCGGGCGCAGCAGACCGGGCACCGCCCACGAGCCGTCGACGCGCCGCGTCGAGCCGCTCCGCCGTCGATCGTGCTCGTCCCGGACGTCGCCGACAAGCTCCTCGACGACGTCCTCGAGCGTCACGACACCGGACGTCCCGCCGTACTCGTCCACCACGACCGCCATCTGGAGGCCGAGTGCCCGGAGCTCGACCAGGAGCGGCCCGAGGTGCACGGTCTCCGGCACCCGCGGGGCGTCCACCATCAGTGCGGCGGCGGGCACGTCCGCACGCCGTGCGTACGGAACCCCGATCGCGCGGCGCAGGTGCACCAGACCGACGATGTCGTCGCGCGAGTCCCCGATCACCGGGAACCGCGAGTGCCCGGTCTCGCGTGCGCGCTCGACCACGTCGGACGCGGTCGCGTCACGGCGGAGAACGACCAGTCGCGTCCGGTCCGTCATCACGTCGACGGCCGTGAGCTCGGCGAACTCGAGCGAGTTGGTCACGAGCGTCGCGGTGGACTCGTCGAGCGTCCCCACCTCGGCGGAGCGTCGGACGAGGGCCACGAGCTCCTGGGCGGAGCGACCGCCGGCGAGCTCCTCGCGGGGCTCCACACCGGCCCGCCGGAGCAGACCGTTCGCACTGTTGTTGAACAGGCTGATGATCGGCCGCAGCGCGACGGTGACGGCGTGCTGCACCGGCGCGATCGCCCGCGCGGTGCCGAGCGGGTGGCTGATCGCCACGTTCTTGGGCACGAGCTCCCCGAAGATCATGGAGAATCCGTTCACGAGCACCAGCGCGGTCGCTCCCGCCGCCACGCCGCCGACCGACCGCCCGAGCGCCGACGCCTCGAGCGGCAGGCTGAGGACCCGCACGAGGGCCGGCTGCGTGAGGTAGCCGAGCGTGATCGTGGTGACGGTGATGCCGACCTGGGCGCCGGAGAGCTCGGTCGAGAGGTGCGTCAGAGCCCTCCGCACGGCCTGCCCACGACGGTCGTGCGCACCGGGGTGGTCGTCAGCGACTGCCGGGTCGACCGTGACCAGCGAGAACTCGCCAGCCACGAAGACCGCGGTCCCGACCGTCAGCACGACGCCGAGGGCGATCAGGAGCCATTCGGTCACGATCCGACGCTCCCGGGGCAGCACCTGGCAGAGTCGGTGCGCGAGCACGCGATCACCGGCACCGCCGGGACGGGCACGGGGTCCGGCGCACGTGGGGCGTCGTCAGCTCTGGTCGCGTCTCGCCGGGGGGCGTGGACCTGCCGGCCACGAGGTGAGCTGGACATGGTCTCTCCATCCTATCGGCGCGGCCCGACGCGCCGCACGGAGCACGACCGCACCGTCCGGGCACGTCCCAGGCCGTTGTGCCACGCTGTGCCCATGGTGACGTCGCCCGCTACCACCCCGAACGTCCTCGTCCTCGTCGTCGAGGACGAGCCTGCCATCGCGACCGCGATCGCCCGACGGCTGTCCACCGAGGGGTGGCGCGTCGAGATGGCGCTCGACGGCCACGCAGGTGTCTCCATGGCGAGCACGCTGCGGCCGGACGTCGTGGTCCTGGACGTCATGCTGCCCGGGCTGGACGGCCTCGAGGTGTGCCGACGCATCCAGGCGGAGCGTCCGGTGCCGGTGCTCATGCTGACCGCTCGCGACGACGAGACGGACATGCTGATCGGACTCGGTGTGGGCGCAGACGACTACATGACCAAACCCTTCTCGATGCGCGAGCTCGTGGCCCGGACGAAGGCGCTGCTGCGCCGCCAGGAACGGGCGGCGCGCGCGGCGGAGATCGACACCGGGACGGGCGCGTCCCTGCCGCCGCTCGTCGTCGGGGACGTCGCAGTGGACCGCGCCCAGCGGCGTGTGCATCGCGGGAGCGCCGAGGTGCACCTGACGCCGACCGAGTTCGACCTGCTGGTGACGCTCGTCTCGAGCCCGCGCACGGTGCTCACCCGTGAGAGGCTCCTCGCCGAGGTGTGGGACTGGGTCGACGCCAGCGGGACCCGCACCGTCGACTCCCACGTCAAGGCGCTGCGCCGCAAGCTCGGCGCCGACCTGATCCGGACGGTGCACGGCGTCGGCTACGCGTTCGAGCCGTCCGAGCCGGCGGACGGCACCGGACGGGCCGGGGGCATCGCGGGCACCGGGACGTGAACCGCCAGCGCCACGCGAGCACGCAGGCGCACCTGGCGCGACTGCCGGACGTCCGACCGCTCGATCGCCTGCGGTCCATCAAGATCAAGCTCGGGGTCCTCGTCGCGGCGACGGTCACCCTGGCCGCGTTCATCACCTGGGTGGGGCTGAACAACCATCTCGGCCCGACCCGGACGTTCCCGCTCGCGATCGTCGTGTCTCTCGTGGTCACGCAGATCCTTGCGCGCGGGATGACGTCGCCGCTGCGGGAGATGACCGCTGCGGCCCGCGCGATGGCGGCCGGCGACTACTCGCAGCGCGTGACCGCAACGAGCCGGGACGAGGTGGGCCAGCTCGCCATCACCTTCAACGCGATGGCGGAGGATCTCGCGTCCGCGGACCTGCTCCGTCGCGAGATGGTCGCGAACGTGTCCCACGAGCTGCGCACCCCGGTGACTGCGCTCCAGGCCCAGCTCGAGAACATCGTCGACGGCGTCAGCGAACCGGACACCGCCACCATGCAGGTGGCTCTCGCGCAGACGGAACGTCTCGGGCGGCTCGTCGCGTACCTGCTCGACCTCTCGCGGGTCGAGGCGGGCGCGGTCGGGCTGGACATCACCGACGTCGCGCTCACCGACTTCCTCGCGGAGGCGTCCGACAGCGCGGCACTCGTCTCGATCGACAAGGGACTGACGTTCCCGGTCGAGGTGACGCCCCAGGAGCTCACCGTCCCTGCGGATCGCGAGCGCCTCCACCAGATCCTCGCGAACCTGCTGCACAACGCGGTGCGCCACTCGCCCCCCGGTGAACCGATCCGGATCGAGGCCAGCCGCGTGGGCGACGTCGTGCGCATCGACGTGGTCGACCGCGGCCCCGGCATCGCCAGAGAGCAGCGCCAGCAGGTCTTCGAGCGCTTCGCACGCGGAAACATGCCCGCCATCACGGGACAGATATCCACCGGGGGCACCGGGCTCGGCCTCTCGATCGTGCGCTGGGCGGCGAACCTGCACGGCGGGACCATCGAGGTCGCCGACACCGCGTCAGGATGCACCATGCGGCTCGAGCTGCCCGCTGTCCGTCCCGACCGACGACCGGACGGGTCGCCGGACGGGTCGCCGGGCTCGGTCTGACGATCCTCGCCGAGATCCCCTCACGAGCGACGCACCGCTCCTCAGCACGATCACCTGACCCCGCACGGACCCTCTCTTGGTGGCCCGCGGATCGCGTCTTTGCCCTGGTCAGGATGAGGAGTGCGGGATAAGTGAAAGTTCACGCTTCGAGGCGTCGGACACGCCTCCCGGCAGGGCCGGACGACCCGTCAGGGCTTAGGCTTGGCCGCGACGTAATCGACGATGAAGCGGTCTACGGCCGCGGGCGGAAGTGGGCGAACCTCGCGTGTCCCAGAAGACAGAGCCGGACGCGATCCGGTCCGAGTTCGGCGCGAACGAGTGGCTCGTCGACGAGCTGCACGAGCAGTACCTCAGGGACAAGAACTCCGTCGACCCGGCGTGGTGGGAGTTCTTCGAGGGATACAAGAGCGACGGCAACGGGAGCACGACGACGAGCGCGGGCACCGCCGACGGTCCTCCGGTCGTCGCAGCAGCCACGACGGCCGCGCGCCCAGCACCCGCACTGGCGCCGGCTCCCTCCACCGAGGCGACCTCGACACCCGCCGACGCCCCCTCCACCCCGCCGGTCGCCACCGCCCAGCCGGCCACCGCGTCCTACGCGATCCCCATCGTCACGCGCGCCACCGAGGCGCCGGCCGTCGAGGCCCAGGACGAGACCCAGCGGCTGCGCGGCCCCGCTGCGCGCGTCGTCACGAACATGGAGGCCAGCCTCGAGGTCCCGACCGCGACGTCGGTCCGGGCCATCCCGGCAACGCTCATGGTCGACAACCGGATCGTCATCAACAACCACCTCGCACGCGGTCGAGGGGGCAAGATCTCGTTCACGCACCTGATCGGCTTCGCCCTGGTCGAGGCGGTCGCCGCCATGCCGGCGATGAACTCCGCGTACACGCTCGTGGACGGCAAGCCCGGTTTCGTCACCCCGGCGCACGTGAACCTGGGCCTCGCGATCGACCTGTCGAAGCCCGACGGGACGCGCCAGCTCCTCGTGCCCAGCATCAAGAAGGCCGAGACCCTCGACTTCGCGCAGTTCTGGTCCGCCTACGAGGACGTCGTCCGGCGCGCCCGCGCGAACAAGCTGACGGTCGAGGACTTCGCAGGCACGACGCTCTCGTTGACCAACCCGGGCACGATCGGCACCGTGCACTCGGTCCCGCGTCTGATGGCCGGGCAGGGCACGATCATCGGTGTCGGGGCGATGGACTACCCCGCCGAGTTCCAGGGCACCAGCGAGGACCAGCTCAACCGGATGGGCATCTCGAAGGTGCTGACGATCACGTCGACCTACGACCACCGGATCATCCAGGGTGCGCAGTCCGGCGACTTCCTTCGAATCCTCGCCACGAAGCTGCTCGGCGAGGACGGCTTCTACGACCGCGTCTTCGCGGCGCTGCGCGTGCCGTACGAGCCCGTCCGCTGGGTCCGCGACGCGGCCACCGACCCGGACGCCGAGCTCGGCAAGCCCGCCCGGATCGCCGAGCTCATCCACTCCTACCGCTCGCGCGGCCACCTCATGGCCGATACCGACCCCCTCGCCTACCGCCAGCGCAAGCACCCGGACCTCGACATCCAGAACCACGGGCTGACCTTGTGGGACCTCGACCGGATCTTCCCGACCGGCGGCTTCGGTGGGAAGCCGCGCGCGAAGATGCGCGACGTCCTCGGCCTGCTGCGCGACTCGTACTGCCGGAGCATCGGCGCCGAGTACATGCACCTGCAGGACCCGCGCCATCGCCGCTGGCTGCAGGAGCGGCTCGAGGCCGGGCACACCCGAACCGCCCGTGAGGACCAGCTGCGGATCCTGCGCCGCCTCAATGCCGCCGAGGCCTTCGAGACCTTCCTCCAGACCAAGTACGTCGGCCAGAAGCGCTTCTCGCTCGAGGGCGGCGAGGCGGTCATCCCGCTGCTCGACGCGATCCTGTCGAAGGCTGCCGACAACGGCCTCGACGAGGTCGGGATCGGGATGGCCCACCGCGGCCGCCTGAACATCCTCGCCAACATCGCAGGGAAGAGCTACGCGCAGATCTTCTCGGAGTTCGAGGGCAACCAGGACCCGAAGAGCGTCCAGGGCTCAGGTGACGTGAAGTACCACCTCGGGACCGAGGGCACGTTCACGGCCGAGTCCGGCGCGACGACCAAGGTCTACCTCGCGGCGAACCCGTCGCACCTCGAAGCGGTCGACCCCGTCCTCGAGGGCATCGTCCGTGCGAAGCAGGACCGCATCGACCTGGGCGGCGACGGCTTCTCCGTGCTGCCGGTGCTGATCCACGGCGACGCCGCGTTCGCGGGTCAAGGTGTGGTCGTCGAGACCCTCAACCTCTCCCAGCTCCGCGGGTACCGGACCGGGGGCACCATCCACGTCATCATCAACAACCAGGTCGGGTTCACGACCGGGTCGTCGTCGTCGCGCTCGACGCACTATGCGACCGACGTGGCCAAGGGCATGCAGGTGCCGATCTTCCACGTCAACGGCGACGACCCCGAGTCGTGCGTCCGCGTCGCCGAGCTCGCGTTCGAGTTCCGCGAGCAGTTCGACCGTGACGTGATCATCGACATGGTCTGCTACCGCCGCCGCGGGCACAACGAGGGCGACGACCCGTCGATGACCCAGCCCCTCATGTACAACCTCATCGAGGCGAAGCGGTCGGTCCGGAAGCTCTACACCGAGACGCTCGTCGCCCGCGGTGACATCACGCTCGAGGAGGCCGAGCACGCCCTCCGCGACTACCAGTCCCAGCTCGAGCGGGTGTTCGCCGAGACACGCGAGGACGGCCCGGTCCTGCCGGCGTCGACCGAGCCGGTCGCCGGACTGGAGCGTCCGGAGGCGCAGCTCGAGGACGCCGGGGTCATGGTCGGGTGGAAGACGGCCGTCACCGGCGAGGTGCTGGCCCGCATCGGCGCTGCGCACACCCGGCCACCGGAGGGCTTCACGGTGCACCCGAAGCTCGTGCAGCTGCTCGCCAAGCGCGAACAGATGTCCCACGAGGGCGGGATCGACTGGGGCTACGGCGAGATCCTCGCCTTCGGGTCGCTGCTCGCCGAGGGGACACCGGTCCGGCTCGCCGGCCAGGACTCGCGTCGCGGCACGTTCGTGCAGCGGCACGCAGTGATGCACGACCGCGAGACCGGCGCAGAGTGGACGCCGCTGCTGTACCTGTCGGCGAACCAGGCAAAGTTCTGGTGCTACGACTCGTCGCTGTCCGAGTACGCCGCCCTCGGCTTCGAGTACGGCTACTCCGTCGAACGCCCGGACGCCCTCGTGCTCTGGGAGGCCCAGTTCGGCGACTTCGTCAACGGCGCCCAGACGATCATCGACGAGTTCATCTCGTCGGCCGAACAGAAGTGGGCGCAGAACTCGTCCGTCGTGCTCCTGCTGCCGCACGGCTACGAGGGTCAGGGTCCGGACCACTCGTCCGCACGGATCGAGCGGTTCCTCCAGCTGTGCGCCGAGGAGAACCTCACGGTCGCACAGCCCAGCACACCGGCGTCGTACTTCCACCTGCTCCGCCGGCAGGCGTACGCGCGGCCTCGCCGTCCGCTCGTCGTGTTCACGCCGAAGTCGATGCTGCGACTCAAGGCCGGGGCGTCGCCCGTGGAGGAGTTCACGTCCGGGACCTTCCGACCGATCATCCCCGACGCGGTCGCCGCGGCCACCGCCGGATCGGTCGACCGGGTGCTGCTGTGCTCGGGCAAGGTCTACTGGGACCTGCTCGCCCGGCGCGAAGAACGCCACGACACCCGCACGGCGATCGTCCGGGTCGAGCAGCTCTACCCGCTCGACGGCGCAGGGCTGCGCGAGGCGCTCGCACCGTTCGCCGGCGCGCAGCTCGTCTGGGTGCAGGACGAGCCGGAGAACCAGGGTCCGTGGACGTACATCTCGATGGTGCTGCCCGGCGCCGTCGGGAGCACGATCCGCGTGGTGTCGCGTCCCGCATCGGCCTCACCTGCCTCCGGTTCCGCCAAGAAGCACCAGAGCGAGCAGGCAGCCATCCTCGAGGCGGCCTTCGACCGCTGACGGCTCGACGCTCGCCACACCCGTCGATCGGGCAGGTGGACGTCCTGGCGCCTGCCAGACTGGAGCGCGGGTCGACTGCGGCCCGATCGACGTGGGTGGAGTGATGACCGTGGGAGACGTGCCGCTGCGGCTGGCGGTGGTGGGCGACGAGCTCGTCGCCGGAGCCGGTGACCCCAAGGGCCTCGGGTGGGTCGGCAGGGTCGTCGCCCGTACCGTTGCCGATCCGTCCATGATGGCCTTGACCCTCGCGGTCCCCGGGGAGACGAGCACCTCGCTCGGCCACCGATGGGACGAGGAGACCGCGCGGCGGTTCGCCCCTGACCACGACAACAGGTTGGTCGTCGCGCTCGGCCGGGCCGACGTCGGAGCCGGGCTCTCGCTCGCCCGAAGCCGCCTCAACCTCGCGAACATCCTCGACGTGGCCGAGTCACGCCGCATCCCGACCTTCGTCGTCGGCCCGCCACCGGGCCAGACCTCGGACAACGAGAAGATCGGCGAGCTGTCGCACGCGTACGCCGACGTCGCGACGCGTCGGCACGTGCCGTTCGTGGACACCTTCACCCCGCTGGTCACGCACGAGCAGTGGCTCGCCGACCTCGCGTCCGGCGACGGCGTCCTCCCGGGACAGGCCGGTTACGGCTTGATCGCGTGGCTCGTGCTCCACACGGGGTGGTACGACTGGCTGGGCCTGCCCGACGACGCCACCTGAGCCCGGGCGCTCGAGCCGGGTGTGCGCACGTCCGGACCCGGCGGCGCAGCGCGGGACCTCAGCGCAACGTCGCGCGCACGGCGGTCCGAGCACTGTCCAGAACGGTCCGCAACGTGTCGAGCGTCAGGGCCCCGATGCCGTCCCGCGCGTCGGAGTGGCGAAGGTCCGCGCGCAGCTCGTCGCGGAACCTCTGGAGCAGGATCTCGGCCTCGGCTCGTCGGGCCCGCGACGCCGCCCGTGGGTCGGCAGACCCAGTCGCCGGTGCCGCCGACGCCCGCGCCTGCTGCGCCGCAGCCGCCAGATCGGCCCGCAACCCGGCCATCGAGCCCCGGACGTCGTCGCGGACCTGGGCCGCGAGCGACCGGACGCTCTCGGCGATCCCTTCTTCGAGCGCGGCAAGGTCCGCGCTACGTCCCGCCAGCTCGCGCCGACCGGCGTCGGTGAGCGTGTAGGTGCCCTTTCGTCCGTCCTCGACCCGCTGGACGAGGCCGTCCTCCTCGAGTCGCGCGAGCCGCGGGTAGATCGTGCCCGGGCTCGGTCGGTACGTGCCACCGAATCGGTCGGAGAGTGCCGTGATGAGCTCGTACCCGTGCTTCGGCCCGGACTCGAGGAGCCCGAGGAGGTAGAGCCGGAGCTGACCGTGCGCGAAGACCTGGGGCATCAGCTCACCTCGGTGGCGTGCAGCACCGTCACGTGACCGGTCACGCTCGAGCAGACGACGTAGCACGTGCCACCCCTGGATGACGGCTGGGAGACCTTGACCTGACCGACGGTCGCCCCCTTGTGCTCCTGCCCGTCGATCACCACGCGACCGGACACGCTCCGCGCCTCGAGGTCGACCCCTCGACCGTGCGACAGGCGCACGGTGACGTCCCCGGCGACGGTCGACGCGGTGATCGCTGAGGTCAGCGACGTGACGTCGAGCGTCACAGCGCCGCCGACCGTGTTCGCATGCACGCGCGTGAGGTCGCCGGACGCTGTCAGGTCTCCCGCGACGCTGGTCAGGCGGAGGTCGCCGGCGTGGGCCCGGACAACGATCTCGCCCGAGATGGCGTTGGCGACGAGCGCTCCGGATGTCGAGTCGGTGACGAGACTGCCCGAGACGGTCGAGACGCTGGCGTCGTTCCGGACACCGAACAGCAGACCTTCCGCACTGACCGTTCCGAGCCTGACGGCGACCGCCCGGGGGACGGCGATGTGCACGTCGGCCGAGTCCCGCTCCCGGAAGTACCGGAACGTGTCGAGGAAGCCGTCCCACCCCCCCAGCGTGAAGCTGTACCCCACGCGCAGCTCCCCGTCGGACAACGAGATCTCGAGGGGTCGGCCATCGACCTCGTGAACCTCGATCCGCGCCCCGGTCTCGGTCGGGTCGTCATGCACGACGACGTCGACCCGACCTCCGACGACCTGCACGCGCAACGCTGCGATGGCGTCGACCTCGATGATCTGCGGGCCGCCGACGACCCAGGACTCCGTGGCCATGACTCTCCTCCAGTCGCGATATATCTCGTTCCTGGGAACACGATATGTCGCGTCTGCGACGTCCACAAGCACGGCGGTCGACACCGCCGCATCCGCTTCAGTCGATGAGACCGGCAGCGCGCAGCTCGACCGTCAGGTCCTGCGGGTTCGTCGCGATCGAGCAGGCCTCGTCGTACGTGACGACCCCGTCCTCGACGAGCTTGAAGATGTGCTGGTCGAAGGTCTGCATCTTGTAGTAGGCACCCTCCGCTATCAGGTCGACGATCGGCGGGGAGCTCGCCGGGTCCAGGATCGCCTCGGCCGTACGCCCCGTGTTGATCATGACCTCGATCGCCGCGCGGCGTCCGGTGCCGTTCGCCTTGGCGAGCAGGCGCTGCGAGACGATCCCCCGCAACGAGTTCGCCAACGCGGTCCGCACCTGCTTCTGCTCGTACGGCGGGAAGAAGTCCACGATCCGGTTGATGCTCTCCTGCGCGTCGATCGTGTGGAGGGTCGACATCACCAGGTGACCGGTCTCAGCCGCGGCCAGTGCCGCGCGGACCGTCTCGAGGTCACGCATCTCGCCGACGAGGATCACGTCCGGGTCCTGGCGCATCGCAGCACGGAGCGCGACCGAGAAGTCTGCGGTGTCCTGCCGCACCTCGCGTTGGGAGACGATCGCCTTCTTGTCGTGATGGAGGACCTCGATGGGGTCCTCGATCGTGACGATGTTGACCTCACGGTAGGTGTTGATCAGGTCGACCATCGCCGCGAGCGTCGTGGTCTTGCCCGATCCGGTCGGCCCCGTCACGAGGATCAGACCGCGGGGCTCGAGCGCGAGCTCACCGAGCACCTCCGGCAGTCCGAGCTCCTCGAGCGACTGGGCGCCGACCGACACGCGCCGAAACACGAGCGCGTTCGTTCCCCGCGCCTGGTACGCGTTCACGCGGAAGCGCCCGACCCCGGAGAGCGAGAACGCGAAGTCCGCCTCGTGGGTCGCGGCGAAGGTCGCGGTCAGCTCGCCCGGCAGCACCTCGCTGACCATGTGGGCCGTATCGCCCGGCCGGAGCTCGGGCACCTGCAGCTTGCGGAGCCGGCCGTCGACGCGCACGCGAGGGGACGACCCCACCTTGCAGTGCAGGTCCGACCCTCCCGTGCTCGCCAGGGCGTGGAGGAACGGGATCACGGACAGCGGCTGGTCGCTCACACCCGTGGTCATCGGCGCCCCGAGGCGTCGACTTGAACCCCATCGACCATCCTGTGCACGCAGCAGGACGTCGGTGTCCGGACATGCCACGGGCCCGGCACGTCGTGCATGCCGGGCCCGTCCGTCTCACGGCTCAGGCGTTGGGGCGCTTGCCGTGGTTCGCGCCGCCCTTGCGGGCGCGACGCTTGCGTCCACGCTTGCTCATGGTGTCTCCTCAGGATCTCCGCGGGACCGAGAGCCCGGGCCCTCACTGCGGTATGAGGAACATCGTCCCACATCTCGTCCGCCGGTCACGCCGCGCCGACAGCCAGGACCCGGAGGTGGCGCACCCGATCCCGCGAGCGGCCATCGGCGACCGGTCAGGCGTCGGGCCGGACGTCCGTCGCGAGCGGGTGGTGCTGGATGGTCAGCCGCTCATGGATCCGCAGCCGCAGGTCGGCCGGCGCCGACTCCTGACAGCACCGCTTGACCAGGTTCTTCACGACCACCTCGACGTCGTACTCACCGAGGCACGGCGCGCACTCGGCGAGATGGGCGCGGATGAGCTCGGAGTCGGGCGTCCCGAGCTCGGCATCGAGGTACTCGAAGAGCTTTCCGAGTGCCTGGTTGCAGTCGACAGCGTCGTGATCCAGGTGCCGGGCGGCGTCGCCGCCGCTGAGGACGTCCGTCATCGTCCGACCTTCTCCGCTCCGACCTCGGTGTCGGGTCCGGGGACGAGCCCCCGCTCGCGCGCGTAGTCCGCGAGCAGGACCCGCAGCTGCGC
>JAKBFW010000017.1 GCA_021833345.1 Pseudomonadota bacterium | reverse complement strand
GCAGGTCCGGCTTGTCCGATCCGAACCGCGCCATCGCGTCGGCGAACGTCATCCGCGGGATCGGCGTGGGGATCGTGTACCCGATGAGCTCCCAGAGGGCGACGAGCACCTCCTCGCCGACCTGGATGACGTCGTCCTGCTCGACGAAGCTCATCTCGATGTCGAGCTGGGTGAACTCCGGCTGGCGGTCGGCACGGAAGTCCTCGTCGCGGTAGCAGCGCGCGATCTGGTAGTACCGCTCCATCCCGGCCACCATGAGCAGCTGCTTGAACAGCTGGGGGGACTGGGGAAGCGCGTACCACGAGCCGGGCGACAACCGCGCGGGCACGACGAAGTCGCGTGCACCTTCGGGGGTCGAGTGCGTCAAGGTCGGCGTCTCGATCTCGACGAAGTCGTGCGTGTCGAGGACGCGACGCGCGGCCCCGTTGGCCTTCGAGCGCAGCCGCAGTGCGGCGGCGGGCGCAGGCCGGCGCAGGTCCAGGTAGCGGAACTTGAGTCGGGCCTCCTCGCCGATGTGCTCGTCGAGCGCGGAGGAGACCTGGAACGGCAGCGGGGCGGACTCGTTCAGCACCACGACGTCGCTCGCGACCAGCTCGACGGCACCGGTGGCGAGGTGGTCGTTGGCGTTGCCCTCGGGGCGTGCCCCGACCGCCCCGGTCACCTGCAGCACGTACTCGTTGCGCAGCCCGTGCGCGACCACCTCGTCACGGATCACGACCTGGGCGATCCCCGAGGCATCACGCAGGTCGATGAAGGCGACACCGCCGTGATCCCGGCGCCGGTCGACCCAACCCGTGAGGGTGACGGTCTGGCCGATGTGCTCGGCTCGCAGTGAGCCGGCCGTGTGGGTGCGGAGCACGGAGGGGTCCTTCCGGGATCGGTGCGACGCCAGGACGGCGACCCGACGATCTTAGTGGCCGGGACCCCCGCGACCGTCCGGCGAGCGACGCAGGGCACCGGGCGCCCCGGCGGGGACGACCGGGCGAACGGGCGCCACCGGGTCGAGCCGGACGTAGGGGCGACCCTGCGGAGGCCGCGGGTCGGCGTCGGCCGCGTTCGGCCAGAAGGCGCATGCCCGCTCGGCCTGCGCCGTGATGGTCAGGGACGGGTTCACGCCGGGGTTGGCGGTCACCGCCGCGCCGTCGAGCACGTGCAGCGTCGGGTAGCCGTGCACGCGCTGGTACGGGTCGATCACGCCCTCGTGCGGGGTCGCGCCGATCGGGCACCCGCCGAGGAAGTGCGCGGTCATCGGCATGTTGACCAGGTCGCCCCAGCTCCCGCCCGGCACACCTTCGAGCTCCTCCGCCAGCAGCGTCGCCGCGCGGTGACCGTCGGGGATCCAGGTCGGGTTCGGCTCGCCCGGGCCCTGACGGCTCGACAGGTGCCCACCCCACGGTCCCCGCACCCAGCGGGTCGTCAACGAGTTGTCCCGGGCCTGCATGACCAGGGCGATCGTCGTCCGCTCGCTCCATCGGTACGGCGACAGCGCGCGCACGGTCGTCACCGGTCGCCTCGCGAGCTCCCGGGCGTAGCCCGACGCGACGAGCGCCCACCGACGCCACCGCGGCGCGCCCCGCGTGAGGACGGTCTGCAGCAGGGCCATCGCGTTCGAACCGCGGCCGTACCGCACGGGTTCGATATGCGTGTGCGGGTCCGTGAAGAACGACGACGTGATCGCCACCCCGCGCGACAGGTCCCGGTCCGGGTCCACCCGCGGCGCGCTGGCCCCGAGCAGCGCCTCGGAGTTCGTCCGGGTCAGCTCCCCGAGCCGTCGAGAGAGGCGCGGCAGCCGACCGGCCTGGACGTTGCGGTGCAGCAGGGTCTGCGTCCCGAGCGCACCGGCGGCGAGGACGACCTCGCGCGCGCGCCACTCGGCCGCCCGGCGCGCGCCGCCGGGCCCGGTCCCCCGGGTCCTCACCAGCCAGCTGCCGTCCGGCTGCGGCCGCAGCTCGGTCGCTGTCGTCATCGGGTGAACCCGTGCACCGGCCGACTCGGCGAGGTGCAGGTAGTTCTTCACCAGGGTGTTCTTGGCGCCGACGCGACACCCCGTCATGCACCCGCCGCACTCGGTGCACCCGGTGCGTGCCGGTCCCGCCCCACCGAAGAACGGATCGGGAACCGTGCGACCCGGCTCGTCGAAGAAGACCCCGACGTCGGCCGCCCGGAACGTCTCCTCGCAGCCCATCCGGGTCGCCACCCGGAGCATGAGCCGGTCGGCCGGCGTCGTGGACGGGTTCGTGACGACGCCCAGCATCCGTCGGGCCTGCTCGTAGTGGGGGGGACAGCTCGGCTTCCCAGTTCGTCAGGTGCGCCCACTGCGGGTCGGCGAAGAACGGCGCCAGGGGCCGGTACAGCGTGTTGGCGTAGACCAGCGACCCACCGCCGACCCCGGCACCGGCGAGGATCAACGAGTCGCGCAGCAGCTGGATCCGCTGGATGCCGTAGCACCCGAGCACCGGGGCCCACAGGAACGTCCGCAGGTGCCAGGACGTGCGGAACTCCTCGTCGGCGAACCGGCGACCCGCCTCCAGGACCGCAACGCGGTAGCCCTTCTCCGTGAGACGCAGAGCCGCGACCGACCCGCCGAAGCCGGACCCGATGACCAGGACGTCGACGTCGTGCTCATCGGTGGCGTCAGCGTCCATGCGGGCATCGTGGCACGGCCGCGCCCGTTCCGGTCGACAGCGCGACCGGGGCTCGTCGGACCGGGGCCCGTCAGACCGAGTGTGCCGGGAGCACGCGCGGCCAGAGGTCCTCCTCCGGCGGCGCCCACGTCGACGCGTCCGCTGCGACCTGCTCGCCCGAGCGGATGTCCTTGACCTGGTCGGACGGGACGTCGTCATCCGCCGCGGCCGGGAACCACACGAACGGGATGCCGCGCCGGTCCGCGTACCGGATCTGCTTGCCGAACTTCGCCGCGACCGGTGCCACCTCGACAGGGATGCCGCGGGCACGGAGGGCCGTCGCGATGCGGTCGCTGGCGACGCGGGTGTTCTCGGAGGTCACCGCCACCACCACCGCGCTCGGAACCGCCCGGGTCGTCCGGACGAGCGGGACCGACAGCAGTCGAGACACGAGCCGCGACACCCCGACGGACAGGCCGACACCGGGGTAGCTGGTCGCACCGTCCGACGCGAGCGTGTCGTAGCGCCCGCCGGAGCAGATCGACCCCAGCTGCTCGTGGCCGACCAGGACCGTCTCGTAGACCGACCCCGTGTAGTAGTCGAGGCCCCGGGCGATCTTCAGGTCCGCGACGATGATCCCGGGCGCACGCTCGCTCGCGGCGCCGATCAGGGCGCCGAGCTCCGTCAGGCCTGTCGTCAGGAGGTCCGACGTCGCGCCGTGGGTGACCGCCAACGCGCGGACGCGGTCGATGACGCTCACGTCCTCGCCGTGAACGGACGCCAGCTCGAGCACGGCCGACGCCTGCGTGTCGCTCGCACCGGCGTCCATGACGAGCAGCTGGGCGACCGCAGCCGGGCCGATCTTGTCGAGCTTGTCGATCGAACGGAGGACCGCGTCGACGTCGGTGAGCCCGAGTCCCCGCGCGAAGCCTTCGACGACCTTGCGGTTGTTCACCAGGATGCGCACCGGCGGCATGCCGATCGGCGCGAGCGCGGCGAAGGCCTCCGCCATGACGAGCGGCAGCTCGACCTCGAAGTGGTACGGCAGCTCGCCGGCCCCCACGACGTCGATGTCGGCCTGCACGAACTCTCGGAAGCGGCCGTCCTGAGGTCGCTCACCCCGCCAGACCTTCTGGATCTGGTACCGCTTGAACGGGAAGGACAGGTGGCCGGCGTTCTCGAGCACGTAGCGCGCGAACGGCACCGTGAGGTCGAAGTGCAGCGCGAGCTGGCCCGAGCGCTCGTCTGGCGTCCCGGCCTCCTCCTGGAGCCGGCGCAGCACGTAGACCTCCTTCGAGGTCTCCCCCTTGCGCAGCAGCTGCTCGAGCGGCTCGACGGCGCGGGTCTCGATCCCGGCGAACCCGTGCAGCTCGAACGTGCGCCGGAGCGTCTCGACGATGTGGTGCTCCACGGCGCGCCCAGCGGGCAACCACTCGGGGAATCCGGACAGCGGGGTGGGTCGGGCCATGGGCGTCATCCTGCCAGGAACGGGTTGGACCGCCGTTCAGCCCCGAGGCTCGTCGCCGGACCGTGACCGGGGAAGAGACGTGCGTCCGGCGCGACCAGAGGGACGACGTCGCGCAGCGTCCTGGCCATCGCCGCGCTGTCGCCGCCGGGCAGGTCGGTCCGCCCGATGGTCCCCGCGAACAGCACGTCGCCGGTCAGCACGGCCGGACCGTTCGTGAGCTCGACGAGGTAGAACGTCGAACCCTCGGTGTGCCCCGGGGCGTGCAGCGCACGCAGCCCGAGGTCGTCCAGGTCGAGGTCGTCCGCCACGCCCGGGCGAGTCGTGAAGGTCACCACCCGGGAGGGCTCGCGGTAGCTGCGTGGGTCGATCCCCATGGCGCGCAGCGCCTCGGCCAATGGTCCGGTTGCGGATCCGTCGGAGGCCCCGAGACCGAGCGTGCCGAACGGGTCCGCGACCCGGTAGGCGTCGGCCTCGTGCAGCAGCAGCGGGACGTCGAGCTCGTCGCACACGGCGGCCGCATCCCAGGTGTGGTCCACATGACCGTGCGTCGCGAGCACCGCGACCGGCCTCAGGGCGTGCGTGCGCACCAGGGCCACGACGTCCTGTGCCGTGCCGGCGCCGGTGTCGACGATCACGCACGCGCCTCCGGGCGCCGAGAGCACGTAGCAGTTGGCCCCGAACACCGGCGCGACGACGGTGCGGAGCGAGAGGGGAGAGGGCACCCCGCCACCCTACCGAGGCGCCGCCGGGGCCCGTGCGCCGGACGCGTGACGTCATCGGTGCCACAGGAACCGGTGATCGGCGCGGTCCGCGGCTCGCGTTTGCCTAGACTGTGCTCGGCCCCGTGCGGGCCGTGCACGCGGTCCGTCGCTGACCGCCGCAGCCGTCGACGAGGAGGAGACCGGGTGTCCCCGAACAAGCGCGAGCGCGACTACGCGCACCGCCGCTACGAGGAGTGGCAGCGTCGGCAGGCGGCCGCGCGCACGCGCAAGCGTCGCCAGCAGGTCGTCGCCGGTTCGGTCGTCGGATTCCTGGTTGTCGCCCTCGGTGTCGGCGCTGCGATCTCGAGCGCACGCAACGGTGGTTCGCCCCTGACGCCACCCACCTCGAACGTGACGGCTCCGGCGGCCTCGCCGAGCCCGACCGCCACGTACACGCTCCCGTCCCCGTCCCTCGCCGAGGCCCGTCTGTGGACCGGCACGATCACCACGTCGGCAGGCTCGATCGGGATCTCCCTCGACGGCGCCGCGGCACCTCAGGCCGTCGCAAACTTCGTCTCGCTCGCACAGCACGGCTTCTTCACGTCCACGCCGTGCCACCGCCTGACGACGGCCGGCATCTTCGTGCTGCAGTGCGGCGACCCCACCGGCACCGGCACCGGCGGTCCCGGATACACGTGGGGGCCGATCGAGAACGCGCCCGCGAACAACCTGTACCCGGCCGGGACGATCGCGATGGCCCGCACCTCCGGCAACGGGTCGTCGATGGGCAGCCAGTTCTTCCTCGTGTACCAGGACTCCACCATCCCGGCGGACTCCGCCGGTGGCTACACCGTGTTCGGCCACATCACATCTGGTCTGGGCGTCGTCCAGGCAGTCGCGGCCGCGGGCGTGAAGGACGGCAGCTCAGACGGCGCCCCCACGACCCCGGTCACCATCGAAGGAGTTGAGGTCAAGTGACCGAGAACGACGCCACCACCCCCGTCACGGAGACCATGGTCGACGAGCAGGCTCCGGACGGGTCGACGGAGCTTCTCGAGACTCCTGAGGAGGGTGACGACGCGGTCACCCTCGATCCGGCCGACGCGCCCGGCAGCGATGAGCCCGCAGCGCCCGCACCGGACCCCGCACCCGTACCCGCGACCACATCCGTGCCAGCACCTGTGCCGCACCCGACACCGCGTCCGGTACCCCGAGCCGTGCCCCGTCCACCGTCGGCCACCCCGTCGTCCGTCGCCCCCGCTCGACCTGCCGTCGTTCCGGTCCCGGCCCCGTCGGACGCCGCCGAGGCTGCCCTTGCAGCGACCTTCGGGCGGGTCGACGACGACGGCACGGTCTACGTCCGCGAGTCCGCGGGCGAGCGCGCCGTCGGCCAGTTCCCCGGTGCGTCGGGCGACGACGCGCTGGCGCTGTACGTGCGCCGCTTCCTCGACCTCCACGCCAAGGTCGTGGTCTTCGAGACGCGCCTGACGGCGACCGACCTCGCGATCAAGGAGATCGACCAGACCCTCGCCAGGCTGACCGAGGAGCTCGCCGAGCCCGCCGCCGTCGGGGACCTCGACGCCCTTCGCGAACGCCTCGACGCCCTGCGCCCGATCGCTCTGGAGCGACGCGCGCTCGTCGATGGCGAACGGGCCGCTGCGAAGGACGCCGCGCTGAAGGTGCGCACGGAGATCGTCGAGGCGGCCGAGCGGATCTCCGGCACCGATCCGGAGCGGATCCAGTGGCGCCCGGCCGGCGAACAGCTCCGCGTCCTCCTCGACCAGTGGAAGGAATCGCAGCGGACCGGCCCGCGACTCGACCGACCGCTCGAGGAGTCGCTCTGGAAGCGCTTCAGCCACGCCCGCACGACGTTCGACCGCGAGCGGCGACACTTCTTCGCCGAGCTCGAGCAGCGGAACTCGCAGGCCAAGACGGTCAAGGACCAGCTCGTCGCGCAGGCCGAGGCGCTCAGCACCTCGACCGACTGGGCGGCGACGGCGAGCGCGTACCGCGATCTCATGAACGACTGGAAGGCCGCCGGTCGCGCGAGCAGGCACGACGACGACGCGCTCTGGGCCCGGTTCCGCGCCGCCCAGGACACGTTCTTCGCCGCGCGTGACAACGCCGCGACCGCGACGGACACGGAGTTCCGCGCCAACCTCGACATCAAGGAATCGCTGCTCGCCGAGGCTGAGCAGCTGCTCCCCCTCACGGACCTGGCGGCCGCGAAGCGGACCCTGCGGGCGATCCAGGACAGGTGGGATGGAGCCGGCAAGGTTCCTCGCGGCGACATCCAGCGCATCGAGGCACGCCTGCGCGCGGTCGAGACCGCGATCCGTGACGCCGACCAGGCGGTCTGGACGCGCAGCAACCCGGAGACGCGCGCGCGAGCCGAGGGCGCCGCCGCGCAGCTCCAGGCTGCCATCGCCGGCCTCGAGGCCGACCTGGCGGCGGCCGAGGCGTCGGGCAACGCGCGCAAGACCGCCGAGGCTCAGGCCGCCCTCGATGCACGGCGGTCGTGGCTCGAACAGGTCGAGCGCGCGGCTCGCGAGTCCTGATCACGCGTGCGGTGAAGGGCCGCCGCGCATCGACCCGTACTCAGCTCTGACGAGCGCCGCACGGCCGCAACCGGGTCCGCCCTCAGTTCCGTCCCCAGCTCACCACGAGCGCCGACTGTCCACAGAACTGGATGGCGTCGTGCACCGGGAGCGGTACCGGCGCGGAACCTAGGGGCGTGACCTCTCCCCTGGCCTGGCTGCTGCCGCTACCGCCCGACCCGTCGACCGTCGTGCTCCGCGACGACGTCGGCCCGATCGGGTGGCAGGTGCTGCTGCGCGAGAGAGCTCTTGAGCACGTCTGGGGAGACCTCGCCGTCCGGGCCGACCGGCCGCCCGGCCCGGTCGAACGCGCCCGCGCCCTCGCCTCGCAGGTCCCAGCACGTGCGGTCGTCGGTCGGTCGGCGGCGGCGTGGGTGCACACGGGACTGACTCCTCCCACGACTCTCGACCTGCTCGTCGAGCCCGGCCACCGACGGCTCGCTCCCGACCCCTCACGGCGGACGCGCGAGTGCCCACTTCCTCGCGTCGATCTCGACGACCTCGGCGGCGTGCGGGTGACGTCGGTCCAGCGCACGGGGCTCGATCTTGCCCGATGGGGTGCGCCGACCGACCCGACGCTGCTCATCGAGCTCGATGCCCTGGCCGATCTCGGGTTCGACCCACGCAAGGCGCTCGACGCCCTGACCCACCTCACAGGTCAACGTGGCCTCCGCGCGGCGCGCGAGGTGCTCGCACGGCTCGTCGCACCGTGACCTCCGGCGGCGCGAGCCAGGGTCAGACGTCAGACCCTGATGGCCGGCTCGTCCGCGTTGCGTGAACCCGTGATCCGGTAGACGTCGAAGACGCCTTCGACCTTCCGGACCGCCGCGAGCACGGACGCGAGGTGTGAGGGCTCGGCCATCTCGAAGACGAACCGCGAGAGCGCGACCCGGTCGCGTGACGTCGAGACCGTGGCCGAGAGGATGTTGACGTGGTGGTCCGACAGCACCCGCGTCACGTCCGAGAGGAGACGGCTCCGGTCCAGTGCCTCGACCTGGATCTGGACGAGGAACAACCCGGACCCGCCAGAGGTCCAGGCGACCTCGACGATCCGCTCGGGCTGGGAGCGCAAGCTCTCGACGTTCACGCAGTCGGTCCGGTGCACGCTGACCCCGCTGCCGCGGGTGACGAACCCGATGACGTCGTCGCCGGGCACCGGGGTACAACACTTCGCGAGCTTGACCCACAGGTCGTCCACGCCCTTGACGACGACACCCGGATCACCGGATCGCACTCGACGACCCGTGCGCCCGGGTCGCGCCACCTCCGCCAAATCCTCCTCGGCGGCGGGCTCCCCACCCATCGACTGGACGAGCCGTTGCACGACCGTCGCAGCCGAGACCTGCCCCTCGCCGATCGCCGCGTACAGCGCCGAGACATCCGCATAGCGCATCTCGTTGGCGAGCGCGACGAGCGCCTCGTGCGACAACAGCCGCTGGATGGGCAGGTTCTGCTTGCGCATCGCCTTCGCGATGGCGTCCTTGCCGTGCTCGATCGCCTCCTCGCGGCGCTCCTTGGAGAACCACTGCCGGATCTTGTTACGGGCGCGCGGGCTCTTGACGAACGTCATCCAGTCGCGGCTGGGCCCTGCGCTCTCCGACTTGGACGTGAACACGTCCACGACGTCGCCGTTCTCCAGGGTCGAGTCCAGCGGGACGAGTCGCCCGTTGACCCGCGCACCCATCGTCCGGTGACCGACCTCGGTGTGCACGGCGTAGGCGAAGTCCACCGGCGTGGACCCCGCCGGAAGCGCGATGACGTCGCCCTTGGGGGTGAACACGTAGACCTCGGCGCCCGCGATCTCGAACCGCAGGGAGTCCAAGAACTCGCTCGGGTCTGCCGTCTCCTTCTGCCAGTCGACCAGCTGACGCAGCCATGTCATGTCGTTGCCGGCCGAGTCGGTGACCGCAGGGTGGCCCTTGGTCGTCTCCTTGTACTTCCAGTGCGCCGCGACGCCGTACTCGGCGCGACGGTGCATGTCGTGGGTGCGGATCTGGATCTCGACCGGCTTGCCGCCGGGCCCGATCACCGTGGTGTGCAGGGACTGGTAGAGGTTGAACTTCGGCATCGCGATGTAGTCCTTGAACCTGCCAGGGACCGGGTTCCATCGCGCATGCAAGGAACCGAGGGCGGCGTAGCAGTCACGCACGCTGTCCACGAGGACCCGGACGCCGACGAGATCGTAGATGTCCGCGAAGTCGCGACCGCGGACGATCATCTTCTGGTAGATCGAGTAGTAGTGCTTGGGGCGGCCCGTGACCACGGCCTTGATCTTCGCGTTGCGCAGGTCTGCGGACACCTGCTCGCGCACGACCGCCAGGTACTCCTCGCGCGCCGGTGCCCGCTCGGACACGAGGTGCACGATCTCGTCGTACACCTTGGGGTAGAGCATCGCGAACGAGAGGTCCTCGAGCTCCCACTTGATCGTGTTCATGCCGAGACGGTGAGCCAGCGGCGCGTAGATCTCGAGCGTCTCGCGCGCCTTGCGCTGCGCAGACTCCGCCGGCACGAACTTCCACGTGCGTGCGTTGTGCAGCCGGTCCGCCAGCTTGATCACCAGCACGCGGATGTCGCGCGACATCGCGACCACCATCTTGCGGACGGTCTCGGCCTGCGCAGCCTCTCCGAAGGTGACCTTGTCGAGCTTCGTGACACCGTCGACGAGCATCGCCACCTCGGGCCCGAAGTCGGCGCGGAGCTCCTCGAGCGAGTAGTCGGTGTCCTCGACCGTGTCGTGCAGCAGCGCGGCGACCAACGTCGACGGTGTCATGCCGAGCTCGGCGAGAATGGTGGCCACGGCGACCGGGTGGGTGATGTACGGGTCGCCGCTCTTGCGGAGCTGTCCGCGGTGCGCCTGCTCGGCCACGCCGTAGGCGCGCTCGATGACCGACAGGTCGGCCTTCGGCTGATTCGCCCTGATCACCTGGAGCAGCGGCTCGAGGACGGGTGACCCCGTCGTGCCCCGGGCGCCGAACCGGACGAGTCGTGACCGCACCCGCCCGGTCGTCGCCTGCGGCTCGGTGCGCGCGTCGATCTCGCTCGGAGTGACCGTGTTCTCACTCATGCGCGCCTCCCCCGCTCACTCGTCCATCACGCCCCGACCACGGTCGCTGTCGCGCGACCCTACGCCAGGGGTTGATCCGACCAAGTCTACGGTGCGCGGACGTCAGGCCACGTGGAGGAGCGTGTCCAACCTCACCCCGGCAAGACGGTCCCGTCCCGCGAGAGCGTCGAGCTCGAGCAGGAAGGCGAGACCCACGACCTCAGCCCCGGCCGACTCGAGCAGCTTCACGGTCGCTTCCGCCGTGCCGCCGGTCGCCAGGACGTCGTCGACGATGAGCACCCGATCGCCGTGGCGAATCGTGGACGGGTGGAGCTCCACGGTGGCGGAACCGTACTCGAGGTCGTACTCGGCCGCAAGCGTCGGCCCGGGCAGCTTCCCCGCCTTCCGCACGGCGATGAACCCGGCGCCGAGGGCGACAGCGACCGGGGCGCCGAGGATGAAGCCGCGCGCCTCCATCCCGGCGACGAGGTCGACCCTCCCCTGCGCGTAAGACGCGATGTGGCGTACGACCTCGGCGAAGAGCGGTCCGTCGGCGAGAAGCGGGGTGATGTCCTTGAACACCACACCTGCCGAGGGGTAGTCCGGGACGTCCCGTACGCGTGCGGCGCACCGCGTCGCGAGGTCGACGTCTGCCATCGTCGTCACCGCCGTCCTTGCTTGCGTCGTCTTGGCTGAGCCTGGTTGCCCAGATGCTCTCCGGGCAGCAGCTGGACGGCATGGGAGAGCGCGCCAACCGTCGCACCGACCTCGTCACCGGACGCGGCTCGTGCAGCGAGGACCTTCGCGTCGTGCGCCGCGATCGCCGGCTCACGCATCCGCAGCGCGACCTCGAGCGGGGTCGCCAGGAAGATCGACGAGAACGCCCCGACGACGAGGCCGACGAACAAGGCCAGAGCGATGTCGCGGAGCGTGCCCGCACCGAGGATGAACGCCCCGATGAACAGGATCGAGCCGACCGGGAGCAGGGCGACGACCGTGGTGTTGATCGAGCGCACCAAGGTCTGGTTCACCGCGAGGTTCGCCTGCTCCGCATAGGTGAACCGGGTCTGATCGAGCACGCCCTGGGTGTTCTCGCGGACCTTGTCGAACACGACGACCGTGTCGTAGATCGAGTACCCGAGGATCGTCAGGAATCCGATCACCGTTGCCGGCGTGACCTCCCACCCGATCCCCGCGTACAGCCCCACCGTGACGATGAGGTCGTGGCCGAGCGCGACCAGCGCCGCCACCGCCATGCGCCACGCACGGAAGTACAGCGCCATCACGACCGTGACGAGGATGAGGAACACGACGATCCCCCGGATCGCCTTGTTCGATACGTCCTGTCCCCAGGACGGGCCGACGAACGAGCTGGCCACGCTGTCCTTGGACACCTTGTACGCGTCAGCCAGTGCCAGTCGCAGCTGCTCGACCTGAGCGTTCGCGAGGTTCGACGTCTGCACCCGGATCGACGAGGTGCCGACCGCGGACACCTGCGGCACCTCCTTCGGGTCGATCGACGCGACAGCGGCCACCGCAGCCTGGCGGTTCGAGGTCGAGACGCCCGAGATCGTGAACTCGGAACCACCACGGAAGTCGATGCCCGGGTTCAGACCAGGCACGACGAGCAGCACCGCAGAGATCGTGACGAGGAGCGCAGCGATCGTGAACCAGATCTTGCGCCGACCGACGATGTTGTACGACCGCCGTCCCGTGTACAGGTCGTTGCCCCACTGGGCGAATCCGACGGCCATCAGGACTCGTTCCTCTCGGTCGAGGCGGGCTGCGCCGGCTCACTCTCGAGCCTGCCTTCGGGGCCGGCTCCTTCGGCGGACACGGCTGCCTCAGCCGCGGCCGCAGCCTCGGCAGCCGCCTTGCGCCGCTCCGCGATCGTGCGCGTCGGGACGGCGGCGCGGAGGCTCGACACCTCGGGGACGTCGACGACCGCCCCGTCCGCGGTGGGCCCTGAAACCACGCGGCCGCGGCCCGCGTACCGAACGCCTCGCACACCGAGCCGACGCGGGTCGAGGCCCGACGCCGGGTGCCCGTCCCCGAAGAACGAGGTCTTGGCGAGCAGCATCATCACCGGGTGAGTGAACGTGAAGACGATGAGGAGGTCGATCAGGGTCGTGAGGCCAAGGGTGAAGGCGAAACCACGGACCCCGCCGACGGCCAGCACGTAGAGCACTGTCGCCGCGAGGAAGTTCACGGCATCCGAGGCGAGGATGGTTCGGCGTGCACGGTTCCAGCCCTTGTCGACCGCGCCGACCAAGGTGCGCCCGTCACGCAGCTCGTCCCGGACGCGCTCGAAGTACACGATGAACGAGTCCGCGGTGATACCGATGGCCACGATCAGGCCGGCGACACCCGGAAGACTCAGGCGATACCCCTGCGTCCACGACAGCAACGTGATCACGCCGTACGAGATCACCGCGGCCAGCGCCAGCGACGCGACGGTCACGAAGCCGAGCGTCCGGTACTGCAGCAGCGAGTACCCGACGACGAGCACGAGCCCGATGAGCCCGGCGAGCAGCCCCTTCTGCAGCTGCTCGGTCCCGAGCGTCGCGGAGACCTGCTCCTCGCTCTGCACGGTGAACGTCAAGGGAAGCGCACCGAAGTTCAGCTGGTTGGCGAGGGTGGCGGCCGAGGTCCGGGTCATGCTGCCGGAGATCTGCGCTTGACCGTTCGGGATGACCTCGCTCACGGACGGCGCCTCGACCACCAACCTGTCAAGAACCATCGCGAACCGGTTCAGCGGTGCGGTCAACTTCGCGAGCCGCGCCGTCGTCTTGGCGAACTGCGCGCTACCTGCGGAGTTGAACGTCATGTTGACGACCCACTCGTTCGTCACGACGCCGTTCACGGTGTTCAGTCCCGAGCTCGCGTTCGTGATCTCGGTGCCCTCGATCTCGACCGGTCCGAGCGCGTACTTCGCCGATCCGTCCTTGGCGCACGCGACCAGGCCGACCTTCGGGTCGTCACCGCCGCCACCCACGAGGTTCGACGGCTTGGTGCAGTCGAGCGCGTCGTACTGGGCCTGCAGAGCCGGGGTCACCCACGAGAGGTCGCTCGGGTCCGTCCCGGCGGCCGGAGGCGTGCTGCTGAGCGTCGGCGCGACCGTCGGCCCCGAGCCGGGCGTCGCCGTCGCGGTCGGTGTGGGTGCGGCCGTCATCAGAACCGGGCGGAACCGCATCTGCGCGGACTCGCGCACGAGGTTCAGCGTCGCCTCGCTCGGCTTGCCGGGGAGCGCCACCACGATGTTGTTGCCGCCCTGGCTGGTGATCTGCGCCTCGGCGACACCGGACGAGTCCACACGCTGTCGGATGATGTCGATGGCCTGGGCGATCGTCGAGCTGGTCACCTTCGACGCGTCCGTCGTCGTCGGGGTCAGGATGATCTGTGTGCCGCCCTCGAGATCGAGGGCAAGCTTCGGCGCGGTGGTCCCGTTCGACCACTGCACCCCGCCGGCAATGGCCGCGAAGAGCGCGACGATGAGGACTCCGAGGGTCACCAAGGTCCGGACCGGACGGGAACCACGGGAATTGGCAGCCAACAGATCTTCTTCTCTCGTGCGCGCACGCTTCCCGATCAAGGGAGACGTGGGGTCCAGACGGCGCCCGACGCTCGACGGCGGGCCCGGGCCAGCCTACTTGTGTCCGGGATCCTCCGTGTCGGGCTCGGGCGCCGCAGGGCCGTCGTCGAGCGAGGACAGGTCGTCGGGGACCTCGATGTCCTCATCGTCCACGTCGTCGAGGTCGTCGTCAGCCTCGTCCTCCGTGGGCGGCTCGATCACCTTCGCGATGGCCGCGCGCAGCCAGCGGCTCCGGTTACCCGGCGTGGACTCGATGGTGATCTCGTCGCCGTCGACGTCGACCACCTCGCCGAACATCCCCGAGCCCGTCATCACCTGTTGTCCGACCGCAAGGTTGGCGCGGAACGACTGCTGGGCCTTCTGCTGCTTCCGCTGGTTGCGGGACAGCAGGAACATCGCGCCCACGCCCAGGACAAGGATCACAAACAGGCTGGTGTTGCTTCCCACGGTGTCGCACTCCGGATCTCGTGTGGTGTCGGCCGTCGTCTCGGTGTCGGGCCTTGCGTACCTTAACGTGCACGGCCGCGCCACGCGGCACCGACTGTCGGCCGACCGGCGGTGTTCACCCGACGCGAACCGCCAGCACCGGCCAGGCGGCTCAACCGAACAGCGTACCCAGCCCGGCCGACGGCGGTACCTCGAGCCCGAGGTGTTCCCATGCGGCCGGCATCGCGACCCGCCCGCGCGGTGTCCGGCCGATCAACCCCTCGCGCACGAGGAACGGCTCGGCCACCGTCTCGACCGTCTCCGGCTCCTCCCCGACCGCGACCGCGAGCGTCGTGAGGCCCACCGGTCCACCGCCGAACCGGGTGCACAAGGCGGTGAGGACCGCCCTGTCCAGGCGGTCGAGTCCGAGGACGTCGACCTCGTAGACCTCCAACGCGGCATGGGCGGCGGCGAGGGAGAGCCGGCCGTCTCCGCGCACCTGCGCCCAGTCGCGCACCCGCCGCAGCAGGCGGTTCGCGATCCGCGGCGTCCCCCGCGAACGTGACGCGATCTCGGCGGCGGCGTCGGCGTCGAGACGGATGCCCAGCAACCCAGCGGAGCGCACGAGCACCCGCTCGAGCTCGTCGTCGGCGTAGAAGTCGAGGTGCCCGGTGAAGCCGAAGCGGTCGCGCAAGGGCGCCGGGAGCAGCCCGGCACGCGTCGTCGCCCCGACCACCGTGAAGGGTGGCAGCGCGAGGGGGATCGCGCTCGCCCCCGCCCCCTTGCCGACGACGACGTCGACCCGGAAGTCCTCCATCGCGACGTACAGCAGCTCCTCCGCCGGCCGGGCGATCCGATGGATCTCGTCGAGGAAGAGCACCTCGCCCTCCTCGAGCGACGACAGCACCGCGGCGAGGTCGCCGGCATGCTGGATCGCCGGGCCGGAGGTGATCCTCAGGGAGGTCCCGAGCTCCGCCGCGATGATCATCGCCAGGGTGGTCTTCCCCAGCCCGGGAGGTCCCGAGAGCAGGACGTGGTCCGGCGCGCGCCCGCGACCCAGGGCGGCGTGCAGCACGAGAGACAGCTGGTCACGGACGACCCGCTGACCGACGAACTCGTCGAGGTTGCGCGGGCGCAGCGCTGCCTCCGCCGCGCGCTCGACGTCGTCCGCGCCGGGCCGCACGACCCGCTCGGTGACGATCTCGTCACGCTCCCGGCCGGCCGTGACGTCCGGCGTGGACGTCCGCCTCGTGTCCAGCCCATCGAGGTCGCTCACGACGTCCTCAGCCACGACCGCCGCCGAGGGCTCGCAGCGTCGCACGCAGGAGCGACGCGACCTCGAGCACCTCGCCCGCGGCCTCGACCGAGTCGGCGACCCCGGTCACCGCGTCATGTGCCGCCCTTTGTGTCCAACCGAGACCCACGAGGGCATCCGTCACCTGCTCGCGCGGCCTCGCCCCCGCGTCGCCCGCGACGCCGCCGTCGCCGTGACGCGCGACACCGTCGGACACAGGGGACGCGGGCGCGCCCAGCCGACCGGCCAGCTCGAGGACGATCCGCTGAGCCCCCTTGTGCCCGATGCCCGGCACGCGCTTCAGAGCGGCGAGATCCTCGTCCTGCACCGCGCGCCGCAGCGCGTCCGGGCTGTGGACGGCGAGCATCGCGAGGGCCAGCCGCGGCCCGACACCACTCACCGTCTGCACCGTCTCGAAGACGTCGCGCTCGTCTGCGTCGGCAAAGCCGAAGAGGGTCAGCGCATCCTCCCGGACCAGCAGCGCCGTGGCCAAGGACGCCGTCGCACCGATCCCCAGGGTGGCCAACGTCGCGGGCGTCGCGTGGATCAGCAGGCCGACGCCGCCCACCTCGACCACCGCTGCGTCGAGCCGGACCGACTGGACCGTTCCGCGGACCGAGGCGATCATCGGGCCTCCTCATCGTGAGCGCTGCGCACCACCGGGACGGTCGGACGGGCCCGGCCGACACGCCCGAGACCCTGCTGCGACCACCGGACCGGCATCGCGCGCCCGAACAGGTGTACGAACGCGGTCAAGGCTAGCAAGAGCCCTCACGCGCGCGAGCCACGACGCGCCGCCTGCTCCGCCGCCGCCCATGCCCGTTGCGCCGAGGTCATCGACCCGGGCGCGCGCTGCGGGGCCCCGACGGCCCCGGCGGGACGCCAGAGGTGACAGATCGCCAGTGCGAGGGCATCGGCCGCGTCGGCCGGTTCGGGTCGTTCGTCGAGTCCGAGGATCCGCGCGACCATCGCCTGCACCTGAGTCTTGCCCGCACGGCCGGATCCGGTCACCGCCGCCTTGACCTCGCTCGGGGTGTGCAGGGCGACCGGGATCCGGTGCCTCGCCGCAGCGAGCATCGCCACCCCGGCCACCTGAGCCGTCCCGGTCACCGTGCTGAGGTTGTGCTGGGCGAACACCCGCTCGACCGCGACGGCGTCAGGCGCGTGCGCCTCGATCCACGCGTCGATCTCCGTCGCGATGGCAAGCAGCCGCTGGTCGATGTCGGCACCGGGAGCCGACCGCGCCACGCCGACCGCGACGAGTCGCACCTTCCGAGCAGGCAAGCCGTCGACCACGCCGAGACCGCACCGGGTCAGGCCTGGGTCGACTCCGAGGACGCGCACGCCGTCAGCATCGCAGGCCGATCGATGACCGAGCAGCTGCGACACAGCCACCCGATCCGTGTCACAGCGTCGACCCTGCGCGCAGAGGCGGCGTCACTCCTCGTCGAGTGCCGCGAGGACCTCGTCGGAGGCGTCGAAGTTCGCGAACACGTTCTGCACGTCGTCGCTGTCCTCGAGGGCGTCGATCAGGCGCAGGATCTTGCGGGCTCCGTCGACGTCGACCTCGATCTGGGTCGCCGGGACGAACTGGCTCTCCGCCGAGTCGTAGTCGATCCCCGCGGACTGCAGCGCCTCGCGCACCGGGACCAGGTCCGTCGCCTCGGAGATGACCTCGAACACGTCACCGAGGTCGTTGACCTCCTCCGCGCCGGCATCGAGAACAGCCATCAGGATGTCGTCCTCGGTCAGCGAGCCCTGCTTCGCCACCACCACGACGCCCTTGCGGGAGAACAGGTAGGACACCGAGCCGGGGTCCGCCATCTGGCCACCGTTGCGGGTGAACGCGACCCGCACGTCCGAGGCCGCGCGATTACGGTTGTCGGTCAGGCATTCGACGAGGACAGCGATCCCACCCGGGCCGTAGCCCTCGTAGGTGATCGCCTGGTAGTCGGCGCCGCCCGCCTCCTGGCCGGAGCCCCGCTTGACGGCCCGGTTGATGTTGTCGATCGGCACCGAGGACTTCTTCGCCTTCTGCACCGCATCGACGAGCGTCGGGTTGCCGGCGAGGTCACCACCACCGGTGCGCGCCGCCACCTCGATGTTCTTGACGAGCTTCGCGAAGAGCTTGCTGCGCTTGGCGTCGACAACAGCCTTCTGGTGCTTGGTGGTGGCCCACTTGGAGTGACCCGACATCGCTCAGTCCCTTTCCTCGCCGTCCGGTCGAGGCCCGACGCACTCCCGGGTGCGCCGACGGCACCGGGACGGACTCAGAGGCTCTCGCAGACGATCCGCACGAACATTCGGTGCACTCGCGTGTCGCCGGTGACCTCCGGGTGGAAGGAGGTCGCCACGAGTCGACCCTGGCGCACCGCGACGATCCTACCGGCGGCGGGACCTGTCGCGACCGCGCCGAGCACGGTCGCCGCCGGGCCGACCTCCTCGACCCACGGCGCACGGATGAAGACCGCGTGCATCGGACGCGTCGCGCTGTCGTCGATGCCCTCGATCGTCAGGTCGGTCTCGAACGAGTCGACCTGCCGTCCGAAGGCGTTCCGCCGAACGGTGATGTCGAGCCCGCCGAGCGTCTGCTGCCCGGGGATGCCCTCGAGCACGCGATCCGCGAGCAGGATCATCCCGGCGCACGAGCCATAGGCAGGGAGCCCGGAGGCGATGCGGTCGCGCAGCGGCTCCGCCAGCTCGAACGCCCGTAGCAGCTTGTCGATCGTCGTCGACTCCCCACCCGGCAGCACGATCCCGTCGAGCCCCTCGAGCTCGCGCTCCCGGCGCACGAGGACGGCGCGTGCGCCGCTCGCCTCCAGAGCCGTCACGTGCTCACGGACGTCACCCTGCAGCGCCAGCACCCCGATCGTCGGACCCACCGGGACATCGTACGGAGCAGCGCTCATGCACGAGCGCCGACGACCACGCCGCGATCCGCCGCGCCGCCCCACGCGTCGACCAGGTCGGCGAGCCGGGAGAGCCCCTCGAGCAGGATCGACCGTTCGCTCGCGAGCGACACCCGGACCATCCCTGCTCCCCCGGGTCCGAAGGCCTCGCCTGGCGCGACCGCGACGTGCGCCTCCGCGACGAGCCGCTTCGCGAACTCCTGGCCGTCCGCGACGGCGGCGGAGACGTCGACCATGAGGTAGAAGGCACCGTCCGGCCGGGCGCACGGGATCCCGCGGGTCGTCAGGAGCGCGATCGCCGCGTCCCGACGTTCGCGGTAGGAGTCGACCGCGGCGCGCACCGCCCCCTGCGGGCCGGTGAGCGCCGCCAGTGCCGCGCGCTGGCTGATCGCGGACGGGCAGGCGATCGTCGCCTCGGCCACCTGCCCCAACAGGCCCGCCACGACCGGGTCGCGCACCACCACGTAGCCGAGACGCCAGCCGGTCATCGCGTACGTCTTCGAGAAGCTGTGGAACGCGATCACCCGCGCGTCCGTGTCGAAGACGGAGGGGCTCCGGTGGGCGACGCCGAAGGTGATCGACTCGTAGCACTCGTCCGAGAACACCCACAGGTCGTGCCGCCGGGCCAGCGCCACGATGCCCGCCAGCAGCTCCGCGGGGTACACCGCACCGGTCGGGTTGTTCGGCGAGTTGACCAGGATCACCTTGGTCCGGGTGGTGATCGCCGCCTCGATGTCCTCGAGGGTCGGCACGAACCCGTACGCGGCTCGGGCGGGATAGGTGGCGACGCCCACGCCCGCCGCGACCGCGGCCATCCGCCAGTTCGGGAACTCCGGGTCGGGGAGCAGGATCTCGTCGCCGGGTCCCATCGTCGCGTTGATCGCCATCGCGAGCCCGTGCATCGCCCCATGGGTCACGATCACCTCGTCGGGACGGACGGCGGTCCCGGTCGCGGCCGACACCGTGTCGGCGAGGGCCGCGCGGAGCTCGGGCGACCCGACGCTCGAGGTGTAGTGCGTGTGCCCCGCGCGCGCATCGGCAGCGGCGGCCTCGACGACGTGCGGCGGGGTCGGGACGTCGGGCTCGCCGATCTCGAGTCGCAAGCAGTCGGGGTCGCGCAGGGCGAGCTCCATCAGCGTACGGATGCCGGAGCGCTGCATGTGGACGACAGGAGACGTGGAGACAGGCACGCTCAGACGCTACCCGGCGCAGATGACGCGCAGGTTACCGACCGGTCGGCTCCGACGACCCGAGGTGGCGAGTCACCCCGTCCCAGCCCGCCAGGAGCCCGCGCACCAGGTCGACGAGCCCCTCCGGGAAGACCTCCTCGGTCACGGCGGCGAGGGCGTCCAGGTGCCACCAGCGCAGCTCGTCGAGGATCTGCTGCTCGACGTCGGTCCAGCCGGCCCTGCTCATCTCGTCCTCGTGCACGCCGTGCAGGTCCAACCGGGCGAGGAAGATCTCCTCGTCCTGGCGACACGTCCGGGCAGAGAAGTCGAAGACGGCGGACCGTGTCACGACAGGGCCGACGAGGACCGCCGCGGCGATCTCGATCCCCGTCTCCTCGCGCAGCTCGCGTACCGCGGCCGACCTGGCGTCCTCGCCCGCGTCGATTCCCCCACCGATCGTGAACCACCAGGTGCGCGACGGCTCGTCGACGTCGTGGCCTCGCAGGAGCAGGACCCGGTCCGATGCGTCGACAAGAATCACCCGGGCGGCCCGACGGTAGAGCAGCCCGTCCGGGCCCGGGACCCAGTCCGACCCCAGCCCGGGCGTCGCTCCTGCCGAGGCCGCTGTCACCAGCCCCTGTCGGCCAACCGGTGCGGCACCGGCACGTCATCGACGTTGATGCCGACCATCGCCTCGCCGAGTCCGCGCGAGACGTTCGCGATCACGTCAGGGTCGTCGTAGAACGTGGTCGCCTTCACGATGGCCGCGGCACGCTGGGCCGGGTTGCCCGACTTGAAGATGCCGGAGCCGACGAACACGCCCTCGGCACCGAGCTGCATCATCATCGCGGCGTCGGCCGGGGTGGCGATGCCGCCCGCGGTGAAGAGCACGACGGGCAGCTTCCCGGCCACCGCGATCTCCTTGACGAGCTCGTACGGAGCCTGGAGCTCCTTCGCCGCGAGGTAGAGCTCGTCCTCGGGCAACGTCGTCAGACGGCGGATCTCGTCGCGGAGCGTGCGCATGTGCGTCGTGGCGTTCGAGACGTCACCCGTGCCGGCCTCACCCTTCGAGCGGATCATCGCCGCGCCCTCGGTGATGCGGCGCAGGGCCTCGCCCAGGTTGGTCGCTCCGCACACGAACGGCACGGTGAAGCGCCACTTGTCGATGTGGTGCGCGTAGTCCGCCGGCGTCAGCACCTCGGACTCGTCGATGTAGTCGACGCCGAGCGACTGCAAGACCTGCGCCTCGACGAAGTGACCGATGCGCGCCTTGGCCATCACCGGGATCGAGACCTGGGCGATGATCCCGTCGATCAGGTCCGGGTCGCTCATCCGCGCGACGCCGCCCTGGGCCCGGATGTCTGCAGGTACCCGCTCGAGAGCCATGACCGCGACGGCACCGGCGTCTTCGGCGATCTTCGCCTGCTCGGGGGTGACGACGTCCATGATCACGCCGCCCTTGAGCATCTCGGCCATGCCGCGCTTGACCTTGGCTGTGCCGACGACGGACTCGGTGTTCTCGCTGCTCACTGCAGACCTCACTGATCGAAGAGGAGGGGTGTCCCGCGCCTGAGACCTCGCCGGCCCGGTGCGGCCATCCTAGACCGACGCCTCTGCCTCGGGTCCGTCCGCCTGGATGCCGGAACCCGGCCGACCGAGGGTGTCCGGCCACCCGTCGTCCAGCTCGACCGTCTGCGGCACGGCGGCGTGACCGGCGAGCCGGAGCACGCGCGCCATGAACGTCCGGCGCATCCGCTGGGACTGCGCGACCGCCTCGTTGTGGAAACGCCGCGCGAGCTGCACGCGGTACCACGCGGCGGACAGCGAGCCCAGGAGCGCATCACCGCCGGGCTCCGCCCACAGGATGGCGACCTCGTCGGGGTCGTCGAGAGCCGCGCGCAGGGTCGCCGACAGCTCACTCTCGGCGAGACCGCGGTCGAGCACCGGGCCATCGGTCACCACAGCCACGGCGGCAGGCACGCTCTCGCCGGAGTGCTCCGGCAGCAGTCGGGCGAGCTCGTCGTCGTCCAGTCCCCCGGCGGCCAGGACGGCCCACGCCGACTCCCCGACGAGCACCGCGCTGACCGGGTCGAGCAGCCCGGACGCCGAGAGCTCGGCCGCAGCCGACGCACGCCGGACGAGCTGGGTGTCGAGGACCGCACGGAGCGCAGCGACCTTGCGGTGCAAGCGGTCGAGTCGAGACGCCGCGACCCAGGCCGACCACGCGAGCAGTGCGACCAACGCGACCAGGAGCAGGGCGACGTCCGATGCGCTCATCTGCGTGAGCCCCTGGCGCCGGCGCCCAGACCACGGTGCCCGCGGACGGACGTCGGGTCCTCACGCACGCTCGTCGCCCCCTGGGTCGCGACGGCCATCTCGTACACGGTGAGCACCTCGGTCGTCACCGAGGACCAGTCGTACCGGACGACTGCTCGGCCCGCATGCTCGACGACCGCCGCGCGACGCTCGGGGTCGTCGAGCGTCGCGACGAGCGTCTGAGCGAGCGCGTGGCTGTCGCCCGATGCGAACAGCACGCCGGCCGCGCCGTCCTCGAGGACACGACGGAACGCGCCCAGATCGCTCGCGACGACGCAGGCACCGGCACTCATGGCCTCCACGAGCACGATCCCGAAGCTCTCCCCCCCGGTCTGCGGTCCGCAGTACACGGTGACCGAGCTGAGCAACGCGGCCTTGTCCTCGTCGGTGAGCGGCCCGAGGAACTCAACCGCGCGCGCATCGTCCCCGAGCAGCTCGCGCGCATCGTCGGGGCCGGTGTCGCCCCGGCCCGCGATCAGGAACCGCGCTCCCGGATGACGCATCAGCACCTCCGACACGGCCCCGAGGAGGACGGGAAGCCCCTTGCGCGGTTCGTCGAGACGACCGAGGAACGCGATCGTCGGGGCGTCGGACGTGCCGACCCAGCGCGGGTCCGCGACGGCATCGCGGAAGTTCGACACGTACACGCCGTTCGGGATGACCACGGCATCGCCCCCGAGATGCTCGATCAACGTCCGGCGGGCGTCCTCCGAGACCGCGATGCGGGCGGAGATCTTCTCCATGCTCTGACGCACCAGCGGATACGCCATCTGCAGCGGCCGGGATCGGATCAGAGCCGTGTGGAAGGTCGCGACGATCGGGCCGTCCGCGATCCACAGCGCGAGCATCCCCAGGCTCGGGGTCACCGGCTCGTGGAGGTGGAGCACGTCGAACTCACCAGCTGCCAACCACCGGCGCACACGGGCGGCGGTGAGCGGACCGAAGGTCATCCGCGCGACCGACCCGTTGTACCTGACCGGGATCGCACGTCCGACGGACGTCATGTACCCGGGGATCGGGGTGTCGTCGTCCGCCGGCGCGAGGACGGAGACCTGGTGCCCACGCGCGATCAGCGACTCGGCCAGGTCGCGCACGTGGAACTGGACGCCGCCCGGGACGTCGAACGAGTAGGGACAGACGATCCCGATCCTCAAGCGCCGCTGATCGGCCCTCATCTGTCCCCACCACCGCCATCGGCGGCGGGCGTCGCGAGCGCGGCGTCCCGCGCAGGGTCGAGGTCGGCCACGAACACCTTCTGGAGCATGTGCCAGTCCTCCGGGTGCGCGGCGATGCCGGCGGCGACCTCGTCGACCCACGCCTGAGTCGTCACGACGACCCGTTCGGCGCGAGGCAGGCTCTCGGGCGCCGTCGCGACCGGTCGGAACGCGACCACGACGCCCCAGGGCGAAGCGGCGCGACGGCGACGCTCACCGACGAGCCGCTCGTACCAGATCGATGCGGCGAACAACGGCGCCCCGGTCGAGACCGCGAGAGCCGCAGGCCCAGCGGCGACGCGCGCCGGAGCCCCGAAGAGCGAGACCTCGATGCCACGGTGCGTGAGGTCGCGATCCGCCACGAGCGGCACGAGACCGGCTCCGGAACCGCTGCCGACGGCCCGCAGCAGCTCACGGAAGACGTCACGCCCGCCGGTGAGCGGGAAGATCGTCATCCCGAGCGCCTCACGGAACGCCAGGAACTCCCGGAAGACCTCCTCCGGTTCGAGTCGCTCCGCCACGGTGGTCACCGACGCCAGGTGCTGCGTCGCCCACGCCCCCGCGAGGTCCCAGTTCCCCTGATGACCGAGGGCGATCACCACCCTCGCACCGCGGCCGAGAACCAGGCGCAGGTCGTCTTCGCCGATGGTCCGCACGCGCGCCGCGAGCTGCTCCTGGCTCAGCGACGACAGCGTGAACGCCTCGCCGTAGTAGCGCATGTAGGACCTCATGCCCGCACGGGAGAGCGCCCGAAGGCGCCGACGTGAGAGAGCCGGCCGGACGTGCTGAAGGTTCCTCTCGAGCCGGCGGACGGCCTTCCCGTGACGGAGCCAGGTGAGGTCGGCGACGAGAGCTCCCACAGCGCGCACCACGCCCTCGGGCGCCCGACCCCCGAGGCGCCAGGCGAGGCTGAACCAAGAACCTCCGCTCATGCCTCGGCCTGACCGGGTGCCCGGGCAGCCGCAGCCACCTGCGCCCGGACCGTCTGCATGCGCTGGAACACCGTGATCAGGCCGGCAACCGCGAGGAGGCCGAGCGCCACCGTCAGAACGGCACGCGGCAGCCCCATGCCGACGAGTGCCGTCGCGGTGAGGACGACGACGAGCCGGTCGGCGCGCTCGGCGACCCCGACGGCCGCGGTCATCCCGAGCCCTTCGGCCCGCGCCCGCGCGTACGGCACGATCGAGCCGATCACGAGGCAGACCAGGGCGAGGACGCCCGTCGTCCGGTCACTCCCGGTGCCCGTGTACCAGAGCACGAGCCCCGCAAAGATCGCGCCGTCGGCGAACCGGTCCAGCGTCGAGTCGAGAAAAGCACCCCAGCTGCCGGTGCGGCCGGACCGTCTCGCCATCACGCCATCGAGAGAGTCGGCGAGGACGAACACCGTGATCACGAGGCTGCCGGCGAGAAGGTGCCCGGTGGGGTACAGCCACAGGGCCGCGAGGACCACTGCGACGGTCCCGGAGATCGTCACCGCGTCCGGGGAGACGCCGAGCCGGAGGAGCAGGTCGGCCAGCGGCGTCCAGATCGTGGTCATGACTGCCCGCAGTCGCTTCAGCACTGCTCGATCATCCTCTCTCAGTGGCGCGCACCGACGGGACCGGCCACGCCGCTGCGAGAGCGGCGCGCGTGTCGGCAAGGAGCTCGGGGAGCGCCCGGGAGCGGGCGACGATCGGGAGGAAGTTCGAGTCGCCGCCCCACCGGGGCACCAGGTGCTGATGGAGGTGCGCGGCGATCCCGGCGCCGGCGACCGCGCCCTGGTTCATCCCGATGTTGAAACCGGCAGGCCCCAAGACGTCCCTGAGCACCGCCATCGCGGTCCGGGTGAGCTCGGCGACCTCGCCCGTCTCGTCCGTCGACAGATCGGTGTAGTCGGCCACGTGCCGGTACGGGCACACCAGCACGTGACCCGAGTTGTACGGGTACAGGTTCATCACCACGTACGCGACCGTCCCCCGCGCGACGACGAGCCCGTCCTCGTCGGACAGCCCGGGGACGCGGCAGAACGGGCAGCCGGCGCCGGCGGCGTCGTCGGCGGGCTTGTCCTGTCCCCCGATGTACACCATCCGATGCGGCGTCCAGAGCCGCTGGAACCCGTCCGGGTCACCAGCGAAGCCGTCCGCGCTCTCGGGGCACGGTTCGTGCTCAGCCACCGTCAGGCGCCGATCGCCGGACAGGTCATACCTGGACCCGATCGCGCACGGCGGCCACGATCCGGCCCACCGCCTCTGCAACCGGCACGGCGTTGTCCTGGTGCCCGTCGCGGTAGCGGAACGACACCGCACCGGCCTCGACGTCCTCGCCACCGGCGATCAGGACGAACGGCACCTTCTGGGTGCTCGCGTTGCGGATCTTCTTGCCGAAGCGGTCGTCACTGACGTCGATCTCGGCGCGGATCCCCTCGGCCCGTAGCTGGGCGACGACGTCCGCGAGGTAGTCGTTGAACGGCTCCGCGACCGGGACTGCGACCACCTGCACGGGCGCAAGCCACGCGGGGAAGGCGCCGGCATAGTGCTCGACGAGGATCGCGAAGAAGCGCTCGATCGACCCGAACAGTGCACGATGGATCATCACCGGCCGTTGACGGCTCCCGTCGGCCGCCGTGTACTCGAGCTCGAACAGCTCCGGCTCGAAGAAGTCGAGCTGGATCGTCGAGAGCTGCCAGGTCCGGCCGATCGCGTCCTTGGCCTGGACGGAGATCTTCGGCCCGTAGAAGGCGGCCCCGCCCGGGTCGTCCACGAGCTCGAGCCCGGACGCCGTCGCGACCTCGCGCAGGGTTTGGGTCGCCTCGTCCCAGGTCGCGTCGTCGCCGACGGACTTCTCGGGGTCCCGGGTCGAGAGCTCGAGGTAGAACTCACCGAGGCCGTAGTCCCGCAGGAGGTCGAGCACGAACGTGAGCAGGGAACCGAGCTCGTCCCGCATCTGGTCGCGCGTGCAGTAGATGTGGGCATCGTCCTGGGTGAAGCCACGCGCGCGGGTCATGCCGTGCACGACGCCCGACTTCTCGTACCGGTACACGGTGCCGAACTCGAACAGCCGCAGCGGCAGCTCACGGTACGAGCGGCCTCGCGAGGCGAAGACCAGGTTGTGCATCGGGCAGTTCATCGGCTTGAGGTAGTAGTCCTGACCCTCGCGCTTGAGCGTGCCGTCCTCGTGGTACTCGGCGTCGAGCCGCATCGGCGGGTACATGCCGTCCGCGTACCAGTCGAGGTGCTTGGACGTCTCGAAGAGCCTGGCCTTCGTGATGTGCGGGGTGTTGACGAACGAGTAGCCGGCCTGGACGTGCTTGCGGCGCGAGTAGTCCTCCATCTCCATCCGCACGATGCCGCCCTTGGGGTGGAACACCGCCAGCCCGGATCCGATCTCGTCGGGGAACGAGAACAGGTCGAGCTCGCTGCCCAGCCGACGGTGGTCGCGGCGCTCGGCCTCGATCAGCCGATCGAGGTATGCGTGGAGCTCGTCCTTGCTCGGCCACGCGGTCCCGTAGACGCGCTGCAGCTGGGGGTTCTTCTCGGACCCGCGCCAGTAGGCCGCCGCGGATCGCATGAGCTGGAAGCCGTTGCCGATCAGGCGAGTGCTCGGGAGATGCGGTCCCCGACACAGGTCCTGCCAGGCGACCTCACCGCCACGTCGCACGTTCTGGTAGATGCTCAGCCCGCCGAGACCGACCTCGACACCGGCGCTGTCGGCCTCGGCCCCCGGCGTGCCCTTGAGGCCGATCAGCTCGAGCTTGAAGGGCTCCGCGGCAAGGGCCTCGCGCGCCTCCTCCTCGGTGACGTCCCACCGGCGGAAGGTCTGCCCCTCCTTGATGATGCGCGCCATCACCTTGTCGAGAGCCTTGAGGTCCTCCGGGGTGAACGGGGTCTCGACGTCGAAGTCGTAGTAGAAGCCGTCGGTGATCGGCGGGCCGATACCCAGCCTGGCCTGCGGGTTGACCTGCTGAACGGCCTGCGCCAGGACGTGCGCAGCCGAGTGGCGCAGAACCTGAAGGCCCTCGGGTGAGTCGATCGTGACCGGCTCGACGACGGCCCCGTCCACCAGGGGTGCGGAGAGATCGGTCAGCACCCCGTCGACGAATGCCACGACGACCTCGCGCCGACCGGTGAACACGTCCGCAGCCGTCGCCCCCGGTGCCACCTGGGTGCTGGTCCCCTCGACGGTGATGGTCAGCTGCTCCGGTGCGGGCACGTCGATGGCCTCCTCGTGATCGTGAACGCACCGGCCGGCACGCAGGTCGATGCTACCGAGGTCCGGCCGTCATCGGTTCGCGTCGCCCGCCCGGCCGAGCACCGAATCGCGCCATAGAGCCGAACGGGTGGACTTCATCGCCCCCACATCCGGACAAACCAGGTTGAATCATGCCGAAACGGACCGCTGACCTGCACGGATGCGGGGCAAATTCACCCCTGGAACGGAGATGACTCCCGGCCGTACGTCTGGCCGAGAGTCAGGTACGTGGGCGATACTGGGTTCGAACCAGTGACCTCCTCGGTGTGAACGAGGCGCTCTACCACTGAGCCAATCGCCCGTCGGTCCCGGCGAGACGCTCACCGGGACGACGCTTCTGAGGATGTTACCGAAGCGGGACCGATATTCCGAACCGGGCAGCCACGTGCTCGTTTCCACCGATCGAGTGAGCGCATCTCGCCACCGATCCACGATCGTTGCTGGCATGATGTGTCGACCGTGAGGAGGACGCCGGACATGACACCAGGTGCGCCCGACATCGTCGACATCATCACCATGCAGCTGATCGGTCCGGACGAGAGCGTCATGCCGGTCCTGGCCGAGTTGTCCTATCGGGTCTGCGACCCCTACACGGTCCGTGCGGTGTTCACGGGTTCGCACACCATGTCGACATGGCTGCTCGGTCGTGAGCTGATCGCTCAGGGGCTCGAAGCGGACCAGGACTCGTGCGCGGGCACCGGCGACGTCCAGGTCTGGCGCGACGAGGACCGGAACTATGTGCTCATCTCACTCAACGGGGTCGAGGGCAACGCGCTCCTCGCCGCGCCTGCCGAGCCGCTCGAGCGCTTCATCACCAAGACGGAGGCTCTCGTTCCCTTCGGCAACGAGAGCGACCAGATGGATCCGGAGATCAGCGCGCTGATCGCCGCACTGCTCACCGCCTGAGCACACGTGACGAGGGCCCCAGCCGCGTCGGTCGGGGCCCGAGTCACGTCGCGCACGAGCGGCGCCTCTCAGGGATCGAGATCGTCCTCTGCACGGGCCCGGAACATCGCTTGCGCCTGGAGACTGACAGGACCGACACGCACGTCGGTCCCGTCGAGCCACGAGACCGGCTCGACCTCGCGCGTGCTCGAGGTCAGAGCGAGCTGCGCCCGTCCCGCGAGGACGTCGTCGAGCACCGCGAACGGCAGCTGACCCGGCCCGGCCTCACGGACCACGATCCCGGCCTCCGGGGCCCACTCGAGGAAAAGCTCGCGCGTGATGCCAGCGAGGCACCCGCTCGACAGCGCCGGGGTCACGAGCGCTCCGCCCGCCTCGACGACGACGTTCGAGCCAGTACCTTCACAGAGGTCACCGACCGTGTTGGCCATGATCGCCTCGTCAGCGCCCTGCGCGGCCGCCGCGGCCAGCGCGACCACGTTCTCCGCGTACGACGTCGTCTTCAGTCCGGCGACGGCGGACCGCTCGTTCCGGACCCACCGGACACGCGCGGCTCGGGCGCGCACCGGACGGACTGCAGGGGCGGCGGCCACGATCACCGTGGGGCGGCCCTCCCCCGGTGCGGCGCGATTCGAGCCCATCGGGCCCGGACCTGCGGTCACGGTCACCCGCACCCGACCGGCGCCGTCCCCGGCTGCGCCCAGGACCGCCCGAAGACCGTCACGGATCTGGTCCTCGTCCGGAGCCAGAAGACCCAGGCCCGCCGCTGATCGTTGCAGCCGCCGCAGGTGCCGCGTCAGCGCGAACGCGTGACCCCGCACCACCGCGCAGGTCTCGAACACCCCGTCGCCGACGGTGAGGCCGTGGTCGACCGCCGTCACCACCAGCTCGCCCGGGTCGATCAGTCGTCCGCCCGTCCAGATCACCACGCCGGCCGTCATCCGCTCGCCTCCGCCTCGCCCTGATCGCCGCACACTCCGAGCCACGCCCGGCATCGGATCACGACGGCCAGTCTTCCGCATCGTCGACCGGCACGCCGGATGACAGCGCGACGAGTCGGTGCGCCTTGAGCTCGGTCTCCGCCCACTCGGCGCCCGCCTCGCTTCCCCAGGTGATCCCGGCCCCGGTACCGAAGCGCAGCGCGCCGCGTGAGCCGTGCCTCGACGCGTCCCACCAGAACGTCCGGATCGCGACCGCAAGCTCCGCTCGACCCGCGTCGGAGTCGATCCACCCGACCACGCCGCAGTACGGCCCTCGGTCGACAGGTTCGAGACGATCGATGACCGACAGGGCTGCGGCCTTCGGTGCCCCCGAGACAGAGGCCGGCGGATAGGTCGCACCGAGAATCTGCGCCCACAGGTCTGGGGACGCCGCCACCTGCCCGGAAAGGCGTCCGCGCACCCGGGAGACCAGATGAACCAGGCCGGGATGCCGCTCGAGCGAGAGCAGGTCGAGCACCTCCACCGTCCCGGGCACGCAGACGCGCTGAAGATCGTTGCGCACCAGATCCGTGATCATGACGTTCTCCGCCTCGTCCTTGGCGGTGAGCCCGGCGGCCGACGACGCTGTTCCCTTGATCGGACCCGACGTCAGGAAGCCGTGGTCCAGCCGCAGGAACAGCTCGGGCGACGCCGTGACGACCCAGACCGGCCGGAACCCGCTCGCCGCGGGCACATGGACTCCACCGGAATACGGAGCCGGGTTGCCGGCGCCCACGATCGCGGACAGGGCCTCGGCGGATGGCTCGGAACCGTCCGGAGCGACGTCGAGCGGCGCCTCGAGCACGCGGCAGAGGTTTGCCTGGTAGACCCCTCCCTCGCGGATCGTGGCGCGGATCTCGTCGACCGCGGTCAGGTAGGCGGCCTGATCCAGCGAGGTCGACCAGGTGTCGGGCCCCGGGCCGCGCCACACCGGAGCGGCCGCTCCGGTCGCATCGCCGCGAGAACCCCGCATCGAACGATCGGTGCCGGTGTCGCCCGGGCCATCCCTCGCGACCGAAGCGAACCGCCACGCCCGCACCTCACCCGAGAAGTCGCCGACGACCGCCCAGAAGCCCCCGGCTGCGACGCGCGACGCTTCGGTGCGCAAGTCGACGCACTCGACCACCTCCGTCGCCCGTCGCCCGGCGAACCAGGCCTGACCTGCGACGTCGGCCGCACTCGTCGCGCCTTGTCCCGTCGACACACCCACACGGTACCTACCCGTCGGACACGACCGGCAGGCTCGCCGCTCCCGCGAGCCGGTTGGACTCACCCGGATTCGGTCGGCTACAGTCTGGGACGCGCACCAAGCACGGGTGGCCGGATACGGCGGTCCGCGCGACGTGTCGTGCGGACGTGGCTCAGTGGTAGAGCATCACCTTGCCAAGGTGAGGGTCGCGGGTTCGAATCCCGTCGTCCGCTCGGAGATTCGCCTGCCCGTGGGCTTTCGGGCTCTCAGGCAGGGTTCTCGCGGTGGAGTGGCCGAGTGGCTAGGCAGCGGCCTGCAAAGCCGTATACGTGGGTTCGAATCCCATCTCCACCTCGCAAGGCAGCATGGGCGATTGGCGCAGCGGTAGCGCGCTTCCCTGACACGGAAGAGGTCACTGGTTCGATCCCAGTATCGCCCACCA
>JAKBFW010000016.1 GCA_021833345.1 Pseudomonadota bacterium | reverse complement strand
GGGTCAGCCCCTGGGTGCCGCCCGACGACTCGTACAGCTCGACCTGCTCGCGGGCCCACGCCGTGGTGCCCGGCTCGTACTCTCCGACAAGAGGCATGGACCCAGGAGACCTCACGCCGCGCGACGGCGCAAGGCCACCGGCCCGGACCCGGTCCCTGACGGTCGCCGGGCGGCGCGCGAGCGCCGCACCGCGAGCCACAGGACCGGCGCGACCAGCGCGCCGGAGATCCCGGCGAGCCACGCGAAGCCGAGAGCCACCATGATCGCCCCGGACCCGATCGCCCCGACCGCCGCCGCGGCGTTCATCGCCGAGTCGCCCGCGCCCTGCACGAGCGGGCGTGACGCGGCCGGCACCGACTGCGACAGCATGGTCGAGGCCGGCACGGTGACGATCGACCAGCCGAGACCGAGCAGGAACAGTCCCACGACGACGACACCGGCCGACGACGGCGCCGCCACGTTGAGGAGCGCGGACAGCGCGAGGACGCCCTGACCGGCGAGGATCACCGGCATCCGGCCGAACCGGTCCGCAGCCGACCCGACGAGCGGGGCGAACGCGTACATGCCGAGCACGTGCACGCTGATCGTGATGCCGACGATCGTGATCGAGTGGCCGTGCATCGCGAGGCTCACCGGCGTCATCGTCATGACCGAGACCATCGCGACGTGCGCGAGGACCAGGGCCGCCAGCGCGAACCTCGCGTCGGGCACCTGGCGGATCTCGCCGAGGGCCCGGCGCAGGTTCACCGGTGACGGCGCGGGGCCGGTGGCGGGAGCGGTGGCGCGGTGCTCGGCGGCGACCTCCAACGGGTCGGGCCGCATCCTGAACCACACGGTCGCCGCCGTCACGGTCAGGAGCACCGCACCGATGACGAACGCGCCGGACAGCGCGGGCAGACCGAGCCGCGTCTCGACGGCCTTGCCCGGGATCCCGAGGTTCGGCCCGAGCACCGCGCCGAGAGTCCCGACCCACACGACGAGCGACAGGCTGCGAGCGCGGTGCGCGGGGACGGCGAGGTCCGTCGCCGCGAAACGCGACTGCAGACCGGCGGCGGACCCTGCTCCGAGCGCCATCATCCCGACGACCATCACCAGCACCGACGTGGTCGCCGCGGCGACGACGAGCAGCGCGGCGCCGACCGCCGCCGCGCCCCACGCGAGGGTCAGCGCACGACGACGCCCGTGCCGTGCGGCGAGCATGCCGAGCGGGAGCGCCAGCAGCGCCGCCCCGATGGTCACCGACGCGCGCGCGATGCCGGCCCAGGCCTCCGACCGGGTGACCTCCTGGGCCAGCAGGACGCCGATCGACGGTGCGGCGCCGATGCCGAGCGACCCGAGGACCTGCGCGACGAGAAGAACCCGGAGCGTCCGACGGCGGGCCACCGCGACCTCGGGCCGGTCGAGCCAGGAGGCGTCGGACCCGTCACCGCCGTCCGTCGTCGATCCCGTCGTCTCCGATCGCGCCGTCTCCCTCTCCACGGAGCGACCCTATGCCCCCATGGGTATCCGCTCGGCGCGGACCTCCGAGCACCGGAGCCGGGACGGCTGTCTCGTCTGGGTCGACCTGTGCACCCCGGAGCCCGCGCACCTGAGCGGGCCGGCCCAGGAGCTGGCCCTCGACCCGCTCGCCGACCGTCATGGAGAAGCTCACCGCGTGGGCCACGATCATCGCGGTGCCGACGGCGGTCACGGGGCGCTTCGGGTGGGACGTGCCCTACACCGGATGTGCGCCGCACGCCGGCTTCGTGCTGAGCGTGATCGTGGCGCTCGGCCTCGGCGTCGACGTGTCGTTCACGCGCCGCGGGTGGCTCTGATCGTCTCGTCGCTGCGGTGCGGACGCCCGGCGTGCAGCTGCAGGCCGCTGGTCACGAGCGGGAAGTGGCTGAACGCCTGCGGCGTGTTGCCGAGCTGGCGGCCCGCGACCGGGTCCCACTCCTCGCTGAGCAGCCCGACGTCGTTGCGGAGCTCGAGCAGCCGCTCGAACAGCTCCGTCGCCTCGCGCTGGCGACCCGCGAGGTGCAGCGCATCGACCATCCAGAACGAGCACGCGAGGAAGAGGCCCTCGCCTCCCGGCAGCCCGTCGTCGGACTCGGTCGTCTGGTAGCGCTTGACGAACCCGTCCTGGGTGAGGTCGCGCTGGATCGCGGCGATCGTGCCGCGGACTCGCGGATCCGTCGCCGGCAGGAACCCGACGCGCGGGATCAGCAGCAGACTGGCGTCCAGCGCCGTCGAGCCGTAGGACTGCGTGAACGTGCCGCGGTCCTGGTCGTAGCCGTGGGCGATCACGTCCGCGTGGATCGTGTCACGCAGCGCCTCCCAGCGGGCGGCCGGCCCGTCCAGGTGCGGGTGGGTCCGGACGGCCCGCGACATCCGGTCGGCGGCGACCCAGGCCATGACCTTCGAGTGGGTGAAGTGCCGACGCGCGCCCCGCACCTCCCAGAGCCCGTTGTCGGGCTGGTCCCACGCGCCCTCGAGGTGCTCCATGAGCGCGGTCTGGACGTCCCACGCGTCCTCGCGGGCGCCGAGACCTGAGTCGCGCGCCAGGCACAGCCCGTCGAGCGTCTCGCCCCAGACGTCGAGCTGGAGCTGGTCGGAGGCGGCGTTGCCCGTGCGGACCGGGCGTGAGCCCTCGTAGCCGGCCAGCCAGGGCAGCTCGGCCTCGGGGAGGCGCCGCGTGCCGTCGAGCCCGTACATGATCTGCAGCTCGGCGGGATCGCCGGCGACGGCTCGGAGCAGCCACTCGCGCCACGCCCGCGCCTCGGTGAGGAAGCCGGCCGAGACCAGCGCCTGGAGGGTGTAGGTCGAGTCGCGGAGCCAGCAGTAGCGGTAGTCCCAGTTGCGCGGTCCGCCGATCTGCTCCGGGAGGGAGGTCGTGAGAGCGGCGACGATCCCGCCCGTCGGCTGGTAGGTCAGCGCCTTGAGGGTCAGGAGCGACCGCACGATCGCGCCACGGTACGGACCGGTCACGGGGGTACCGCTCTGCGACCACCGGGTCCAGAAGTCCAGGGTCTCGCGCAGCGCCACCTCGGGGTCGACGACCGCCGGGGTCCGCTCGTGGCTGTGGTGCCAGGTGAGGACGAACGGGATCCTCTCCCCGGCACGGACGGTGAACTCGGAGACGGTCGCCCAGCCCTGCCCGTGCGTCGGCACCGGGGTACGGAGCCGGACCGCGTCGGGCCCGGCCACCGCGATCATCTGGTCGGCGTGGTGGCGGACCCATGGCACGACGCGCCCGTAGTCGAACCGCAGCCGTAGCGTCGAGCGCACGGCCACCGCGCCGCTCACCCCTTCGACGATGCGCACGACGTCGGGGGCGTGACCGCGGGGCGGCATGAGGTCGATGACCCGGATCGTCCCCTCCGGGGTGACCCACTCGGTCTCGAGCACGAGCGTGTCGTCGATGTAGCGGCGGCTCGTGCAGGTGCCGCCGGACTCCGGGGCGATCTGCCAGTGCCCGGCGTCCGGGGTGTCGAGCAGCGCCGCGAAGCACGCGGGGGAGTCGAAGCGTGGCAGGCAGAGCCAGTCGATCGAGCCGGTGGTCGCGACCAGCGCGCCGGTCTGCAGATCTCCGAGCAGGGCGTAGTCCTCGATGCGGGGCATGAGCCGATCCTGTCAGCCCGCGCTGGACACGGCCTGGGGTCAGCGATCGCGACGTCCAGGTAGCGGGGTTAGCGTGGCCTGATCCGGGCCGAGGCGCGCCGGGGCGACCGTGACCGACGACCTGGCCCGACCGATCAGAGGAGCGTCCCGTGCTGCTGACAGGCAAGACGATCGTGGTCACCGGCGGCAACAGCGGGATCGGCGAGGCGATCGTGCTCGCCGCCGCGGCCGAGGGTGCCAACGTCGTGATCGACTACGTCGCCCACCCGGAGGAGACGACGGCGCTGATCGCCCAGGTCGAGGCCGCGGGCGGGCGTGCCGTGGGGGTGCGGGCGGACGTCTCGAAGGTTGCGGACGTGCAGACGATGATCCGCACCGCGGTGGAGACCTACGGGCGGCTCGACGTGCTCGTCAACAACGCGGGCATCGAGACGCGCACGTCGGTGCTCGAGACCACCGAGGACGACTTCGACACGGTCATGGCGGTGAACCTGAAGAGTGCGTTCTTCGGCACCCAGGCGGCTGCGCGTCAATTCGTCGCGCAGGGTGGCGGAGGCCTGATCCTCACCGTCTCGTCCGTGCACGAGGACTGGCCGATGCCCGGGAACGCCGCGTACTGCGTCTCGAAGGGCGGCATCCGGATGCTCACCCGCACCGCCGGCGTCGAGCTCGGCCCGCACGGCATCCGCGTCGTCAACATCGCCCCGGGAGCGGTCGCCACCCCGATCAACGCATCCACCGAGAGCGACCCGCTCAAGATGAAGGCTCTCGACGGGGCGATACCGCTGGGTCGGATGGCCGAGCCGGCCGAGATCGCGGACGTCGTGGTGTTCCTGGCGTCGGGTCGTGCGGGCTACATGACCGCGACCACGGTCGTGGTCGACGGCGGCATCATGCAGGGCAGCGTCGGGCTGTGACGCCGCCGGGCCGCGACGCGGTCGGGTCGTGAGCTCGCTGCCTCGGCTCGTCGACCGGGCAGCGCCGAGCGTGTCGCGCAAGGACCCGGACAGCGGTCGGCACTGGGTGCCCTGGTCGTGCGAGCTCGCCGGGACGGCGATCCTGATCGCCGGAGGTCTGTCGGCGGTGTTCCTCGACTTCGGGCCCGCGAGCCCGATCACGCCTGTGCTGCCGTCCGCCTCGGCCCGTCTGCTGCTGACGGGTCTGCTCTTCGCCGGTACCGGCAGCCTCGTCGCGCTCAGCCCGATCGGACGGGTGAGCGGCGCCCACCTCAACCCTGCGGTGACGCTCGCGTTCTGGCTGCGACGCTCGGTCCACGTGCACGACCTCATGGGCTATGTCGTCGCGCAGCTGCTCGGTGCGCTGCTGGCGACGGCGGTCCTCGAGCTCGCCTGGGGACCCACGGCGCACGCGCTGCACCTGGGGGCGACGCAGCCCGGACGAGGGCTGAGCGACCTGGGCGCCACCGCGGTCGAGGCGGGGATGACGGCGGTGCTCGTCCTGACGATCCTGCTGATGACGTCGAGCGCGCGGACGGCCCGCTGGACCCCGCTCGCGAACTGGGTCGTGGTGGCGGCGCTGGTGTGGCAGGGGGCGCCGTTCACCGGCACGAGCCTCAACCCGGCGCGGAGCCTGGCGCCTGCGCTGCTCGCCCCCGAGCTCGCCCACCTGGGCGTGTACCTCGTCGGCCCGCTCGCGGGCGCGGTCCTCGCGGTGGGAGTCCTCGAGGCGTTGCGTGTGACGAGGACGGTCACGGCCAAGCTGTTCCACGACCCCCGGTACACGAGCACCCTCGCGGCCGAGCTGCCGACGGCTGCGCGACGACCCGATGCCACCTGACCGATGCACCCGGGGGATCCGGACGGCGTGACCTCGGCTCAGGTCCGGCCGGCACGTGGCCGGGACGGAGCCGGTGGGCGTCAGACCTTGTCGCTGGGCGTCGGATCGGCGGGCGGGGCGGACGGCGTCGTCGGCGTGTCGTCGCGGAGGTCCTTGATCTCGTTCTTGAAGATCTTCATCGACTGACCGACGCTCTTGGCCATGTCGGGCAACCGCTTGGCGCCGAACAGCAGGACCAGCACGATCAGCAGGATGAGCACGTGGACGGGCTCGAGACCGTTCCGGAACATGACGAACCTCCTTGGGGGTGATGACGCGAGACTAACCGGTCACGATGACGTGCCGGTGACGCGGGCCCGTCGGGCGGTCCCGCGCGCGGGAGTCGTCACCGTCGCGTGCCCGATGCGCCCTGAGGACGACGCGCGAGGGTCACCGCACGGTCACGGGAGCGACCCTGCTCTCGAGGATGCTGACGTCCCGCACGGCGCCCTTGTCGGCCGAGAGCGCCATCGCGGCGTACGCGCGCAACGCGGTCGAGACGACCCGGTCGCGTGACCGTGGCCGGTAGCCCCCCGCGGCCTCGAGGCGACGGCGCCGGTCGGCGAGCTCGCCGTCCGAGACGTCCAGGTGGATCAACCGGGTCGGGATGTCGATCCGGATGACGTCACCGTCCTCGACCAGGGCGATCACCCCGCCGGCGGCGGCCTCGGGCGAGACGTGCCCGATGGACAGGCCGGACGTGCCGCCGGAGAACCGCCCGTCGGTCACCAGCGCGCAGGACGTGCCCAGCCCCAGTCCCTTGAGGTACGAGGTCGGGTACAGCATCTCCTGCATGCCCGGTCCGCCGCGCGGGCCCTCGTAGCGGATCACGACGACGTCACCGGGCGTGACCCTGCCGCCGAGGATCGCCTCGACCGCGTCGTCCTGGGACTCCACGACCAGGGCCGGGCCGGAGAACGTGAAGCACGACTCGTCCACGCCGGCGGTCTTGACGACGCAGCCGTCCTCGGAGAGGTTCCCGCGAAGGATCGCGAGCCCGCCGTCGACCGTGTAGGCGTGCGCGACGTCGCGGATGCAGCCGGCGGCCGCGTCGAGGTCGAGCGTCTCCCATCGGGCCGACTGGGAGAACGCCGTGGCCGAGCGCTTGCGCCCCGGTGCCGCGTGGAACAGCTCGATAGCGCCGTCCGTCGCGGCCCCGCCGCGCACGTCCCATGCGTCGAGCCAGGACTGCAGCGAGTCGGAGTGCACCGAGTGGACGTCGGTGTGGAGGAGCCCGGCGCGGTTCAGCTCGCCGAGGATCGCGGGGATGCCACCCGCCCGGTGCACGTCCTCCATGAGGTAGCTCCCGCTCGGGGCGACCTTGCAGATGCACGGCACGAGACGTGACCGGGCCTCGATGTCGGTGAGCGTGTAGTCGAGCTCGGCCTCGTGGGCGACGGCCAGCAGGTGCAGGATCGTGTTGGTCGAGCCACCCATCGCGATGTCGAGGGACATCGCGTTGTCGAAGGCCTCCCGGGATGCGACCGATCGGGGGAGCACGGTCTCGTCGTCCTGCTCGTAGTACCGGCGCGTGATCTCCACCGCCGTGCGACCCGCCTCCTCGTACAGCGCGCGGCGTGCGGTGTGCGTGGCAAGGGTCGAGCCGTTCCCCGGCAGGCCGAGGCCGAGCGCCTCGACGAGGCAGTTCATCGAGTTGGCGGTGAACATGCCGGAGCACGACCCGCAGGTCGGGCACGCGGCCTCCTCGATGAGGTCGATGTCGGCGTCGGACACGGTGTCCGCGACCGCGTCGGAGATCGCGGTGACGAGGTTCAGGCGGCTGCGGGTGGTGCCGTCGGTCAGCACCGCGGTGCCGCCCTCCATCGGCCCACCGGAGACGAACACCGTCGGGATGTTCAGGCGCATCGCGGCCATGAGCATGCCTGGGGTGATCTTGTCGCAGTTCGAGATGCAGACGAGGGCGTCGGCGCGGTGCGCCTGGACCATGTACTCCACCGAGTCCGCGATCAGGTCACGCGAGGGCAGCGAGTAGAGCATCCCGTCGTGGCCCATCGCGATGCCGTCGTCGACCGCGATCGTGTTGAACTCGCGCGGCACGGCGCCGGCGGCCGAGATCGCCTCGGAGACGATCCGCCCGACGGGCTGGAGGTGCGTGTGGCCGGGGACGAACTCGGTGAAGCTGTTCGCGACGGCGATGATCGGCTTGCCGATGTCCTCACGAGCGACCCCGGCCGCCCGGAGCAGCGCGCGGGCGCCGGCCATGTTTCTGCCGTGGGTGACGGTGCGTGATCTCAACGGTGGCATGGGCCTATTTCAGCACGTCCGGCTGTCGGGTGGATCAGTCGTCTCGATCGACGCCGAGCCGGTAGCCGACTCCGTTCACCGTCTCCACGATCCCGACGATCCCGACGTGCCCCGCGGTCAGGGCGAGCTTGCGGCGCAGGTTCTTCACGTGGGTGTCGATGGTGCGCTCGTAGCCGGCGTACTCGCACCCGCGTACCCGGGCGACCAGCTCGGATCTGGAGAAGGCGCGACCCGGCACCGAGCTGAGCACCGTCAGCAGCTCCCACTCGCTGGGAGTCAGGGGGATCGCCGTCCCGTCGAGTCGTGCCTCGTGCCGAACGGTGTCGATGACGAGACGTCCGTCGGCGAACCCCTGCGGGTGGTCGTCGATCGGCGCCCCGCGACGAAGCACGGCCTTGACGCGAAGCACGAGCTCGCGAGGACTGAAGGGCTTGGCCATGTAGTCGTCGGCACCCAGCTCGAGGCCGTGCAGGCGGTCCTCGAGGCGGCACCGTGCGGTCAGGACGACGACCGGGACGCCACGTCGACGCGCCAGGTCCAGCAGGTCCTCGCCGGGTACGTCGGGAAGGCCGAGGTCGAGGATGACGAGGTCGGCGGACCCCTCGTGGAGCCAGATCGCAGCCTCGGCACCGGAGCCGGTCGCGGTGACCCCGAAGCCGGCTCGGCCGAGATAGCGTCGCACGAGATCTCGCACGTCCGGGTCGTCCTCGACGACGAGCACGCGCCCGTTCATTAACCCGTTCTACACCGGTTCCGGCGCAGTCGCCCGCCCACCAGGGCCCATCGGTCTCCCACCGGCCCTCCATCAGATCTCCATCGGCGTGCACGAGCCTGGTGGTGGCGATCTCGGGAGGATGAGACCAGTGACGACGGGTCGAACGTGCAGCCGCACCGTCTCGTTCCCGTCCCCGGTCCCGACCCCCGACGCCCTGCCCGCAGCGGCGACCCCCCTGGCTCCCTCCATCGCGACACCACAGAGAGAGAACAGGGAGTGATCACCATGCGCATGAACAGGACCGGGTACGTCGCCGTCCTCGCGGCTGTTGCCGTCGCGCTCGCGGCGGGTCCGGCGATCGCCGCCAAGGGACCTTCGGCCGGGGGCGGGGGTGGGTCGGCTGGAGGCGGTGGCAAGCCCGCCGCGGAGACCGTCGGGAACAACCTCTCGTTCCCGGTCGAGTGGTCGGAGGTCGGTTGGTCCCTCGCCCTGCCCGGCACGATGACGACGGCCAGCATCGCCGGCGTCGTGAAGGCGGGGACGTACACGATCGACGACCTCACCCCGTGCCTCGGAGCGCTCCAGAAGGATGCGCTCAACGTCTGGCAGGCCGAGAACGTCGTCGCGAGCTCGAAGGTCGTGACCGAGATCGACTGGGGTGACAACCTCGAGTCGAAGGACTGGCGCGTCGGACAGGTCGTCCGGGTCGAGACGGGCCTCTACGACAGCTCTCTCGGCGCTCCGATGACGCGCTACGAGATGTGCTACATCAGCGGTTCGGGGACGTCCGAGGTGTGGGGGCTGCGGGTCACCGACAACGGTGACGGGACCTATGCGCCGGTGACCACCCAGAGCACGACGGCGATGGTCTTCACCGCCGCCGCCCGCCTCACGATCCAGAGGATCGACCCGCAGCTGGCCGAGGCGCTGACGTGGGACGCCGCCACGCACGCGTGGATCGGCGCGGGCGCGCTCGGCTCACCCGTGCTCAACGCCGCGACCCACGAGAAGGTCGCGGACGGACCGGGAGCCTATGGTGCCGAGCTCAACGTCCAGGGCAAGGTCGTGTACGGCTACGTCTGGACGACCAAGGGCCTGACCGCCGGCGAGTACCGCCTGACGTTCAGCCTCGACCAGCCGCCGACCTTCAGCCCGGGGGTGAGCCTGGCCGGTGCGACGATCATGGGCGCTGACGCCGTCACCACCGAGACCGGTGGGAACACCGCCGTCGTGCGCGGCGCCGACGAGCTCACGTTCATCGACGTCGGCCTCACCGGCGGCAGCGGCGGCAGCGGACGACGCTGAGTCGTCCTGCGGCGGAGCGCGGCGGTCCTCGTCGCGCTCCGCACGCTCATGAGGCGCGGCCGGCGCCGGTCAGGACGACGCCGCGGTCTGCGGGGTGTCCTCGTCCGCGGGGGCCGGTCCGGTCGGCTCCTCCGGCTCAGGGTCGCCCGGTCGCGGTCGTCGCAGCACCAGGAACGCGACGGCCGCGAGGAACACGATCAGGCTGGTCCAGTCGTTGAGCCGCAGACCGAGGAAGTGGTTCGCGTGGTCGATCCGCAGGGCCTCCACCCAGGAGCGGCCGACCGTGTAGGCCGCCACGTACAGCGCGAACAGCCGTCCGCCGCGGAGCGCGAACCGCCGGCCGGCCCAGACGAGCAGGATCGCGACGCCGATGTCCCACAGCGACTCGTACAGGAACGTGGGCTGGTACAGCCCGATGGTGGGCGTGTCGATCGGCCGGTGCGCCGGGTCGATCTGCAGGGCCCAGGGCAGCGTCGTCGGCCCGCCGTAGAGCTCCTGGTTGAAGTAGTTGCCCCAGCGGCCGATCGCCTGGGCGAGCACGAGCCCCGGGGCGGCGGCATCCGCGAAGTCCGAGAGCCGGATCCCGCGACGGCGGCACCCGATCAGGGCGCCGACGGCGCCGAGGGCGACGGCCCCCCAGATCCCGAGCCCGCCGTCCCAGATGTAGAGCGCCCGGATCGGCTGCTTCCCGGGTGCGAAGTACAGCTCCGGGTCGGTGATCAGGTGGTACAGCCGGCCGCCGACGATGCCGAACGGCACGGCCCAGAAGACGATGTCCAGGATGTCCTCGGGATCGCCGCCGCGCGCCGCCCAGCGACGCTGCGTCCACCAGGTCGCGACGGCGATCCCGGCCAGGATGCAGAGCGCGTACGCGCGGATCGGTACCGGTCCGATGTTCCAGACGCCTTGGGACGGGCTGGGGATGGATGCGAAGATCATCGTTCCTCGTTCGTTCGGGGTCACCGACACCGGCCCGGTCTTGTCGGACAGCGACATGGTCGCACACCGACCTGACCGGCGTACCCTGACGCCATGTCGGTCGGCCCCGAGGATCGCGTGGCGGCACCCGCTCCGGTCTCGGACGCCGGCGGCCTCGCCGCGGTGGTGACGCGGCTCCGGCGCGTGCTGCGCACGAGCATCCGCACCGACTACCCGTGGGAGCAGCTCCCGATGGCCCGGGTCGAGCTGCTGCTGGCGCTCGACGAGCACCAGCCCGCCCGCATCGGTGAGCTCGCCCGGCGCCTGCGGCTCGCACCGAACACGGTCAGCGGGCTGGTCCAGGTGCTCGTGGAGACGGGGCTCGTGAGCCGAGGGCCGGACGCCACCGATCGCCGCGTCGTCGTCGTGACGCTCACGGGCGCGGGCCGCCGGCAGCTCAACGACTGGGAGCTCGCCCACCAGGAACGTCTCGGTGGAGCGCTGGAGGGGTTGACCGCCGCGGACCAGCACAGCGTGGTGGCCGCGCTGCCGGCGCTCAACCGCCTGGTCGACCGCCTCGTGGGGAACGACGGTGGCGGCACGTCGGAGGCTCCCGTCCGCCCTCCCACGACGAAGGACGGCATGCGGCGGGCGTGAAGCCTGCCGCATGCCGTCCCGGGATCGGAGCCGGATCTAGCCGGCTCGAGAGGGGCCGGTCAGGGCCGGTCAGGTTCTGAGGGCGGCCGAGCGCGCCGGTGGTCGGTGCGCTCGGCCGCCGGGCGGTTCAGGCCTTTGCGGGCTGACCCGTCGTCGGGCTGAGGATGAGCGTGCGGGCATGGCCGTCGCTCCGGCTCTCGCCGGAGAACGAGAACATCGTGTCGAGCGACCCGGCCTTCGCGTCGAACGAGAAGTTGCCGATGCGGCCGGTCGTCCAGTTGTCCTCGATGAACCTCAGGATCGAGGACTGGTCGGTGACGCTGTGGTCCACGAAGTTCGCCTTCGCGTACGGCGAGATGACGAGCAGCGGCAGGCGGGGGCCGTAGCCGCAACGGTCGAGGTAGCCGCCCGCGACGTGGTCGGTGCCGGTGCCGCAGGTCCCGCCGGCCATGAGGGCGTCGTGAGCGGGGTCCGTCGACTGGTTCACGATCGGGCTCATCTGGTGGTCGTACCAGCCGTCGCTGTCGTCGTAGGAGATGACGACGGCCGTGCTCTTCCAGTCCGGGGACTTCTGCAGCCGGTTGATCGTGTCGACGAGGAAGGTCTGCTCGTCGAGCGGTGTCGAGTAGCCCGCGTGGCCGTCCTGGTAGGCGGAGGCCTTGAGGAAGCTGACGGCCGGCATGGACTTCGCGTCGACCGCCGCCCAGAAGTCCGTCAGGTCGTACTGGTGGTTGGCCGGGCCGGCGTGGCCGATCTCGGCGACCGAGGCGGGCCGGGTGTGGTTCAGGTTCGCGGTGCTCGAGAAGTACTGGAACGGCTCGTGGTGCGCGATGTAGTCCGTGCTCGTGACCCCGCCCGTGTCGGTGTGCTTCGCCGAGCAGTCGGCGAACCCACCCTGGAACCAGCCCCAGCTCACCTTCTTGGCGTTGAGGAGGTCGCCGACGTTGCGGTTCTTCGGATCGGTCGACGTCGTGACGTCACGCGAGTCGCACACGTCGCCCGCGGGCTGCGGGTCGCCGATCACGGTGCCGTTGGCCGTCACCGCGGGGGACGTCTGGGCGAACCCGTGCGTCTGGCCGGAGATCAGGTTCAGGGCGCCCGGGGCCGAGGGGCCGAACGTCGTCCCGTAGGAGTTGTCGCTCATGGCGAAGTGCTGGGCGTAGTTCCACATGGCCGTCACGGTGTTGCCGTCGTAGTAGCCCATGACGAGGCCCGGTCCCTTGCCGTAGTCCGCGCAGGTGGCCGACCCGCGGCCGACCGTCTCGACGAACCGGTCCATCAGACCCGAGTCGAACGCCTTCTGCTCGCCGGTGTACGAGTGGTCCTGGTCGCAGGTCTGCGCCTGCGCGCGACCGAGCCGGAACGGCGCGACCGAGTTCGGGTTCGACGCGCCGAGCAGCGCCCCGGTGAGCCCGTTGACGCTCGGGGTGCTCGCCGCGGCGGTGAAGCGCGGCTCTCCGGCGGGGTTCGCGGCGGTCGGGTAGGTCGCGAAGTAGTGGTCGAACGACACGTTCTCCTGGTAGATGACGACCAGGTGCGTGATCGGCGTCGTGGTCGCGGCCGTCGACGGGTGCGACGGCGTGTCGTGGTGCTCCGAGGCGGCGGCGGAGGCGACGGACGACGCGGCGATCATGACGGTCGCGGCGGCGGCGGCGAGGGTGGGTGCCAGTCGATGGCGGGTGCGCGTCACAGGGGGCTCCTCAGCAGATGGACAGAGAAATGAGACCAAAGTCCCAGGCGGGTCGACCGTGCCACCGGCGGTGGGAAGGCGCCACCAACGGCGGTCGACGACGAGACGGCGGGCCGGTGAACGTCCCTGCCGCCCGCTGTCGGCCCGCTCTGCGCCGGCGTCCGGACGTCGTCCGTCGCCGCAGGTCGAGCGCGGTTTCGCGGGGTTCCTCGGTCCTGCGTCGGAGCGACTCCCGTGGGTACAGTGAAACCATCACGGCGGTGGGGCTCGCCTTCAACCGCGGCACCGAGGCCGCCAACAGTCCCTGGTTCTCCACGAGGGTGGCGGCTGCCGTGACACAGGGGCAGCCGTCACGTCCAGCCGGTTGGGCATCTCGTGGCCACGCGCCACCCAGGGTGGGTGGCGCGACGAGAAGGGACGCCTCATGGCGACGAACGGATCGGCCTTCACCCTCACCCACCTGACCGCGCTGGAGATCCTGGACTCGCGCGGCAACCCGACCGTGCAGGTCGACCTCACCCTGGGTTCCGGCGCGACCGGGCGGGCAGGCGTCCCCTCGGGCGCCTCCACCGGGAGTCGTGAGGCCGTCGAGCTCCGTGACGGGGACCTCGCGCGGTACGGCGGCAAGGGCGTCACCGGCGCGGTCGACCACGTCAACGGTGAGCTGAGCGAGCTCCTCCGGTCGCGCTCGTGGAGCAGCCTGGCGGAGGTCGACCAGGCGATGATCGAGGCCGACGGCACACCCACCAAGGCGCGGCTCGGGGCCAACGCGATCGTCGGCGTCTCGATGGCGCTCGCGCGGGCGCTGTCCGTGGGCGGAGAGCTCTTCACCTACCTGACGCCGGGCGGGGTCACGCCGCGGCTGCCGGTGCCGCACTTCAACGTCCTCAACGGCGGTGCGCACGCGCCGAACTCGCTGGACTTCCAGGAGTTCATGATCGCCCCGATCGGGGCACCGTCCCTTCCCGAGGCCGTGCGCGCGGGCGCTGCCGTGTACGCAAAGCTCCGCGGGCTGCTCCAGGCCGCCGGCTTCGCCACCGGGCTCGGCGACGAGGGGGGCTTCGCGCCGGAGGTCACGCGTCCCGAGGACGTGCTCGCGCTGCTCGTGCAGGCCATCGAGGGGGCCGGGTACACCCCGGGCCCGACGGGGGTCGCGATTGCGCTCGACCCGGCCGCGAGCGAGTTCTACCGTGACGGTGCCTACCACGTCGCCGGCGAGACCCTGAGCAGCGCCGACATGATCGAGCGCTATGCCGCGATGGTGCAGGACTACCCGGTCTGGTCGATCGAGGACGGTCTGGCCGAGGGCGACTGGGACGGCTGGGAGGCGCTCACCGCGCGCCTCGGCGGGACGACCCAGATCGTCGGCGACGACATCTTCGTGACCAACCCGGCGATCATCACCGAGGCGATCGGTCGCCACGTGGGCAACTCGGCGCTCATCAAGCTCAACCAGATCGGGTCGGTGACCGAGACGCTCGAGGCGATGCGGCTGTGCCGGGAGGCGGGCTACACGCAGATGGTCTCGCACCGCTCGGGAGAGACCGCGGACAGCTTCATCGCGGACCTCACCGTGGCGACCGGCTGCGGTCAGCTCAAGTCCGGCGCACCCGCGCGCGGCGAGCGGGTCGCGAAGTACAACCGGCTCCTGGAGATCGCGGCGGGCCACCCGCTGGCGTTCGGGCTCGCCGCGGGCCGCTGAGAGGGTTCCGCGCTCCCCTTGTGCGGTGCGGCCCGACCGGCCCGGTTCCGCCCGGTCGGGTCGCACCGACTGGCCGGACCCGGGCCGAGGGGCGCCACCCGCTCGTGAGGGCGCCCGGCTCGTGAGGGCGCCCCGCTCGCCGCGGCTCTCGTGTCCTGCGGCGCTCTTGTCACGCAACTCTCCATCGTTGTAATGTGCGGCGTCGCGGCACGGGAGCCGACGTCGCGCGGGCATCGACCGATCGAGAGCGGGGCATCGTGGCCACCACCATGCGAACTGTGGCGCTCGCGGCGGGCGTGTCGATCAAGACCGTCTCCAATGTCATCAACGACTACCCGCACATCCGCGAGGACACCCGGCAGCGCGTCCTCGAGGTGATCGAGACGCTCGGGTACCAGCCGAACCTCTCCGCGCGCGGCCTCCGGTCGGGTCGAACCGGGGCGATCAGCCTGGTCATCCCGGATCTGCGCAACGTCTACTTCGCCGAGCTGGCCGACTCGGTCATGGCCGCCGCGGCGAAGCGTGGCCTGGTCGTGATGATCGAGCAGAGCGGTGGTGATCGCGAGCGTGAGCTCGAGATCCTCCGGGGGCCGCGGATGCGGATGGTCGACGGGATCCTGTACAGCGTCCTGGCGCTCGGGCAGGAGGACGCCGACCTCGTGGACGTCCCGACGCCGGTCGTGCTCCTGGGCGAACGGATCTTCGGCGGTCCGACGGACCACGTCACGATGAAGAACGTCGAAGCTGCGCGCGCCGCGACCGAGCACATGCTCGCGACGGGACGTCGGCGGATCCTCGCGTTCGGTGCGCACGAGAACGAGGTCATCGGCTCCGCCGGCCTGCGGCTGCGCGGGTTCCGGCAGGCGTTCGATTCGGCCGGGCTGCACCACGACGACGCCCTCGTCGTCGATGTCGGGAACTGGCACCGCGGTGACGGCGCCGAGGCGATGCGTGCCGTCCTGGCCTCCGGCGTCGCGTTCGACGCGGTCGTCGCGTTCAACGACGCGATCGCCCTCGGTGCGATGCGCGTGATGCAGGAGGCGGGCCTGCGGATACCGGACGACGTGGCGGTGATCGGGTTCGACAACATCGAGGAGACCCGCTATTCGCTCCCGACCCTCTCGACGATCGACCCGGGTCGGGAGGAGATCGCCGAGACCGCGGTGCGACTTCTCATGGAGCGCATCACCGGCTCCGAGGAGAGGATCGCTCCGCGCGAGATCGAGGTCGATTTTCGGGTGATCCAGCGGGAGTCGAGCACCGTTACGGTTCTGTAACCCATTCTTCGGCAGCCGGAGGGGCTCTGGTCTTGACATCGTCGAAATCGTCTGGGTACTGTCGTTTACAACGATGTAGACGCGAACGCGAAAGAGGGTCCCGACCGGACCTCGATCGTTCGGCGAACTGCTCAGAGAAGAGAAGTCACATCCGGGTCGCAGCCTTCCGGTGACGCGGAACGGATTGGCACGCAATAGCGCGCCTCAGCGGTGCGCGAGGCAACCCTCGCGTCGTGTCGGTTCGTTCACGAATGGCATGACCGATCGCACCACCACGTTCAGACAAAGAAGTCCGATCGAAGGGATCACTGTGAAGAAGTCACGTGTCGCGGCGGCATTCTCCGCCGTTGCCATCGCTGCCGGGCTGGCCGCGTGCAGCGGTGGAGGCGGCTCCACGTCCAGCACCGGGGCCGCGGGGACGAGCCCCAAGCTGACCAACTGCACCAACAAGATGATGAACAGCGCCCCGCAGGTCTCGGTGTGGGCCTGGTACCCCAACATGGCGACCGTCGTCGACAACTTCAACAAGGCGCACACCGACGTCCAGGTCTGCTGGACCAACGCCGGTCAGGGTGGCGACGAGTACACCAAGGTCCAGACGGCGATCTCCGCCGGCAAGGGCCTCCCGGACGTCGTGATGCTCGAGGCCGACCACCTCTCGAGCTACGAGATCCAGAACGCTCTCGTCGACATCAGCAAGTACGGCGCGGACAAGGTCAAGGGCAACTTCTCCGCCGGGGCCTGGAAGGACGTCTCGCAGGGGAGCGCCGTGTATGCCGCCCCGGTGGACGGCGGCCCGATGGCCCTGATCTACCGCACGGACGTGTTCACCAAGTACGGCATCACGACCCCGCCCGCGACCTGGGCCGAGTACGAGGCCGACGCGCAGAAGGTCAAGGACGCGGGTGGCCCGGTGTTCGGCGACCTCGGCTCCAACGTCCCCGCCGTCATGATGGCGCTCGAGATCCAGAAGGGGGCCACGCCGTTCGGCTACGACCTCAGCAAGCCGAAGGACCTCACCGTCGCCCTGGCCGACCAGTCGTCGAAGGACGTTCTCACCTACTGGGCCGGGCTCGTCAAGAAGGGCCTCGTCGGCAAGGAGGACCAGTTCACGACCGACTACATCTCCGGCGTCGTCAGCGGCAAGTACGCAACCTACGTGTCGGCGGCCTGGGCCCCGGGGTACCTGACCGGTGCAGGCGTCGGCAAGGGAGCCTCGAGCGGCGTGTGGGCGGTCGCTCCGCTGCCGCAATGGGACACGTCGAACCCGGTGTCGGTCAACTGGGGCGGATCGGCCTTCGCCGTCACCTCGCAGGCGACGGACAAGGCCCTGGCCGCAGAGGTCGCACTCGGGCTGTACGCCGACCCTGCGTCTCTGGAGGACGGCTGGAAGACGCAGACCATCTTCCCCCTCAACCAGTCGGTGCTGAAGTCGGATGCCTTCATCAACAACAAGTCCGCGTTCTTCAGCGGGCAGACGGCCAACAAGGACGTCTACATCCCGGCGGAGAACGCGTACCAGGGCATGGTCTACGCGCCGATCACCGTCTACTACTACGCACAGCTGCAGGCTGAGCTGGTCAAGATCAACGCGGGGCAGATCAGCGGTGCCGATGCGGCGACCGAGCTCCAGGCGAACATCGTCAAGTACGCGAAGGGGCAGGGCTTCACGGTCACCGGCTAGCCGCCACCCGACCGCGTCCTGACCGCAGCGGTCACGATCCGGTCCCGGGGTGGTGAGCCCCGGGACCGGATCCCCCCTCCACCGAGACACGAAGGACTGAGGCATGTCACACGCATCAGCGATCTCGGCGACGTCGCAGCCGAGCGGGACGCGAGCCCCGACGACCCGAGGTCGCCCCGGGCGCGGCTCGAGCCTGCGGCGTCGCTCGGTCACCGGATGGCTCTTCATCGGGCCGTTCGCCGTCATCTACCTGCTCTTCCTCGTGGCGCCGCTCGCCTACGCCTTCTACCTCAGCCTCTTCAGCAAGGGGCTCGCCACCGGCACGGTCTTCGCCGGGTTGGGGAACTACGCCACGGCGTTCACCGACCCGGCATTCCTGAGCGGCGTCTGGTTCGTGCTGAAGTTCGCCGTCGTGCTGATCCCCGTGCAGATGGCGATCTCGCTCGCCGTGGCGCTCGTGCTCGACGCGATCACCACGCGCTTCGCCCGGTTCGCGCGGTTGATGGTCTTCCTCCCGTACGCGATCCCCGCGGTCATCGGAGCGTTGATGTGGGGGTTCCTCTACAGCCCGACCTTCGGTCCGCTCCAGCAGTTCTTCGACCTCTTCGGGCAGCAGGCGCCATTCCTGCTGGGCCCGTCGCACGTCTTCGGCGGCCTCATGAACGTGGTGATCTGGCAATGGGCCGGCTACTACATGATCATCATCTACGCCGCGCTCCAGGGAATTGACACCTCGATCTACGAGGCGGCGCGGATCGATGGGGCCAACTCGTGGCAGCTGGCATTCCGGATCAAGATCCCGCTGGTGTCCTCCGCGCTCGTGCTCATTCTCGTGTTCGCATTGATCGGAACGCTCCAGTTCTTCACCGAGCCGCAGATCCTGCGGCTCGTCTCGAACGGCACGATCACGCCTGAGTTCACCCCGAACATCTATGCCTACAACCAGGCGTTCTCCTACGCGAACTTCAACTATGCGTCGGCGATCTCGTTCGCCCTCGGCATCGTCGTGTTCATTGCGGTCTACGTGTTCCTCTTCTTCACTCGCAAGCGCGGGAGCTTCCTCTCATGACCACTGCACGCATCGACGCGCCGCGACCCGCGCGCGGACGCTCCACGCAACGGCGCGTCCCGCTGCGACCCGCCCGCCGGATCATCCCGTACCTGTTCCTCGGCACCCTCGTCGTGTACTTCCTGACGCCGATCTGGTGGCTGTTCGTCGCCAGCACCAAGGACGTCACCGGGCTGTTCAACGGGAGTGCCGGCGCGCTGTGGTTCGACAAGAACTTCGCGCTCGGTGCGAACCTCAGCGAGCTGTTCACGTACGACGGCGGGATCTACCTCCGATGGCTGGGCAACTCGCTGTTCTACGCGCTTGCCGGTGGCATCGGCGCGACCGTCCTCGCGGTGCTCGCGGGATACGGCTTCGCGAAGTACCGCATCTGGGGACGCAACTTCTTCTTCGCGCTGCTGCTCGGGTCCGTCATGGTGCCGCTGACGGCCCTCGTGATCCCCACGTTCGTGCTGCTGTCCGGTCTCAACCTCACCGACACGATCTGGGCCGTGATCCTGCCGTCCCTGCTCAACCCGTTCGGGGTGTACCTCATGCAGGTCTACACGGCGGACGCCGTCCCGGACGAGCTGCTCGACGCGGCCCGGGTCGACGGCGCCGGCGAGTTCCGGACCTTCTTCCGGGTGGCGCTCCCGCAGCTCCGACCGGCGTTCATCACGGTCATGCTGCTCTCCGTCGTCGCGTCGTGGAACAACTACTTCCTCCCGCTCGCGATGCTCTCCAACACGAACCTGTTCCCGATCACGGTCGGGCTCGGCCTCTGGCAGGGCCAGGCGTCCGCGAACAACAGCGGAGGCCACTCGCTCTGGGGGCTCATCATCGTCGGCTCGTTGGTCTCCGTGATCCCGCTGGTGATCGCGTTCCTCTCGATGCAGAAGTACTGGCGCGGCGGCCTCGCCGTCGGCGCCCTCAAGTAGCCGCGCGCCCCGACGGCACCGCTCGGCGCCGTCCTGCCGCCGTGTCCCGCTCGACCACGCCCGTCTCCGAAGGATGCCCATGCCTGCCGCACGTCTCACCATCGATCCCGCCTTCACCGTCGGGGCGGTCAACCGCCGTCTCTTCGGCTCGTTCGTCGAGCATCTCGGGCGGTGCGTGTACGACGGGATCTACGAGCCCGGTCACCCGACCGCCGACGCGGAGGGCTTCCGGACCGACGTGATCGCCCTGGTCAAGGAGCTCGGCGTCGCCACGATCCGCTACCCCGGCGGCAACTTCGTCTCCGGGTTCCGCTGGGAGGACAGCGTCGGGCCGCGCGAGCAGCGCCCCCGTCGCCTCGACCTCGCGTGGCACTCCACCGAGACCAACGAGATCGGTCTGCACGAGTTCGCGTCCTGGCTCGAGAAGGTCGGCAGCGAGCTGATGCTCGCGGTCAACCTGGGCACGCGCGGCACGCTCGAGGCGCTCGACCTCCTCGAGTACTCCAACATCGCCTCCGGGAGCGCCTGGTCGGACAAGCGGATCGCGAACGGTCGCCGCGACGCGTTCGGGATCGGCATGTGGTGCCTCGGCAACGAGATGGACGGCCCGTGGCAGCTCGGTCACCGGTCCGCGGACGACTACGGGAAGCTCGCGTCCCAGACGGCCAAGGCGATGCGTCAGCTCGACCCGTCGGTCGAGCTCGTGGTGTGCGGGTCCTCCAGCGCGCACATGCCGACGTTCGGCGAGTGGGAGCGGATCGTCCTGACACACGCCTACGAGGACGTCGACTACATCTCGTGCCACGCGTACTACGAGGAGAAAGATGGCGATCTCGGCAGCTTCCTCGCGTCGGCGGCGGACATGGACCACTTCATCGAGTCGGTCGTCGCGACGGCCGACCACGTCAAGGCGGTGAACGGCAGCGACAAGACCATCAACATCTCGTTCGACGAGTGGAACGTCTGGTACATCGACCGGTACCAGAACGTCGACCGGATCGACGGCATCGACAACTGGCCGGTGGCGCCCCGGCTCCTCGAGGACGCCTACTCGGTCGCCGACGCCGTCGTGTTCGGCAACCTGCTGATCTCCCTGCTGCGGCACGCCGACCGCGTGACGTCCGCGTCGCTCGCCCAGCTCGTCAACGTGATCGCCCCGATCATGACGGAGCCCGGTGGGCCGGCCTGGCGGCAGACGACGTTCTTCCCGTTCGCCCTCACGTCCCGACTCGCGACCGGCGACGCCCTGGAGGTGCGGCTCGAGACCGAGACGTACCGGACCACGGCCTACGGCGAGGTCGGGCTGGTCGACGCCGTCGCGACGCACGACGCCGCGGACGGCAGCACGGCCGTCTTCCTGGTCAACCGGAGCCAGCACGAGCCGGCCGAGGTCACGATCGACGTCAGGGCCCTCGGGGGCGTCCGCGTCCTCAGCGCGGAGACCATGAGCGACGACGACATCACCGCGAAGAACACGCTCGACCAGCCGGAGCGAGTGGGTCTTCGGCCCAACGTCTCCGCGGTCGCGTCGGGGGACCAGGTCACCGTGGTGCTCCCGCCGGTCTCGTGGACGGCGCTCGCGCTCGGGTAGCGCGGGCGTCGCGCCCGGCCGAGGACGTCCTGGTAGAAGTGCCGTGCGGCCGGGACGTCGTCGTCCCCGGAGTGGACGAACGAGCGAATGTACGTACAATCGGACCATGACCCCGTCCGACTTCGTGGCCTCCCTGGCGCTGATCTCGGTTGCAGCCGGCGTCCTCGGCTCTCTGATCGGTCTGGGCGGCGGGGTGGTGATCGTGCCGGTCCTCACGCTGCTGTACCACGTGGACATCCGCCTTGCGATCGGGGCGAGCATCGTCTCGGTGATCGCCACCTCGAGCGGTGCGGCCTCTGCCTACGTGCGGGAACGGATGACCAACCTCCGTGCCGGGATGTTCCTGGAGCTCGCCACGGTGACCGGGGCGGTGAGCGGGGCGTACCTGACGACCGTCTTCCCGACCCGGGTCCTGTTCGTCGTCTTCGGGCTCGTCCTCGCCTACTCGTCGTTCACCACGTTCCGGCGCCGGCACGCCGACGACCCGCTCACCGAGTCGAACGACCGGATCGCCAACTACTTCGAGCTCCACGGCTCCTACTACGACCAGGCCGAGCAGCGCGAGGTCGCCTACAAGGTGGTCCGCACCAAGCTCGGCCTGGCCCTCATGTACGTCGCCGGGCTGGTGAGCGCGCTGCTCGGGATCGGGTCGGGCGCACTGAAGGTGCCGGCCATGGACAGCGCCATGCGCCTGCCCATGAAGGTGTCGTCGGCCACCAGCAACTTCATGATCGGCGTGACGGCCGCCGCGAGCGCGAGCGTCTACTTCATCCGCGGCCAGATCGACCCGATCATCGCCGCCCCGGTGGCCATCGGCGTGCTCCTCGGTGCGGCCATCGGGGCCCGTGTCCTGGGCCGGGTGGCGAGCCGGACGGTGCGGCTCGTCTTCGTCGTCGTCCTCGTCGTCATCTCCCTCGAGATGCTCCAGAAGGGGATCCTCCCGTGACCGACGTGACCGGGCCCACCGGTGGGCCGCAGCATCCCGCCTCCGGCGAGCCGGCGCCGGCTCCCCAGCTTCGCAGCGGCGCGGGCCGTCGCCGCCCGCTCAGCCCCGGGGAGGCGGCGGTCATGGCGGAGAAGGTGCGCAAGGTCGAGCTGGCCATCAGCCTGGTGCTGCGCATCGGCGTCGTCGTGAGCGTCGTCATCATCGCCGCCGGGCTCGTGCTGACGTTCACCCACCACGCCGACTACCTTCCGCTCCGTGGACCCGTCTCCTACACGACGCTCACGTCCACCTCGACACCGTTCCCGCACTCGTTCGCCGCGCTGTGGCACTCGATCGCTCTGGGGGAGGGCCAGGGGATCATCCTGCTCGGCGTCCTGACCCTGATCCTCACCCCTGTGCTGCGGGTGGCCGTCGGCGTCCTGTCCTTCGTCTACGAGAAGGATGCACCCATGGCCCTGGTCACCCTCCTGGTGCTCGCTCTCCTCGTCGGCTCGTTCTTCCTCGCCGGAGCCTGAGCGGTGGCCGGCCAGGTGGTCCGGTCCAACCCGCTGCCGCTGTGGGCGCAGATCGTCGACGACCTTCGTCGCCGCCTGCTCGCGGGAGAGTTCGAGCGGCGCTTCCCGACCGACGAGGAGCTGACCGGGTACTACGAGGTCAGCCGCCAGACGGTGCGTGAGGCCGTGCGACACCTCGCGGCCGAGGGGCTGGTCGTGCGCGAGAGGGGCCGCGGATCGTCGGTCGCTCCTCCCGTCCTCGAGCAACCGCTGCACTCCCTGTACAGCCTCGCCTCGACGGTGCGGGCGGGTGGACTGGTCGAACGAAGCGAGGTGCTCGCGGCTGACCATCGCCCGGTCCCGGTCGAGGTGGCCGCGCAGCTCGGCGTCGAGGCCGGCGTCCAGGTCGTCTTCGTCGAACGGTTGCGCCTCGCGGACGACGAGCCCATCGCGCACGACCGGTCGTGGCTGCCCGCGCCCCTGGCCGTGGGACTGCTCGACGCCGACCTCACGTCCGGGGGGCTCTACGAGATCCTTGCCGGACACTGCGGGGTGCGCATCACCGGCGGCTGGGAACGCATCCGGCCGGTCATGCCCGACCTGGCCGAGCAGACCCTGCTTCGGCTCCCGCCCGCGGTGGCGGCCTTCTCGGTCGAACGCCTGGTCCTCACGGGGGACGCGTCCATCGAGTGGCGCACCAGCCTCATCCGGGGCGACCGTTACGCGATGGTCACGCAGTGGCCCGCCGGCACGCAGCTGCGACCGGATCAGCCCGGCTGACCCCCTCCGCGTCGCTCGCGCAGCTCGTCGACGTGATCGCCCCGATCGTGACGGACCATGGCGAACCGGCCTGGCGGCAGACGACGTTCTTCGCGTTCGCGTTCGCGTCGCGCCCGGCCGGGGCGCGTCACCCCGCCTGCGGCCGGGGTGCTCACGCCTGGATCACGGACAGCACGTTCCCGGCGGGGTCGGTGAACCAGGCGATCAGCGGTCCGCCCTTCCGGAAGATCCCCGCCTCGTCGGTCTCGGCGGGGGTGCCGGTGTAGTGCTCGAACTCGACGCCGTGCGCCGTGAGGGCAGCGACGGTGGCCTCGATGTCCGGGACCGGGAAGTTGAGGATCGTGAACGAGGCCGGGGTGTGCACGGGCTTCGGGTACACCAGGACGTCGGCCCCGGTGTGCAGGTGGAGCCGGAGCATGCCGTGGTCCTCGGTCAACGGCAGGCCGAGGACGTCCTGGTAGAAGCGCCGTGCGGCCGGGACGTCGTCGACGGCGAAGCCGCTGAACGCGGGTGACTCTGCGAGCATCGGAGATCCTCTCGGCGGCAGGCCCGCCGTGCGCGGCCCGCACCGGGTGGCTCGGGGACCAGGTTCGCACCGTCGGCGGCGCCGCGCACCCGGACCGGTGGCAGGCGCCGCGGCCATGGCGACCCGCGGGCACGCGGAGAGATGGAGCGGCACGCTCGGGCGACGTCGCCGAGCGACGTGGACGCGAGGTGAGGTCGAGGACCCGAGCGGGTGAACCTGATCCAGAGTCGGGTCGGGTGCTCCAGTCGACCCGGCCGCGTGCCGACAACCGTCGCAGACGGCGCTCGCGCGGTGCGTCTGCATCGCGGCGTCGACGCGCGGGTCGGCGGAGACCGACGGGCGGCGGAGACCGACGGGACGCACGACGAGGAGGGGGCGGTGTGTCGCAGATCCGGGGGCGGAGCGACACGGCGCCGCTGCTCCCCGCCCGCGGACCGGTGGCCCGGCGTCGACCTTCCGTCCCGGTGAGCGAGCCGGCAACGACGGACGGCTCACCCGACGCTGCCGATCGTGATCCAGGGGGCGACGACCGACGGGATCACGATCCGCTCCTGCATCAGATGGGACGCGTGACCGCCGCTCGGACACCGAGCCGCTGGTGGCCGGCACCCGCCCCCCGGGACGAGATCCTCGACGTCACGCGGCGGCTGTTCGTGGCGCTCGCCCTGATCTCGCTCGTGCTGTCGCTCCTCGGCCCCGTCGTGACCGTGCGCGGTCTCCCGCTCCTGGCTGCCGTGGCGGGGGGCGCGACGCTCGGTCTCTCGTGGGCACTGGGCTACCGGCACGGGCGCGCCCTGGTGCGGATGGACCTCGTCGACGCGCTGGCGCTCGTCGCGATCGGCGTGGCCGGCCCAGACCCGGAGGTGATCCTTCCGCTCGTCTTCGCCGCCCTCTGGTTCCGTTCGCTGTACGGGAGCAGCCGCCGGGTCGTCCTCCGGACCGCGCTCTACTCCGCGGCGATGGTGTCGATCATCGTGCTGTGGCCGATGACGCACCACAAGGCCTGGCCGCTCTCCCTCGCGCCGCTCGCCGCGATCGTCCCGACGATGATCATCACGGGCATCGTCGGCCATCGTCTCGCCGAGGCGATCCGGCAACGCGAACGGGCAACCATGCTCGACGCGGTGCACATCTGGCTCGGTGCGGAGCTGCTGAGGACCACGGACGCGACGGAGATCCGCACGCTGGGTTGGGAGGCGATCGGGCGCATCTGTCGGTGCGTGCCCGGTCTGCGTGTGATGAAGGTGCGTGATCTCGGAGCGGCGCTCGAGGTCGAGGGACGTTCCGAGGGCCTCGACCGGCTGTCGGACTCGTTGTCCCCGCACGTTCTCGGCAACCTGCAGGACGCCGTCGGGGGCCCGGGGACCCGCGGCCACCGCGAGCTCGACGAGGCGGCCGGCGAACGGTGCGCGTGGGTGGGCTTCGCGACGCCGACGGTCCCCCACCGCCGCGGAACGGCGTGGTTGGTCTTCGGCGCACCCGACGGCGTCCCTGCCGATGCGGGACGTGCGTTGGACGGGCTCGCCAACCAGATCGTCCTCGGCTACCGGAACAGCGTGGTGCACCACGACCTGACCCGGCAGGCGGCGCACGACGGCCTGACCGGGCTCGCGAACCGGGCGACGTTCACCGCGGTCCTCGCCGCGGCGCTCGCGGCGGAACCCGTCGAACCGGTCGCCGTGCTGTTCGTCGACCTGGACGATTTCAAGGACGTCAACGACGTGTTCGGCCATCGGCACGGAGACGAGCTGCTCCGCGAGGTCGCGACCCGCCTCGACGCGGCGACCCGGCCCGACGACCTGTGCGCGCGCATCGGTGGCGACGAGTTCGCGGTCGTCCTGCCCGGTGCCGACGTCACGACCGCGAGGGTGGTCGCCGACCGTGTCGTGTCCGCGATCGCGAGACCCGCGCGCGTCGACGGTCAGGTGGTGCAGCTCCGCATCAGCGTCGGCATCGCGACGGCAGCGGCCGGCGTCGACATCGAGGAGCTGGTGCATCGGGCCGACGTCGCGATGTACGGGGCCAAGGCGGACCGCACGTCGAGCGTGCAGGTCTTCGACGGTGCGCGCGACGAGGGGAACGTCGCCCGGCTCGAGCTCGAGCGGGAGCTGGCCCTGGCCGCGCACGCCGGCCAGCTCGAGGTGCACTACCAGCCGGTGGTCACGCCGGACGGCGAGCGGTGCACCGCCGTGGAGGCCTTGGTCCGGTGGCGGCACCCGGAGCGCGGCCTGCAGCACCCCGACACGTTCATCCCGGTCGCGGAGCGGACCGGTGCGATCGGCGGCATCGGCACCTACGTCCTCTGGCAGGCCTGCGCCGACGCCGCGCGCTGGCGTGCGCTCGACCCCTCGCGAACCCTGGCGGTGCACGTCAACGTGTCCGCCCTGCAGCTCGACGACGACGCGTTCATCGACGAGGTCATCCGATGCCTGCGGGTGTTCTCGTGGCCCCCGGAGAAGCTCGTGCTGGAGTTCACCGAGACGGTCATGATCTCCTCGCCGGCCGCTATCGAGCGACTGTTCGCGATCTCGGGTCACGGGGTCACGATCGCGATCGACAACTTCGGGACCGGCTACTCGTCGTTGACCACGCTCCGCGCGCTCCCGGTCCAGATCGTCAAGATCGACAAGTCGTTCGTCCTGGGTGCGACGGTGAACCGTGAGGACCGGGCCGTGACCGAGGCGATCATCACGATGGCGCACCAGATGGGCGTGAGCACGATCGCCGAGGGCGTCGAGACGCACGAGCACCGGCGTCTGCTGCACGAGCTCGGCGCCGACGGGTTGCAGGGCTACCTTTTTCTCGAGCCGGCCAGCGCCGGAGAGTTCGGGTCCTGGCTCGAGTCCGGACCCGCCGGGCGCTGACGCGGCGATCGACGTCCCGGGCGACCGGGCGAGGGAGGACACCCATGGCAGCACCGGAGGAACTTCCCACCTGGCGCTCCGTGCTGGTCGTGGTGGCTCATCCCGACGACGAGTCCTTCGGGCTCGGCGCGGTGATCGACGCCCTGGTGTCGCGCGGCGCGTCCGTGACGGTGCTGTGCCTCACCCACGGGGAGGCGTCGACGCTGCACGGTGCGGCCGCGGATCTCGCGACGGTGCGGGAGGCCGAGCTGAGGACGGCAGCTGCGGCTCTCGGGTGTCTCGCGACCGTCCTCCGGGACCACTCGGACGGAGGCCTGGGCGAGGTCCCGGCGTCCGTGCTCGTCGACGACGTCGTCGCGGTCGCGCGCCGGAGCGAGAGCGAGGCGCTCCTCGTGTTCGACCCGTCCGGCGTGACCGGGCACCCGGACCACGTCGCGGCCAGCCGGGCGGCGATCAGGGCGGCCGATGGGCTCGGCCTTCCGGTGCTGGCGTGGACGTTGCCCGCGGACGTCGCCACGCGGCTCAACGACGAGCACGGCGGTGCGTTCTCCGGCCATCGGCCCGAGGAGGTCGACCTCGTGCTCCACGTCGACCGGACCCGCCAGCTCGTCGCCGTGCGTGCGCACGCGAGCCAGGCGGTGCCGTCGAGCGTCCTGTGGCGGCGTCTCGAGCTCCTGGGTGGCCTCGAGCACCTGCGCTGGATCGACCCGACGGGCTGACGACCTCCCCGGCGCGCCGACGTGGCACGGCGCCGAGTGCCGTGCCGGCCACCTGCGGACCGCTCGGGAGGTCAGGCGAGGCGCCCGGCTGCGGCGAGCACCGCCTCGCGCGCGTCGCCCTCGGCGCCGAGGACCGTGCGGATCTTGAGCTTGCCGACCATCCGGACCATCGGCTCGCCCATGTGCCCCGCGACGACGACGTCGACGTGGTGGTCCATCAGGAACCGGGCGATGCGGGCGTGGTGCGTGCCCTCGGGGCCCGAGTCGTGCGCGACGTCCCACGCGACGTCGATCTCCTGCCAGTCGGTCACGGCGCCGTCGGTCACGGTGGCGAGCGCGACGCGCTGGGCCTTGCCCCAGCCGCCGCCGGTCTGTCCGTCGCCGACCACGGGGATGCACACGATCATGGGCGAGGTCTCCTTCTTGTCCGTCGGCCCGCGCGAACCGCGTGACCGGGGTACCAGCATCCTCCTTCCGGTCGACGATTGAAGGCGGCTCCGGCGCCGCGAGCGCGCCCCGATCGGGATCGGACTGGTCGACTTCGAGGGTCGGGCGACGTCCGACACGTACCAGTTGCGGCACCGGGACGGCCGCACGGTGCGGGGCCGTCCCGGTGCGGGGCCGTGACGACGCGACGGTGCATCGGGACCCCGACGGCCACGCGATGTTCCACGACCCGCTCACCTGTCTGCGCCAACCGCACGCTCTTCCACGACCGCGTCCGGCGTGCGCTGGCGCGGTCGCAGCGCCACGACGACGGAGTCGCGGTGGTGTTCATCGGCCTCGACGACGTCACGACCGTCAACGACACGTGCGGTCATGGTCGCGTGCCAACCCATCGCCGACCCGCGGACCGCGGTCGTGGTCGGTCTCGAGGCGTTGGCACGGTGGCGCGACGTCGAGCTCGGCCGGTACGGACAGGGCGGCTCCTCGCGCGCCGGGACCGATCGGTGCCGTCCCGGCGGTGATCCCGGTCGTCACGCACGGGGCGTGAGATCGACCGGCGCAGCGCGTAGTCGTCGGGCGCAGCCGTCCGGGCGTCGACGGCGCAGGCGGTTCAGGCCGGCCGCGGATGGACGAGCGAGGCCGCGAGCGAGGCCTGTGCGCGGGCGAGCTCCACGTCGGGGTCCCGCACCAGCGCCACGCCCATCCGTCGGGAGACGTGGCTGTCGCTCTTCCCGAACAGCCGGATGTCGCTGTGCGGGACGCGGAGGGCCGCGTCGACGCCGTCGTAGACGATGCCGGTCGACTCCACGCCACCGTAGATCACAGCGCTCGCACCGGGGCTGGCGAGCGTCGTGTCGACCGGGAGCCCGAGGATCGCGCGGGCGTGCAGCTCGAACTCGTCCTGCCACTGGGTGATCATCGTGACCATCCCCGTGTCGTGCGGGCGGGGGCTGACCTCGCTGAACCACACGTGCTCGCCCGCGACGAACAGCTCGACGCCGAACACCCCGAGCCCGTCGAGGTTGGACGTGACGATCCCGGCGATCTCTTGGGCACGACGGCGCGCGACCGGGTGCATCGGGTGCGGCTGCCAGCTCTCGACGTAGTCGCCCCCGACCTGGCGGTGACCGATCGGCTCGCAGAAGTGCGTGATCGTCTCGCCGTCGGCGTCCCGCGCGCGCACGGTGAGCTGGGTGATCTCGTACTCGAAGTCGATGAACGCCTCGACGATCACCCGCCCGCCGTGCACCCGTCCGGCGGCCATCGCGTGCTCCCACGCGGGGGTGACGTCGTCCGGGCCGTCGATGCGGCTCTGCCCCTTCCCGGAGCTGCTCATCACCGGCTTCACGACGCACGGGTAGCCGATGCCGTCGGCCGCGTCCGGGCCGTCGATCGCGGCACGCAGCTCGTCGACGGAGTCGCAGAACTGGTAAGGGCTCGTCGGGAGCCCGAGCGTCTCGGCAGCGAGCCGACGGATCCCCTCGCGGTCCATCGTCAGCCGGGTGGCCCGTGCGGTCGGGACGACGGTGACGACGCCGGCGGCCTCGAGCTCCTCGAGCACCGCCGTCGCGATGGCCTCGATCTCGGGGACGACCAGGTCGGGCCGCTCCGCGAGGATCAGCGCGCGCAGGGCCTCCGGGTCGGTCATGTCGATCGTGCGGGCGTGGTGCGCCACCTGGTGCCCGGGGGCGTGGTCGTAGCGGTCGACCGCAATCGTCTCGACGCCGAGCCGCTGGAGCGCGATCACGACCTCCTTGCCGAGCTCGCCGGCCCCGAGGAGCATGACGCGCGTCGCGGACGGGGAACCGGGGGTGCCCAGGGGCTTCATGGTGGTGCTCGCCTCGTGTCGGTGCGGGTGCGACGCCTGATCGGTGTCAGGACCGCATTATCCCGCCGGTCCACGGTCACCGTCGGCCTGCTCTTGCGTGATAGTTCGTCGCGCGATATATATCGCAGGTGGCGTTCCGGATGACAGAACAGGCGTACCTCGTCCTTCTCGCGCTCGTGGACCGCCCCCGGCACGGCTACGGGATCGTGCAGGAGGTCCTGGCGCTCTCGGCGGGCAGCACGCGGCTCGGTGCCGGCACGTTGTACGGGCTGCTGGACCGGCTGTGTGCCGAGGGTCTCGTCGAGCCGAGCGGTGACGAGGTCGTCGACGGTCGGCTCCGCCGGTACTACCGGTTGACGGAGGCCGGCGCTGCCACCGTGACGGCGGAGACGGCGCGGCTAAGGGCACTGACTCGGCGCGCTCGGCTCGCGCTGGGCGCGGCGCATGCGGGTCGACCCGCCCTCGGGGGTGCGTGAGGATGCGCAGCCTGGAGGAGAAGGCGCAGCTGTGGATGCGCGCGTACCCACGCCGGTGGCGTGCCGCGCGCGGTGCGGAGCTGCTCGGCGTGGTGGTCGAGCTCGCCGGGCCCGGCGCTCGGCGGCTGCGTGTTGGCACGGTGGTCGACCTCGTGCGCGGCGGCTGGGCGACCCGCTGGCGTGAGCGCCCGCCGCTGCACGTCTGGCTGGGATATCGGTTCCTTGGTCTCCGGATCCCGTCGGCCTACCGAGCGTGGGCGCTCGACGACATCGACGGCCGCGGGTATCTGCTCCGTGACCAGCCGGTCACCCTGGCGATTCTTGCCTCTGGCTGGGTGACCGCGCCCTCGCGGTGGTGGTGGGGTCTTCTCGCGGCGGCGTTCGTGCCGATTCTCTTGTCGGGACCGCGTCGTGATCGGGCGCGCATCAGGCATCTCGCGCCGGATCCCGGCGAGGTCCTGCGCGAGGGTGCGCTCGTCGCTACCCCCGACCCGTCAGACGTGTGACAGCGCACGCGGCCCTGCGCGCGATGGTCGACCTCTCCACCGACCCGGGTCTCACGGCGCGGGACCGGTGCCAGATCGCGGTTCCCGGGCGTGTCCCCCCGATCGACGCCCCGGGACGCGTCGTACGGCCGCTGACTGGGCCGGTCGCCGAGGGGAGCGTCGTCGTTCCGCACGACCCCGGCGAGCTGCCGTGCCTCGCCTGGCCCCGACCGCGGTCGTGTGCAAGTTGAGGCAACTGAACATATGATACTTTTGTCATATGGCAGCCAGCGAGGATCCTGAACCGCGCCGTCGTGCTGCGCCGGAGCCGATCAACAAGCTGAAGGCC
>JAKBFW010000135.1 GCA_021833345.1 Pseudomonadota bacterium | reverse complement strand
AGCCGTACCACCACGACCGCCGATCCCCCGGAGTGTGACCAAGAAGATGGCAACCGACTACGACGCCCCGCGCAAGACCGAGGAGGACCTCGGCGAAGACTCGCTGCAGGAGCTCCAGGCTCGCCGGTCGGACAAGAACTCCGGAGTGGTCGACGAGGACGAGACGGAAGCGGCCGAAGGATTTGAGCTGCCTGGTGCCGACCTCTCGGGCGAAGAGCTCTCGGTCCGGGTCCTGCCTCGGCAGGCCGACGAGTTCACCTGCTCCGAGTGCTTCCTCGTGCACCACCGCAGCCAGCTGGCCTACGAGCGCAACGGCCAGCCGGTCTGCTCGGAGTGCGCTGCCTGACGAGCTCGACCCTCGGTCACGAACGGCCGACCTCCGGAGCGCTCACGCTCCGGAGGTCGGCCGTTCGTCGTCGCGCCCGATGGCCTCCGCGAGGGCGTCCGGCCAGCGTGAGGACACGATCCAGTAGGGCGTCGGGTCCGCCGGGTCGTCGACCTCCACCCGGACGGCACCATCGACCCACGAACGCAGGCAGACGTACGCGCGCGCGTCGAGCTCCGGTCCCATCGCGTGCCGGACGCCGGGACGGTCGAGCACCGTGACGGCGCCGAGCACGCTCAGCGGGATGTGTGCGGCTCCGGCGTGGAGCTCGTCATCGACGACCTGCACGTGGGGTGACGTGGTGACGGCGACGACGACCGCGATCGCCAGCGCGGCGACCGCGGCGACGATCGCCGGAACGGTCCCCACCGGCAGGAGCGCGACACCGGACACGACCGAGGTCGCGAGCACGATCAACCAGCCGGACGGCCCCGGCCAGAGGCGCTCGGCGAAGGAGGCGGAGCTGTCGAGCGACGAGGGGGTGTGCACGGCACCAGCATCTCAGGTGCAGTGAGGCTAGAGTGCGACCCCGTGAGAACCGACGGCACGATCGACGTCCTGCTGCAGCTGCTCGACGATGGCCTGCCGATGCCCGCCTACGCCCATCCGGGCGATGCGGGCGCCGATCTGGTCACGCGGGTCGACGTCGTCATCCCACCGCGGTCGCGCGTCACCGTGCCGACCGGGGTGGCGCTGGCCCTGCCGGACGGGTACGCGGCCTTCGTGCACCCGAGGTCCGGCCTCGCCGCCCGGCACGGGCTCACGATCGTGAACGCGCCAGGTACGGTCGACGCGGGGTATCGGGGCGAGATCCAGGTCACGCTCCTGAACACCGACGAAGCCGACGCGTTGCACCTGTCGCGCGGTGACCGGATCGCCCAGCTGATCATCCAGCAGGTCGAACGTGCGCGGTTCGTCCAGGTGGAGCACCTGCCCGGATCGCACCGTGGCGAGGGCGGGTTCGGCTCGAGCGGAGGGTGGCACGGCTCGTCCGGACAACCGGTCGGTTGACCGTCGCGCAGCCGCGCGCCGCCGCCTCGCGCGCGGCGGACTAAACTTGACAAGGTGTGCGCCGATGAGCGCACGCGTGAGAAGGAGAGCACTGGTGGGTCTGTTCCGCCGCGGCGCCGCACGTTCCGCAGCCCCTGACGACGCCGCGACCGAGATCGAGGTCGACGCACCCGACGACGAGGTCCTGATCGACCCCCCGGAAGGCGACGGGGCGCTCGTGCGCGAGCGGGACCACGGGCCGTGGGACGTGACCGAGGTCGACGGTCTCGGCACGCGCGTCGACCTCGGGTCGATCTGGCTTCCCGGCGTCGTCGGGATGGAGCTCCGGATGGAGGTCGACAAGGCCACCGAGGTGGTCAGTGCGGCCGCCGTCAACCTGGAGGGATCGGCCCTTCAGGTGCAGGCGTTCGCCGCGCCTCGCACCGAGGGGATCTGGGACGAGATCCGCGAGGAGATCGCCGAGTCGATCGTCAAGCAGGGCGGCTCGGCCGACGACCTGCCCGGGCCGTTCGGACGCGAGCTGCTCGCGCGGCTTCCTGTCCGCACCGACGAGGGGCGCACAGGGCACCGGCCGGCACGGTTCATCGGTGCGGACGGACCGCGGTGGTTCCTGCGTGGTGTGGTCACCGGTCGCGCGGCCGTCGATCCGGAGGCGGCGCGGGCGCTCGAGGGCGTCTTCGCCGACATCGTGGTGGACCGGGGGCAGGAGGCGCGCGCGCCGCGTGACCTGCTCGCCCTCCGTCTCCCCGGTCAGTCGGCCCCGGTGGTGCCCCAGGATCCTGAGACGCACACCCAGGCGTCCGACCTCGACCTGCTGCGTCGTGGCCCCGAGATCACGGAGATCCGATGACCCTCAAGGAGACGCTGCACCGCGCGTTCGCCTCCCAGACCGAGATCGAGGCGGACGAGGAGCGGACGGAGTCGCGGCAGCAGGGCTGCACGGCACTGGCCGACCTCTCGGCCCGGAGCCACGTGACCGTGAGCGGGATCCTGCGGTCCGTCACCCTTCGCCCGCGCGAGGGGGTCCCCGCCCTCGAGGCCGAGCTGTACGACGGCAGCGGCACGATCGACCTCGTCTGGCTCGGCCGGCGCGAGATCGCCGGGATCGAGCCCGGTCGTCGGCTGAAGCTCGAGGGGTGCGTGTGCGACGTGGACCGTCGTCGGGTGATCTTCAACCCGCGCTACGAGCTGCGTCCGCGCGCGGGCGAGTGACCCGGTGAGCGAACGCGGCCTGCGGGCCATCGCGGCGGACGACTTCTCGGTCGGTGCCGCCGTCGGCGGTGTTCGCGGCATGGTCGAGTCGGTGCTGCCCGGTCTCGTCTTCGTCGTGGCCTTCGTCGCGACCGCGGACCTCGCGCTCGCCCTGATCGTTGCGATCGTGGGTGCTCTCGTAGCGGTCGTGCTCCGGCTGGTGCAGGGGACGGCGATCACCCAGGCGCTCTCGGGGATCCTGGGTGTCGGCATCGGGGTCGTCTGGGCCTGGCGCTCGGGGGAGTCGAAGAACTTCTTCGCGTGGGGCCTCTGGGTGAACGCCGCGTGGTTCGCCGGTGCGTTGGTGTCGATCCTCGCCGGCTGGCCCGGTGTCGGCGTGGTCGTCGCGCTGGTCCGAGGGGACGGGATGGGATGGCGCACGCAACCGGACGCCCGACGCCTGCGTCGCGCGTACACCTGGGCGACCTGGGTCTGGGTCGTGCTGTTCGGGCTCCGTCTCGCGGTGCAGGTCCCGCTCTACGTGGACTCGTCGGTCGGCTGGCTGGGCACCGCGAAGCTCGTGATGGGCGTCCCGCTGTTCGTCCTCGGGCTGTGGGTCAGCTGGCTCCTGGTCCGGCCACGAGCAGATGCTCCAGCTCCTTCTCGTCCGCTTCCCGACCCGTGACGAACATCAGCTCGTCGCCCGCCTCGAGCGTGTCGTCGGGGCTCGGCGCGATCGGCCGGTCACCGCGGATGATGCACGCCAGCACGGTGTCGGCCGGCCACACCACCTGACCCACCCGGATCCCGGCGATCGGCGACTCGTCGGGCAAGGTGAGCTCGAGGATGTCCGCGCCCGACTGGTGGAACGTGAAGATCCGCACGAGGTCGCCCACCGCCACGGCCTCCTCGACCATCGCGGTCATGATCCGCGGCGTCGAGACGGCGACGTCGACCCCCCACGCCTCGTCGAACATCCACTCGTTCTTCGGATTGTTGACCCGGGCGACGGTTCGTGGGACGCCGTACTCGGTCTTCGCCAGGAGCGAGACGACGAGATTGGCCTTGTCGTCTCCGGTCGCCGCGACGACGACGTCGCACTCATCGACCTTCGCCTCGGTCAGGGTCGGCATCTCGCACGCGTCCGCGAGCAGCCACTCGGCGTCTGCCACGGACGCGATCCGCATCGCGGACGGCTGGCGGTCGATCAGCGTCACCTCGTGCCCGTGCGCGAGCAGCTCGCGTGCGATGGACCGTCCTACCGAACCGGCACCGGCGATCACGACGCGCATCAGGAGGCCTCCGGTGCTCGGGTCAGGGTGCGTTCGACCGAGGCCGAGTGCTCGGAGCGCATGAAGAGGTGCAGCTCGTCCGCCTCCTGGAGGACGCCGTCGTCCCCGGGGAGGATGCCGTCGCCGTAGCGGGTCACGTAGGCCACGCGAGCCCCGGTGACCTCCTCGATGTGTCGCAACGGCTTGCCGATCCACGCGGGATGGACGTCCACCTGGCACAGCCGCAGCTGACCGGACGCGTCGCGGTACTCGTCGGTCGCCCCGAGCGGCAGAAGACGACGCAGCACCTGGTCCGCGGTCCAGCGGACGGTCGCCACGGTCGGGATCCCGAGCCGTTGGTAGATCTCGGCACGGTGCGGGTCGTAGATGCGGGCGACGACGTTCTCCACCCCGTACATCTCGCGCACGACACGCGCGGCGAGGATGTTGGAGTTGTCCCCGTCCGAGACGGCAGCGAAGCCGTTCGCCTCGTCGATCCCCGCCTGCGTGAGGATGTCGCGGTCGAACCCGAGGCCGGTGACCTTGTTCCCCGCGAAGCCCACATCGAGGCGCCGGAACGCGTCGGGGTTCTGGTCGATGACGGCGACGGAGTGACCGTGGCTCTCGAGCGACTGGGCGAGCGTGGCGCCGACGCGGCCGCATCCCATGATGACGAAGTGCACAACCGAAGACGCTACAGCGTCGGGCGCGTTGCGCGCGCACAGCGTCCAGTGCTTACCATGGGCGATTGTGTCTGATATCGCCGATGCCGCCAAACGTCTGCTGCTCGGCCGTCCGGTCCGCAGCGAGCACCTGGGGCACACGCTCCTGCCCAAACGGATCGCTCTCCCGATCTTCGCGTCCGACGCGCTCTCCTCGGTCGCGTACGCGCCCGACGAGATCCTGCTGACCCTGTCGGTCGCCGGCCTCGCGGCCACGACGATCTCTCCGTGGGTCGGGGTCGCGGTGGGGATCGTCCTGGTGACGGTCGTCGCCTCGTACCGCCAGAACGTCCACGCGTACTCCACCGGCGGCGGGGGGTACGAGGTCGCGACGGTCAACCTCGGGCACACGGCTGGGGTCACCGTCGCGAGCGCCCTCATGGTCGACTACATCCTGACGGTGGCCGTGTCGATCGCCTCCGGCGCGCAGTACGCCGCCGCGGCGATCCCGTCGCTCCGTGGCCACGAGGCCGCATTCGCGATCATCCTGGTCGTGATCATCACGCTGGCGAACCTGCGAGGCGTCAAGGAGTCCGGACGTGCGTTCGCGGTGCCGGTGTACGCCTTCATGCTCGCCATCGGGGTGATGGCGGTGGTCGGCCTGATCAGGTACCTGACGGGGACGCTGCCGCTGGCCGCGAGCTCGGCCTACGAGCTGCTGCCCGAACCGGGATACCAGAACGGGCTGGTCGGTCTTGCGGGCGGCTTCCTGGTGCTGCGGGCGTTCGCATCCGGTGCGTCAGCGCTGACCGGTGTCGAGGCGATCAGCAACGCGGTCCCGGCGTTCCGCAAGCCGAAGAGCAAGAATGCGGCGACGACGCTCCTGCTGCTGGGCGGTCTCTCCGTCGGCATGGTGATGTCGATCCTCCTGCTCGCGCGCGTGACCAAGCTGCACTTCGTCGAGGACCCGTCGACCCAGCTGATGATCAACGGGAAGCTGGTCGGGCCGAGCTTCATCCAGGACCCGGTCATCGGTCAGCTCGCGCACACGGTGTTCTCCGGGTTCACCCCGGCGTTCTACGTGGTGACGGCCGTCACGGGCCTGATCCTGGTGCTGGCCGCCAACACGGCCTTCAACGGCTTCCCGGTGCTCGCCTCGATCCTGGCGCGAGACGGCTACATGCCCCGGCAGCTCCACACCCGCGGGGACCGTCTCGCGTTCTCGAACGGGATCGTCACGCTGGCGCTCGCGGCGATCGCCCTCATCTGGGCGTTCGACGCCCAGGTCACGCGCCTCATCCAGCTGTACATCGTCGGCGTGTTCGTCTCGTTCACGCTCAGCCAGTTCGGCATGGTGCGGCACTGGACGCGGCACATGGCCGCCGAGCCCGACGCACAGGTCCGCGCCCGGATGGCGCGCTCACGGGCCGTCAACACCCTCGGCTTCGTGATGACCGCCGTCGTCCTCGTCCTCGTGCTGCTCACGAAGTTCACCCACGGGGCGTGGATCGCCATCCTGGCGATGGTGGCGCTGTTCGTGCTGATGAAGTCCATCCGCAAGCACTACGACCTCGTGCGCCAGGAGCTCGCGCTCGGCTCGGACCCCGCTGCGGCCAAGGCGCTGCCGAGCCGCGTCCACGCGATCGTCCTGGTGTCGCACGTCCACCGGCCGACCATGCGTGCGCTCGCCTACGCGCGCGCCTCCCGGCCGCAGGTCCTGGAGGCGCTCAACGTCGGGGTCGACGCGGAGGAGATCGCCGAGCTCCGAGCCGAGTGGGAGGCGCTCGAGCTGCCCGTACCGCTCAAGGTCCTCGACTCGCCGTTCCGCGAGATCACGAGGCCAGTCCTCACGTACGTCCGGTCGATCCGGCGGGACAGCCCGCGCGACCTGGTCGTCGTCTACATCCCCGAGTACGTCGTCGGTCACTGGTGGGAGCAGCTGTTGCACAACCAGAGCGCTCTGCGTCTGAAGGGACGTCTGCTGTTCACGCCGGGCGTGGTGGTCGCGTCGGTGCCGTGGCAGCTCGAGTCGACCGAAGGTCAGACCGGTCTCGAGGACCGACTCAGAGGAGCACCCGGCCGTGGCTACTGACCGCCCGCACCGCCCCACCCGCTCGCGGTCGGACGGTCGTGCCGACCCCCGGGAGGCACGCAGTGCCCCGGGTTGGCGAGCCCCGCGGGTCCGCGCGGTCGTCGACGACGTCCCGCCGGACGCGCCCCTCGTCGAGCTCGAGATCGGGCCCGTCGCGCACGGCGGACACTGCGTCGCCCGGCACGACGGCCGCGTCGTCTTCGTGCGGCACACGGCGCCGGGCGAACGGGTCCGGGCGCGGCTGACGCAGGCCGGCGAGGGAGCGTCGCTCTGGCGCGCCGACGCGGTCGAGATCCTCGAACCGTCCCCGGACCGCGTCCCGTCGGCGTGGCCGGCCGCCGGCCCGGACGGTGTCGGAGGTGGGGAGCTCGCGCACCTCGCGCTCG
>JAKBFW010000015.1 GCA_021833345.1 Pseudomonadota bacterium | reverse complement strand
GGCCATGGCCTGTCTGCCACCCTCTCGGCGCTCCGCCTGATGACCGAGGCCATCACCGCCGTGGTCACCGTGGCCGACGACGGCGGCTCCTCGGGACGGCTGCGGTCCGAGCTCGCGGTCCTGCCGCCGGGGGACCTCCGGATGGCGTTGTCCGCCCTGTGCGACGACTCGGAGTGGGGTCGCACGTGGCGCGACCTGCTCCAGCACCGGTTCAGCTCCTCCGGTGGGCTCGACCAGCACGCGGTCGGCAACCTGCTGATCGTGGCACTCTGGGAGCTGCTCGGGGACACCGTGGAGGGACTGGACTGGGTGGGGCGCCTGCTCGGCGCACGCGGACGTGTGCTACCGATGGCAGCGGTGCCGCTCGAGATCGAGGCAGACGTCCTCGACACGGACGGGGTGGCGCAGATCGTTCGCGGGCAGAGCACCGTGGCGGTCACCCGCTGCCGCATCCAGCAGATCCGACTGCTGCCGGAGAGGCCGGCGGCGTGCCCGCAGGCCGTCGAGGCCGTCATGAGCGCCGACTGGATCATCCTCGGCCCCGGCTCGTGGTACACGTCCGTCCTGCCGCACCTCCTGGTCCCGGAGCTCGCTGCGGCGCTGTACGAGACGCCCGCGCGTCGGCTCGTCACGCTCAACCTGTCGCCGGAGATGGGGGAGACAGCCGGCATGGGTGCGGCGGATCACCTACGAGCGCTTGCGCAGCACGCGCCGGGCCTGCGGATCGACGCCGTCGTGGCCGACCCCAGCGCCGTTCCGGACGTCGGACCGGTGATCGACCAGGCTGAGGCGATGGGTGCTCGACTCCTTCTGCGGCAGGTCAGGACGGGTGACGGCGCCGCGCGGCACGACCCGCTGCGGCTTGCGGCCGCCTTTCGTGACGTCTTCGAGGACTTCCTCGGTGACGTCGGAACACCGTCGAGGTAGTGGCAGGATGTCGCCATGGCTCTGACGGCACAGGTGAAGGACGAGCTCGCACGGCTGACTGTCGACAAGACCTCGTGCCGCAAGGCCGAGGTGTCAGCGACCCTGCGGTTCGCCGGGGGCCTCCACATCATCTCGGGTCGGATCGTGGTCGAGGCCGAGCTCGACACCGGCATCGCGGCGCGTCGCCTGCGGCAGGCGATCGCCGAGGTCTACGGCCACACGAGCGACGTCGTCGTCGTGTCGGCCGGTGGTCTGCGCAAGGGGAGCCGTTACGTCGTGCGGGTCGTCAAGGACGGCGAGTCGTTGGCCCGGCAGACCGGGCTCCTGGACAACCGCGGCCGGCCGGTGCGGGGGCTTCCTCCCCAGGTCGTGTCCGCAGGGGTGGGTGAGGCGGAGGCGGCCTGGCGCGGCGCCTTCCTGGCCCACGGCTCGCTCACCGAGCCGGGCCGGTCCGCGGCGCTCGAGGTGACGTGTCCCGGACCCGAGGCGGCGCTCGCGCTCGTCGGCGCGGCTCGTCGGCTCGGCATCTCCGCGAAGGCTCGGGAGGTGCGCGGGGTCGATCGGGTCGTGATCCGCGACGGCGACGCCATCGCCGCGATGTTGACCCGGCTGGGCGCGCACGACGCCATGATGGTCTGGGAGGAGCGCCGCATGCGCCGTGAGGTGCGGGGGACCGCGAACCGGTTGGCGAACTTCGACGACGCGAACCTGCGTCGTTCCGCGCGTGCCGCGGTGGCCGCCGGCGCCAGGGTCGAGCGTGCGTTCGAGATCCTGGGGCCGGACCTTCCCGAGCACCTGCGCGAAGCGGGCGAGCTGCGCCTCGCGCACAAGCAGGCCTCGCTCGAGGAGCTCGGAAAGCTCGCCGAGCCGGCGCTCACCAAGGACGCCGTCGCCGGGCGGATCCGACGTCTTCTCGCCACGGCGGACAAGCGGGCCAACGAGCTGGGCATACCGGATACCGAGGCGGGTCTCAGCCTGGATCTGCTCGACCTCTGAGGGCCTGTCCGCAAGACGACCTTGGTCCCGCAGGACCACCCGCTTCGGGTATAGGCTCGGCAATGCCGGTGGTCCTGGGACCGACACCACGTCGCGCTCCTGGCAAGGCCTCGGTAGCGCACATCGGCGTGCGTGCTCACCATCAACGTAAATGTGTGCGCCGGCGCTGTCGGCGCGTGCCGAGGAGGGCTCTGTGACCATCCGCGTCGGAATCAACGGCTTCGGTCGGATCGGACGTAACTTCTTCCGCGCCATCCTGGCGTCTGGAGCAGACATCGAGATCGTCGGTGTCAACGACCTCACGGACAACAAGACGCTCGCGCACCTGCTCAAGTACGACTCCGTCCTGGGTCGCCTTGCCGGCGACGTCTCCTACGACGAGGACTCGATCACTGCCGGTGGCATGACGTTCAAGGTGCTCGCCGAGCGCGATCCCGCGAACCTTCCGTGGGCCGCCCTGGGTGCCGACATCGTGATCGAGTCGACCGGCTTCTTCACCGACGCGACCAAGGCGAAGGCGCACATCGACGCCGGCGCCAAGAAGGTCATCATCTCCGCCCCGGCGAAGAACGAGGACGCCACGTTCGTCGTCGGCGTGAACCACACGACGTACGACGCTGCGACCCAGCACGTCATCTCGAACGCGTCGTGCACCACCAACTGCCTCGCGCCGATGGCCAAGGTCCTCGACGAGGCAGTTGGCATCGAGCGTGGTCTCATGACGACGATCCACGCCTACACGGGTGACCAGAACCTTCAGGACGGGCCGCACCGCGACCTGCGTCGTGCGCGTGCCGCGGCGATCAACATCGTCCCGACGTCCACCGGTGCGGCCAAGGCCGTTGCTCTGGTGCTCCCGCAGCTCAAGGGCAAGCTCGACGGATTCGCCATGCGCGTGCCGACCCCGACCGGCTCGGCGACCGACCTCACGTTCACCGCTTCGCGCGAGACCACCGTCGAGGAGATCAACGCGGCGATCAAGGCGGCCGCGGAGACCGAGGGCCTCAAGGGCATCCTCACCTACACCGAGGACCCGATCGTCTCGACCGACATCGTCACCGACCCGGCGTCGAGCATCTTCGACGCCGGCCTCACCAAGGTGATCGGCAACATGGTCAAGGTCGTCGCGTGGTACGACAACGAGTGGGGCTACTCGAACTCCCTCGTGAAGCTGACGACGTACGTCGGCGAGCGTCTCTGACCTTCGTCGCTCCCGCAAGAAGTTGACGTGAGTCCACGGGCCCCGCGCGACCTCCGGGTCGCCCGGGGCTCGTGGACTCAGTCGTGTCACCCCCCGACGACCTCACAGCGAGGATGTGCAGCATGAAGACGATCGAAGACCTGGGCGACCTGAGCGGCAAGACGGTGCTCGTTCGCTCCGACCTGAACGTGCCCCTCGACGGCACCACCATCACCGATGACGGTCGTGTGCGGGCTGCCGTCCCGACGATCGCGGCACTTCTCGCCTCGGGCGCCAAGGTCGTCGTCGCGGCGCACCTGGGTCGCCCGAAGGGGGCACCCGAGGCCAAGTACTCGCTCGCGCCCGTCGCCGTGCGCCTCGGGGAGCTCCTCGGGGTCCCCGTCCACCTGGCCACCGACACGGTCGGCGACTCCGCCAAGGCTACGGTCGCGGCCCTCGCCGACGGTGAGGTCGCGATGCTCGAGAACATCCGGTTCGACCCGCGTGAGACGTCGAAGGACGCGGCCGAGCGCGGCGCGCTCGCCGACGACCTCGCCGGACTCGCGGACGCCTACGTCTCGGACGGCTTCGGCGTCGTGCATCGCAAGCAGGCGTCGGTGTACGACATCGCCCTGAAGCTCCCCGCCGCCGTCGGAAGTCTGGTTCTCAAGGAGGTCGAGTCGCTCAGGCGTGCGACCGAGAACCCCGAGCGCCCGTACGTCGTCGTCCTCGGCGGTTCGAAGGTCTCCGACAAGCTCGGCGTCATCGAGAACCTCATCGGCAAGGCTGACCGGCTCCTCATCGGCGGCGGCATGGTCTACACATTCCTTGCCGCTCAGGGCCACTCCGTCGGCAACTCTCTGCTCGAGGCCGATCAGGTCGAGACGGTGAAGGGATATCTCACGCTCGCCCAGGAGAAGGGCGTCGAGATCGTCCTGCCGACCGACATCATCGCGGCAGACTCGTTCGCCGCAGACGCCGCGTACGCGATCGTCAGCGCCGACGCGATCCCGGACGGCAAGATCGGTCTCGACATCGGCCCGGAGTCGCAGGCGTTGTTCGCGAGCAAGATCCTCGACGCCAAGACGATCGTCTGGAACGGGCCGATGGGCGTCTTCGAGTTCGCGGCGTTCGCGGGCGGCACGCGCGCCGTCGCGCAGGCGCTGGTCGACTCCGAGGGCTTCAGCATCGTGGGAGGCGGCGACTCGGCCGCGGCGGTGCGGTTGCTCGGCTTCGACGAGAGCCGGTTCGGGCACATCTCCACCGGTGGCGGCGCGAGCCTCGAGTACCTCGAGGGCAAGACGCTCCCCGGCATCGCCGTCCTCGACAGCTGAGCGACGACTCACCTCACCGCTTTCCCCTCGATCGAAGGACTGACGTGGCAACGAGCCGTACCCCGCTGATGGCGGGAAACTGGAAGATGAACCTTGACCATCACCAGGCGATCCAGCTGGTGCAGAAGCTGGCCTGGACCCTCAAGGACGCGAAGCACGACTTCGGAGCCGTGGAGGTCGCGGTGATCCCGCCCTTCACCGATCTGCGCAGCGTGCAGACCTTGATCGACGCGGACAAGTTGGAGATCGTCTACGGCGCGCAGGACGTGTCGGCGCACGCCGGCGGTGCCTACACGGGCGAGATCTCTCCCTCGATGCTGGCCAAGCTCGGTGTGACCTACGCGGTCGTCGGCCATTCGGAGCGTCGGGAGTACCACCAGGAGGACGACGCCACGGTCGCGGCCAAGGCTGCCTCCGCCTTCGGCGAGGGCATCGTGCCCATCGTGTGCGTGGGCGAGGGGCTCGAGATCCGCAAGGCCGGGCAGCAGGTCGAGTACACCCTCGCCCAGCTCGAGGGTTCTCTCGCTGGTCTCCCCGCCGACAAGGTTGCGAGCGTCGTGGTCGCCTACGAGCCCGTCTGGGCGATCGGCACCGGCGAGGTCGCGACACCGCAGGATGCGCAGGAGGTCTGTGCCGCCATTCGGGCCAAGCTCGCCGCACTGTACGGCCAGGAGATCGCCGACGGAGTCCGCGTTCTCTACGGCGGTTCGGTGAAGTCCGGGAACGTGGCGTCGATCATGGCGCAGGCGGACGTGGACGGCGCCCTCGTCGGAGGCGCGAGCCTCGACGCCGAGGAGTTCGCAGCGATCGCGCGGTACCAGTCGCACCAGGTCGGCCTCTGACCGCTTGGACCGCGTCGATGGCGCGGTGCCGGGTGGCGTCGTTCCGGTGTGCCGAGCACACCGGAACGACGCCCGCCGGCCGGGCCGGGCTAGAAGGTTGGCCGGATCGGCTCCGAGTCGCCTACGCTTGACAGCGACCGCCTGACGCGGTCGTTCCCGTACTCGTGAGGATCGATTCATACCGTGTCCGCGCTGCGTATCACCCTTCTGACGCTGCTGTGCCTCACCAGCCTGCTCCTGATCCCGTTGGTCCTCCTGCACAAGGGCAAGGGCGGTGGCCTGTCCGACATGTTCGGCGGGGGAGTGACGAGCAACATCGGGAGCTCCGGCGTCGCGGAGCGCAACCTGAACCGACTGACCATCATCGTGGCGCTCGTCTGGGCGGTCATCATCATCCTGCTCGGGCTTCTCGAGCGCGTCGCGCCGTGACTTCGGAGGATCATCGTGGCTAGTGGCAGTGCGATCAGAGGCTCCCGCGTCGGTGCTGGTCCGATGGGGGAGGCCGAGCGCGGGGACACGGCTCCTCGGGTCTCGATCTCCTACTGGTGCGCCAACGGGCACGAGACGACGCCGAGCTTCGCCGAGGAGGTGCGAGACGACGCACCCGCGACCTGGGACTGCCCTCGATGCGGCTTTCCTGCTGGTCAGGAACAGCTGAACCCACCGGCTCCGGTCAAGAACGAGCCGTACAAGACCCATCTCGCGTACGTGAAGGAACGTCGGAGCGACCAGGACGGCGTGGACATCCTGGACGAGGCTCTGGCCGCCCTCCGGGCACGGCGCGGTCGAGCCTGACCACCACGGCGACGCCGGCTACGGCGTCGGGACCGCGATGTCGGCGGAAGCAGCAGCGGCGTCCACAAGCCACAGGGTGCACTCTCGACCGTGAACCCGCGCGGCAGGGAGCGCCGCACCGGTCAGTGCCGCGGCCACCTTCGGGGCCTTCTCCGCACCTGCGACCACGATCCACACCGCCTCAGCCGCGCAGATCGCCTCGTTCGTGAGCGACACGCGCTCAGGAGGTGGCTTGGGGGCGTCATGGACGGCGACAGTTGTCGCACCGGACGCGGTCTCGGTCGGGTGCCCCGGGAAGAGCGAGGCGACGTGGCCGTCGGGCCCCATGCCGAGCAGGACGACATCGAAGCGCGGCACCGCCGGGCCCGGTGATCCGCTCGGCGCGTACGTCTCGAGCTCGGCCGCATAGGCCACCGCAGCGTCCTCCGCGGTGGCGACCCCGACGGAGCCCGGCGCGGGAACCGGGTGCACGTTCCGCGCCGGGAGAGCCGCTCCGAGGTCGTCCAGGAGCGCCGTGCGCGCCTGGGTCTCGTTGCGGTCGGCATGACCGGTCGGGAGAAAACGCTCGTCGCCCCACCACAGGTGAACCTCGGACCAGTCGACGACGTCCCGGGCGGGGGAGCGCCGGACGGCTGCCAGCACCGCGATCCCGACGCTTCCGCCGGTGAGGACCACGTGCAGCGGCGTGCGAACCGACTGATGGTCGACGAGCGTGACCAGGAGGCGAGCCGCGGTGACCTCGGCAACCGCAGCCGCGTCGGGGTGGACGACGACCTGCGCTGAGGTCATGCGTCGAGCCTCGCGAGCCCCTTGGTGAGGACCTCGCCGTAGACCTCGTCCGGGTCGAGTCGCCGCAGCTCCTCCGCGAGGCACTCCTGGAGCTGCCGGATCGGCAGCGCGATCCGGTGCTCTGGCTGGTCAGGCTGCCGCAGCGCCGCCGTCTTGCCGTCCGGGCGGTAGAGCACGATGTCGCCGGACCGCCGCTCGAGCCGCACCTGCGTGATCGCGGGCGCGTCGGGCTCGCGGCGGATCTCCACCGGGCAGCGCAGCTCCTGGGCGAGCCATGCGGCGATCATGTCCACCGACGGGTGAGTGCTCTCGCCCGCCACGACGACCCGCTGGACAGGCTCGTACGGCGGCTGGTCGAGCGCGGCAGCGAGCAGTCCGCGCCAGAGCGTGACCCGCGTCCACGCGAGGTCCGTGTCACCGGCCGAATACACGGTGCTGAGGCGTCGGAGTGTCTCGAACGGGTGTGCGCACTGGCTTGCGTCGGTGATCCGCCGCTGGGCCATCTTGCCGAGCAGGCTCTCGGCCGGGTTCTCCGGCGACTCGTAGGGCCACCAGACGACGATCGGCGCATCCGGGAGGAGAAGCGGAATCACGAGCGTGTCGCCGTGCGCGGGGAGATCGCCGGACGGTCGGAGCACGACGACCTCGCTCGCCCCCGCATCCCCGCCGAGACGGATCTCCGCGTTGAGCGTGCTGCCGGTCGCCGTCGGTCGCGGTGCGATGACGATGACGCGGCACGGGTGCTCGTGGCTGGCCTCGTTCGCCGCCGCGACGGCTTCTTCGACGTCGCGGTCGCCGACATCGATCACCAGGGTGAGCACGCGACCGAGCGCGACGGCGCCGCCCTCGTCGCGCAGCTTCACGAGACGCTTGTTCACGTCGTTCGTCGTTGTACCAGGCAGGTCGATGATCATGCGACGGTCTCCCATCCGTGACGCGGGGCGTGCTGAGGGACGAGCGCGGTCATGGCCGCCGCCAGGTCCGGCCGTCGCGCCGGAGCATCGCGTCGGCCGACTCGGGCCCCCAGGTGCCCGAGCGGTACGCGTCGGGCTTGCCCTTGCTGGCCCAGAACTCCGTGACCGGGTCGAGGATCTTCCAGGAGAGCTGCACCTCCTCGTGGCGGGGGAACAGGGGCGGGTCGCCGAGCAGGACGTCCAGGATGAGTCGCTCGTACGCCTCGGGCGAGGACTCGGTGAACGCGTGGCCGTAGCCGAAGTCCATCGTGACGTCGCGCACCTCCATCGCCGTGCCGGGCACCTTGGCTCCGAAGCGGAGCGTGACGCCCTCGTCCGGCTGCACCCGGATGACGAGGGCGTTCTTCCCGAGCTCCTCCGTCGCGGTGGACTCGAAGGGGAGGTGCGGCGCGCGCTTGAAGACCACCGCGATCTCCGTGACTCGTCTGCCGAGTCGCTTGCCGGTGCGGAGGTAGAACGGCACGCCGGCCCAGCGTCGGGTGTCGATGTCGACCCGGATGGCGGCGAAGGTCTCCGTGGTCGAGGTCCCCGGGATCCCGTCTTCGTCGAGGTAGCCGCAGACCTCCTCGCCGCCCTGCCAGCCTGAGACGTACTGACCGCGTGACGTGTGACGTCCGAGGTCCTTCGGGACGCGGACCGCTGAGAGAACCTTGATCTTCTCGGCGCGCAGGTCCCGTGGGTCGAACGAGACGGGCTCCTCCATCGCGGTGAGTGCGAGGAGCTGCAGCAGGTGGTTCTGGATCACGTCACGGGCTGCGCCGATGCCGTCGTAGTAGCCCGCACGGCCGCCGATCCCGATGTCCTCCGCCATGGTGATCTGGACGTGGTCGACGTAGTTGGAGTTCCAGATCGGCTCGAACATCTGGTTCGCGAACCGCAGGGCGAGCAGGTTCTGGACGGTCTCCTTGCCGAGGTAGTGATCGATCCGGAAGACCGAGTCGGGCGGGAAGACCTCCGACACGACGTCGTTCAGCTCGTCGGCACTCTGCAGGTCGTGGCCGAACGGCTTCTCGATCACGACGCGGCGCCAGGCGTTCTCCTGCGGTCGGGAGAGGCCCGACGACGCGAGCTGCCGGCAGACCAGCGGGAACGCGCTCGGCGGCACGGACAGGTAGAACGCGTGGTTGCCGCCCGTCCCACGCTTCTCGTCGAGCTCGTGGACCGTCGTGCTCAACCTCTCGAACGCCTCGGGGTCGTCGAAGCTGCCCTGAACGAACCGGATCCCCTCGGCGAGCTGCCGCCAGGTCGCCTCCCGGAACGGGGTGCGCGCGTGCTCCTTGACGGAGTCGTGCACGATCTGGGCGAAGTCCTGGGTCTCCCAGTCCCGTCGGGCGAAGCCGGTGAGGGCGAAGCCCGGCGGGAGCAGACCCCGGTTGGTGAGGTCGTACACCGCCGGCATCAGCTTCTTGCGCGCCAGGTCACCCGTGACCCCGAAGATGACGAGACCGGACGGACCCGCGATCCGTGGCAGGCGTCGGTCGCGCGCATCGCGCAACGGGTTGTGGTCGGAGGTGATCTTCGTGGGGCTCATGAGTGGTCCAGGTGGTCGGTGGGACGCTCCGGCGCCTCAGTGGTGCAGACGCGGCGGCGTCTCGGGCGATGCGGGATGAGGACGTGACGTTCGTTCAGACGTGGCAGGAAGGACAAGGCGTGGCTGGCGACCACGGCTCGGTGCGGACGGTCTACTGCGTGGCGGGCGACTGGTTGGCAAGTCCGGCGGAGACGGTCGAGAGCAGCTGTTCCCAGCTGGCCTCGAACTTCGCGACGCCGTCGACCTCGAGCTGGGAGGTGACGTCGTCGATCGAGATGCCCAAGGTCGACAACGCGTCCAGGACCTCCGCCGATTCCGGATACGTGCGGGTCACGGTGTCGGGCGAGGCGACCGCCCCGTGGTCGGCTACGGCCTCGAGGGTCGCCGCAGGCATCGTGTTCACGACGTGGTGCACGACGAGCTCGTCGACATACATCGTGTCCGGGTACGCGGGGTCCTTGACGCCGGTCGACGCCCACAGGGGCCGCTGCGGCTGAGCGCCGGCCGAGGCCAGCGATCGCCACCGCTCGGTGCTCAGGCTCTCCTCGAAAGCCTGGTATGCGAGACGGGCGTTCGCGATGGCTGCTCGTCCGCGCAGTCGTGCGGCCTCAGAAGTACCAAGAGCGTCGAGGCGCGGATCGATCGCGGAGTCGACACGCGAGACGAAGAACGACGCGACGGACGCGATCGGTCCGAGGTCGCGACCCGCAGACCGTGCGGCCTCCAAGCCGGACAGGAACGCGTCGACGACGGCGCGGTACCGCTCGATCGAGAAGATCAACGTGACGTTCACGCTGATGCCCTCGGCGATCGACGCCGTGATCGCCGGGAGACCCTCGACCGTGGCCGGAATCTTGATGAACAGGTTCGGGCGGTCGACCGTCGCCCAGAGCCGTCGCGCCGTCGTGATGGTGGCCTCGGTGTCCCGGGCGAGCCGTGGGTCGACCTCGATCGACACGCGACCGTCAACTGTTCCGGTCGCGTCATAGACCGGGCGAAGGACGTCGCACGCCTGCCGCACGTCGTCGGTCGTGATGGTGAAGACGGCGTCCTCGACACCGGCGCCTGCGTGCGCGAGCTCGCCCAGCTGTTCGTCGTACGCGTCACCGGAGGCGAGCGCGGACGCGAAGATCGTCGGGTTCGTCGTCACCCCGACCACGTGGCGGCTGTGCACCAGGTCCGCGAGGTTCCCCGTGCGCAGCCGTTCTCGCGAGAGATCGTCCAGCCAGACCGCCACGCCTTCAGCAGCGAGCCGATCCAGCGGAGACGAGGTGGTCGAGGTCATGGTGTTCCTCCCGTGCGCGGTGACAGGTGCGGAGCTGAGGTGCAGTCTGACCGACGAGGCTGTGCCGGACCTGGTGGTCCGGCACAGCGCTGCGCGTCCGTGGCGCGGACTACCGGGTCGCGGCGAGGGAGTCGCGAGCCGCCGCCTCGACCGCCTCGGCGGTGATGCCGAACTCCTGGAACAGGCGGTTCGCGTCAGCGGAGGCCCCATAGTGCTCCAGCGACACCGCACGACCGGCGTCGCCGAGCAAGCGGTACCAGCTGAGAGCGATGCCCGCTTCGACCGACACCCGCGCCCTGACGGAGCGCGGCAGCACGGACTCCTGGTAGGCCTCGCCCTGCTCGGCGAACCACTCGAGGCACGGGACCGAGACGACGCGCGTCCCGATGCCGTCGGCCTCGAGAGCGGTGCGCGCGGTCACCGCGAGCTGCACCTCGGAGCCCGTCGCCATGATGATCACGTCGGGCACGGAAGTGCTCGACTCGAGCAGCACGTAGGCGCCCTTCGACAATCCCTCGGCCGAGCCGAAGCCGTCCTCGCCGCGTGGGAACGTCGGGACGTTCTGGCGCGTGAGGATCAACCCGACGGGACCGGAGTCGCGCTCGAGGATCGCCTTCCAGGCCGCCACGGTCTCGTTCGCGTCGGCGGGTCGCACGACCGAGAGCCCCGGGATCGCGCGTACGGCGGCCAGGTGCTCGATCGGCTGGTGGGTGGGCCCGTCCTCGCCGAGCCCGATCGAGTCGTGGGTCCAGACGTAGGTGACCGGGACGCCCATCAGCGAGGCGAGCCGCACCGAGCCGCGCATGTAGTCGCTGAACGTGAAGAACGTGCCGCCGTACGGCCGCGTCGGGCCGTGCAAGGCGATGCCCGAGAGGATCGCCCCCATCGCGTGCTCGCGGATGCCGAAGTGCAGCGTCCGCCCGTACTCGTCGCCCGCGAACTCGTGCGTCGAGCGCTCGGCGGGGATGAACGAGGGCTGGCCCTTCATCGTCGTGTTGTTCGACCCGGCGAGGTCGGCGGATCCGCCCCACAGCTCGGGCAGCACATCGGCGACCGCGCTCAGGATCTCGCCGGACGCGGCGCGCGTCGCAACGGAAGTTCCGCTCGGGAAGGTGGGCAACGACGACTCCCACCCGTCGGGCAGTGCGCGCGCCTGCAACCGGTCGAGCAGCGTGGCCCGATCCGGGTTGGCGCTGCGCCAGGCCTGGTACCCGACCTCCCACTCGGCATGGGCAGCGGCTCCTCGGGCTGCGACCTCACGCGTGTGGGACAGCACCTCGGGGTCGACGTCGAACGACTTCTCAGGGTCGAACCCGAGAACCTCCTTGAGCCCACGAACCTCGGCGGTCCCCAGCTTGGAGCCGTGGGAGCCGTGCGTGTTCTGCTTCGTCGGCGACGGCCAGGCGATGATCGTCCGCAGCGCGATGAACGACGGCTTGTCGGTCTGGGCGACAGCGGCCGCGATGGCGGCGTCGAGAGCGTCGACGTCCTCGACGTAGCCGTCGGGTCCGGCGGTCCAGTCGATGAGCTGGACGTGCCAGCCGTACGCCGCGTAGCGGGCGACGACGTCCTCGGTGAACGCGATGTCGGTGTCACCCTCGATCGAGATGTGGTTGTCGTCCCAGATCACGACGAGGGTCCCGAGCTTCTGGGTCCCGGCGATCGACGAGGCCTCGCCGGAGACGCCCTCCTGGAGGTCACCGTCGGAGGCGAGCACGAACACGGTGTGGTCGAACGGGCTGGTGCCCGCCGCGGCCTCGGGGTCGAACAGCCCACGCTCGCGACGCGAGGCCATGGCCATGCCGACGGCGCTCGCGATGCCCTGCCCGAGCGGACCCGTCGTGATCTCGACGCCCGCCGTGTGACCGTGCTCGGGGTGGCCCGGCGTCAGAGACCCCCAGGTGCGCAGGGCCTCGAGGTCGCTCAGCTCGAGCCCGAAGCCGGAGAGGTACAGCTGGATGTACTGCGTGAGGCTCGAGTGGCCGCAGGAGAGCACGAAGCGGTCGCGTCCGATCCAGGTGGGGTCGGCCGGGTCCAGGCGCATCGTTCGCTGGTACAGCAGGTAGGCGACCGGCGCAAGGCTGATGGCGGTGCCGGGGTGGCCGTTGCCGACCTTCTCGACCGCGTCGGCTGCCAGGACACGAACGGTGTCGACAGCACGCCGATCGAGCTCGTTCCAACCGACCGTCGCCGCCGTGGGGGCTTGCACGTTCACCGAACCTCATTCCCGCCCGGGAATCCGGTCCCGGGACCTCGCCTGAATCGCGTCCGACAGCTCCGTGATGGAGACCGTCCGGGGTCCGCGGCCGCGTGGTGGACGCCGCTCTCCCCACCGGGCGAGCCTATACGCGCGCCCAGACGCCCGCAGCGCCGACCGGAGCATGGACGAGACGCTGCGCCGACGGGGCCGCTGAGGGTCAATACGGGACCAAGGTCACACCTCTCATCGCATTCACTGGGCTAGGCCTCGGGTGCGATCGGGCCGAAGCGCCGTACGATGCTGCACGACGTCCCACGCCGCGGGCGCGTCTGACGTGCGAGCGGCTTCGGTCCGAATGACGAACGGAAGTGCCCTTCGCGTGCGCACCAGCAGCCCGATCGTGCTCGATGACCCCCGATCGCCGAGCGATCTCACCCAGGCGCGCCGCGCAGGCGCGCCCGTCGTCGATCGCAGCTCCGAGATCGCGCGCACGTGGCACCGCGCCCGGCAGGTCGTCGGCGCCTACGTCGCTCTCACCAAGCCGCGCGTCATCGAGCTGCTGCTCGTCACGACGCTGCCCACGATGATCCTGGCGCAGCGCGGGTTCCCGCCGATCGGGCTCGTGCTGGCGACGATGGTCGGAGGTGCCGGCGCGGCAGGAGCCTCGGGGGTCCTGAACTGCTATCTGGACCGTGACATCGACGAGGTGATGAACCGGACCAAGCGGCGTCCGCTCGTGACGGGCGAGGTCTCACCGCGGAACGCCCTCATCTTCGGGTTCGTGCTGGCGATCGCGTCGCTCCTCTGGTTCGCGCTGCTCGTCAACGCGGCCTCAGCCTGGCTCACGTTCGCAGCGATCGCGATCTACGTCGTCGGCTACACGATGATCCTCAAGCGGCGGACCCCTCAGAACATCGTCTGGGGAGGTGCCGCGGGCTGCATGCCGGTGCTGATCGGCTGGTCGGCGGTGACGGGTGGCATCGGCTGGGCGCCGGTCGTGCTGTTCGGCGTGATCTTCTTCTGGACGCCGCCGCACTACTGGCCGCTCTCCATGAAGTTCCGACGGGACTACGCCAACGCGCGCGTTCCGATGCTTCCCGTCGTGGCGGCGGACACCAAGGTTGCCCGGGAGATGATCGCCTACGCGATCGCGATGGTGGCCTGCTCTCTCGCCCTGGTGCCCGTGGCCGGGATGACGTGGGTCTACGGAGTCGTCGCGCTCGCGCTTGGGCTGTGGTTCCTGAGCGCCTGCGTCGGGCTGCTGCGCCGTGCGCAGGACCCGTCGCGCGGGAAGCTCGGCGCGATGAAGGTGTTCCATGCCTCGATCACGTACCTCACGCTGCTGTCCGTCGCGATCGCGGTGGACGTGTTCCTCCCGTTCTGAGCCCGGCGTTGCGACCACGAAAGACCCGAGAGACCCAAGAGACCCGGTGTGACGCGCAACCTGCTGCACGATGCCACGCGGGACTACCTTGCCCACCTCTCGGTCGAGCGAGGTCTGGCCCCCAACACCGTCGACGCGTACCGGCGTGACCTGACCCGATACCTCGCCTATCTCGGCACCGCAGGTCGAGCGAGCCCGACCGAGGTCACCGAGCGGGACGTGGAGGACTTCGTGATCGTGCTGCGGACGGGCTCGGACGGGGCGGCGGTGCTCTCGGCGTCCTCGGCGGCGCGTGCAGTGGTCGCCGTTCGCGGCTGGCACCGGTTCTGCACGCGCGAGGGGCTCGTGGCCGCGGACGCATCCCGGTCCGTGCATCCACCGAGCCAGCCGCGGCGTCTGCCGAAGGCGATCTCCACCGACGAGGTCGAACGCCTCCTCGAGGCGGCGAGCGTCGGGGACGGACCCGTGCCGATCCGGGACCGCGCACTCCTGGAGCTGCTCTACTCGACCGGCGCGCGGATCTCGGAGGCCGTCGGTCTCGACGTGGACGATCTCGACCTCGACCGTGATCGCGCCTCGGTCCGGTTGCTCGGGAAGGGCGGCAAGGAGAGGGTGGTGCCGGTCGGGTCGTTCGCGGTCCATGCCGTCGAGACCTACCTGGTGCGCGCTCGACCCGCCCTCGCGGTCGGAGGTCGAGGGACGCCGGCGCTCTTCCTCAACACGCGCGGGGCACGGCTCACTCGTCAGAGCGCGTGGGCGGTGCTCCGCGCGTCCGCGGTCCGCGCCGGTCTCCCGGTCGCGTCGCACGTCTCCCCGCACACGCTGCGCCACTCGTTCGCGACGCACCTGCTGGCCGGCGGTGCGGACGTCCGCGTCGTGCAGGAGCTGCTTGGGCACGCGTCGGTGACCACGACCCAGATCTACACGCAGATCACGGTCGACACGTTGCGCGAGGTGTACGCGGCGTCTCATCCACGCGCGCTGGGCTAGTCGGACGCGAGCGGGTTGCGTCACATCCGCGCCCGGCCGGGTGCCGGGTCGGGGAGCCCCGCTGCGGTAGGTTGGGCCGCGTGAGCAGCAACGCCCCCGACGCGACGTCGACGGCACCCCAGACCCTCGACCCGGTCGGTCGCCCCATGCCGGTGCTTCCCGACCCGTCGCCGCTCGCGTCCCACGGTCCCGCACGCGTGATCGCGATGTGCAACCAGAAGGGCGGCGTGGGCAAGACGACGACGACGATCAACCTGGGCGCCGCGCTGGCGGAGTACGGCCGACGGGTGCTGATCGTGGACTTCGACCCGCAGGGTGCGGCGTCGGTCGGGCTCGGGATCAGCGCGCACGAGCTCGACCTCACCGTCTACAACCTGCTGATGGAGCGCAAGGCGACGATCCACGAAGTCATCCGCCGCACCGCCTTCGAGAACCTGGATGTCCTCCCGGCGAACATCGACCTCTCGGCAGCCGAAGTGCAGCTCGTCGGTGAGGTCGCGCGCGAGTCGGTCCTGGCGCGCGTGCTGCGTCCGGTGCTCGACGACTACGACGTCGTCCTGGTCGACTGCCAGCCGTCGCTCGGTCTGCTCACGGTCAACGCGCTGACCGCGGCGCACGGCGTGCTGATCCCGCTCGAGTGCGAGTTCTTCGCCCTGCGCGGTGTCGCGCTGCTGGTCGAGACGATCGAGAAGGTGCGCGACCGCCTCAACCCACGGCTCCAGGTCGACGGCATCGTCGCGACGATGTACGACCCTCGCACGCTGCACTCGCGTGAGGTGATCGCCCGCGTCAACGAGGCGTTCGGCGATGCGCTGCTGCACACGGTCATCGGCCGCACCGTGAAGTTCCCTGACGCGTCGGTCGCGGCCGAGCCGATCACCACGTATGCGCCGACCCACTCGGGCGCCGTGGCGTATCGCCAGCTCGCCCGCGAGCTCATCTCCCGTGGCGACGCGGCCTGACGCCGCCCCCGTGGCGTCGACGACCCCCGCAGGCGAGACCGGCACCGCGCTCCCGCCGGTCGGAAGCACCGGCTTCTCGGTCCACCTCGCGAACTTCACGGGTCCGTTCGACCTGCTCCTGGGGCTGATCACCAAGCACAAGCTGGACATCACCGAGGTCGCGCTCGGCCAGGTGACCGACGAGTTCATCGCGTACATCCGCGCCGCAGGGACGACGGTGGACGGGCGCTCGGGATGGGATCTGGGCCAGGCGAGCGAGTTCCTGGTGGTCGCGGCGACGCTGCTCGACCTCAAGGCCGCGCGGCTGCTCCCGGCCGGTGACGTGGAGGACGCCGAGGACCTCGAGCTGCTCGAGGCGCGGGACCTGCTGTTCGCCCGACTCCTGCAGTACCGGGCGTTCAAGGAGGTCGCGGCGGCGATCGCCGAGAAGCTGGCGAGTGAGGGACGACGCTACCCGCGGGCCGTCTCCCTCGAGCCGCAGCTCGCTGCCCTCCTGCCGGAGCTCGTGTGGCAGGTCGGGCCGGTCCAGCTGGCGGACCTCGCCGCGAAGGCTGTCGCCCCGAAGCCGCTCCCGCCCGGCGTGGACCTCAGCCACCTGCACGCGACCACCGTGAGCGTCCGCGAGCAGGCTGCGCTGCTGGTCGACCGGTTGAGACACGCGATGGCCACGTCGTTCCGTGCGCTGACTGCCGACGCGGAGTCGACGCTCGTCGTCGTCGCCCGGTTCCTCGCCCTGCTCGAGCTGTTCCGGGAGGGTGTCGTCTCGTTCGACCAGATGGTCCCGCTCGGGGAGCTCACGGTGCGGTGGATGGGCGCGGACAACGGGGATGTGGTCGTCTCCGACGACTTCGACGAGGAGGATGGGATCGAATGACACAGGACGCTGGCGGTGTCACGGGCGGGATCGATGCATCGGGGTCAGGCATGCCGGCCGGTCCCGGCACGACGGAGGACGCCGTCCCGGACGAGCTGGCCTTCGACGTGGCCGATCTCCCCGGAGGTGCTCTGGGTGCGCTCGAGGCCGTGCTCATGGTCGCCGACGAGCCGGTGTCGGCGGTGCAGCTGGCCACCGTCCTGGCACTTCCCACCACCGAGGTCGAACTCCTGCTCACGGAGCTGGTCGACGACTACCGCGGTGGCACCGGTCGGGCGCGCGGGTTCGAGCTGCGGCAGGTGGGAGGTGGCTGGCGGATCTACTCGGCGCCCGCGTACGCCGCCGTCGTGGGACGATTCGTTCTTGACGGGCAGTCGGCACGGCTCACGCAAGCGGCGCTCGAGACGCTCGCGGTGATCACCTACCGGCAGCCCGTGACGCGCGGTCAGGTGTCCGGGGTGCGCGGGGTGAACGTCGACGGCGTCGTCCGGACGCTCACGACGCGCGGGTTGGTGGCCGAGGTCGGTACGGACGCCACGACCGGCGCGTTGCTCTACGGCACGACCGGGTACTTCCTGGAGCGGATGGGTCTCGGCAGTCTCGACGAGCTGCCGCCGCTGGCCCCGTACCTCCCCGAGATCGATGCGCTCGACGGCGTGGACACAGCAGAAGGAGACAGGCGATGAGCGAGACCAGCGGACGGTCCGGGAGCGACCGGCAGGGGTCGGGCGACCGGCGCGGTGGTGGACCACGGCAAGGTGGCGGTCGCGGCGGTGCGGGCGCGAACCGTGGTCGCACCGGGGCACCACGTCCGGCACGCGCGACCGGTCGTGGCCCCGCGCCCGCGCGGTCGGGCCCGGTCGTCCCGCCGCGGGACGTGCACGACCCCGACGGGGTCCGTCTGCAGAAGGTGCTCGCGAGCGCCGGGTACGGCTCTCGGCGGGCGGCCGAGGACCTCATCACAGCCGGGCGAGTGACGGTCGACGGCGTCCTGGTCCGTGAGCTCGGGGTCCGGGTCGACCCGACGCACGCCGTCATCCACCTCGACGGCCTGCGGATCCAGCTCGACACCTCGCTGATCACGCTCGCCCTGAACAAGCCGCTCGGCGTGGTGTCGACGATGCACGACCCCGAGGGGCGCCCGTCACTGGCGCAGTTCGTCGCGAATCGTGAGGAGCGGCTGTTCCACGTCGGGCGCCTGGACGCGGACACCGAGGGCCTGATCCTGCTCACCAACGACGGCGAGCTGGCCAACCGGCTCTCGCACCCGTCGCACGGGGTCGCCAAGACCTACCTGGCGCACGTCGAGGGCCGGGTCTCGGCGCAGACGGCGAAGGCACTGCTGCGCGGGGTCGAGCTCGAGGACGGTGCTGCGAGCTTCGCGTCCTACACGCTGGTCGACCAGACCCCCCAGGCGACCCTCGTCGAGGTCGTCCTGCACGAGGGCCGCAATCGGATCGTGCGACGGCTGTTCGACGAGGTCGGGCACCCGGTCATGCAGCTGGTCCGCACGCAGATCGGCCCGATCCGGCTCGGAGACCTCAAGTCCGGCCGCACCCGCGTGCTCGGCAAGACGGAGGTCGGCACGCTGATGGCGCAGGTCGGGATGTGACGGGTTCGACCTGTCTCGCGGAGGTCGCCCCATGAGCCTCGGCACCCTGCCGCCGGTCGCGACGACAGGGCCGGTGAGGATCGTCGGCACCGGGTTGCTCGGTGCGAGCATCGGGCTCTCGTTGGCGACGCGAGGAGTCGACGTGGTCCTGCACGACTCCTCGCGGACCGCTCTTGCGCTCGCACGTGATGTCGGCGCGGGCCGGCTGCCAGCGCACGACGACGCCCCCGTCCGGCTGGTCGTGGTCGCTGCTCCTCCCGACGTCACGGCGGAGGTGGTCATCGCCGAGCTCGCGGCGCACCCCCATGCCGTCGTGACCGACGTCGCGAGCGTCAAGGGAGCGGTGCTCGACGAGCTGGTCGCTGCGGGCGCCGACCTGTCGCGCTACGTCGGTTCGCACCCGATGGCGGGCCGTGAGCGTTCGGGACCGACGGCCGCACGGGCGGACCTGTTCGCCGGGCGACCCTGGGTGATCGCCGGGTCGGACCACTCGTCTGCGGAGGCGGTCCTCGCGGTACGTCAGCTCGCGACGGACCTGGGCGCGACACCGCTCGCGATGGAGGCGCGCGAGCACGATGCCGCCGTCGCCGTCGTCTCGCACGTCCCGCAAGTGGTCGCGAGCCTTGTCGCCGCGCGGCTGACCGACGCTCCGGCCGCGGCACTGGACCTCTCGGGTCAGGGGCTGCGCGACGTCACCCGGATCGCCTCGAGCGACGCACCGTTGTGGACCTCGATCCTCGCGGCCAACGCGGCCGCGGTGCGGTCGGTGCTGATGGACCTGCGCGCGGACCTCGACGTCGTGATCGACGCACTCGGTGAGGCGGACGTCCCGCACGGGACGGCAGCGGTGGGAGCGCTCGGCGCCCTGGCGCGCACGGTCACGGCGGGAAACCTGGGCGTGGCACGGATCCCCGGCAAGCACGGCGGCGCCCCGCGGCACTACGAGGTCGTGACGGTCCTGGTGCCCGACGCGCCTGGGGAGCTGGCACGGTTGTTCTCCGACGTCGGCGACGCCGAGGTGAACATCGAAGACCTCCAGCTCGAGCACTCGCCGCGGCAGCCGGTCGGGCTTGCGATGATCTCCGTGCTGACCGGCCGGTCGGCGCCGCTGGAGAAGGAGCTCGTCGCGCGCGGGTGGCGGGTGGCGAACAGAGGATGACGACGCCCGACAAGCGTGGCCAGGACCGGTCGACCGACCTCATGGCAGGGGCGCCCCAGCCGGGGCGGCCTCGGCCGCTCGTGGTCGCGATCGATGGTCCCTCGGGATCCGGGAAGTCCAGCGTCTCGCGCGGGGTGGCCGAGCGGCTCGGGCTCGCCTACCTCGACACCGGCGCGATGTACCGGGCGGCGACCTGGTGGTGCCTGCGGCTCGGCCTCGACCTCACCGATCGGGACGCGGTGGCGGAGGCCGTCAGAGGACTCCCTCTCGTCCAGGGGCTCGAGCCGTCCGCGCCAACCGTCCATGTCGCAGGCACCGATGTGGCCGAGGCGATCAGGACGACCGGGATCTCCGCGGCGGTGAGCGCGGTCGCGACCAACCTCGAGGTCCGCGCCGAGCTCCGGCGACGCCAACGCGACCTGATCGAGGGCGAGCGACACCCCGGCTCGGTCTCCGACGGACGTGGCGTCGTGGCGGAGGGGCGTGACATCACGACGGTGGTCGCGCCCGACGCGGACGTGCGGGTGCTGCTGACCGCGAGCGAGGAGGCGCGGCTCGCTCGGCGGGCTCGGGAGATCCATGGCAATGCCGATGCGGATGCTCTCGAGTCCACCCGCGATCAGGTGCTTCGACGGGATGCGGACGACTCGACGGTCGTCCAGTTCCATCGCGCTGCCGACGGCGTCGTGACCCTGGACTCGTCGGCTCTCGACCTCGACGGCACGATCGCGGCGGTGGTCGACATCATCGCCACGGTGACCGGTCTCGCGGCCGACGGTCGCTCGTTCGATGGATCCGCCGAACCAGGCACGCCGTGAGCGCCCCTCAGATACCTGGAGGCCCTGGCGCCGGGTCTGCGGTCCCCGGTGTCCGAGGGCCACGGTGGGGCAAGAGGCTGGCCTGGTTCATGGCGCACGTCCTGTGGAGCACGGAGGTCGTGGGCGCGGAGCACGTCCCGGTTGACGGACCCGTCCTGCTGGCCGCCAACCACACCGGGGTGATCGACGGTCCGCTCCTGATGGCCGCGGCACCGCGACCATCGCACGTGCTGGTCAAGGCGGAGGCCTTCCGGGGTCCGGTCGGTGCGGTGCTCCGAGGCGCCGGCCAGATCCCGGTCGACCGTGACTCAGGCCGCGGTGCGTTGCAGGCGGCGCTCGGAGTCCTTCGTCGGGGCGGCGTGGTCGGCGTGTTCCCGGAGGGCAACCGCGGACGAGGTGACGCAGCGGCCGCTCGCGCCGGGGTGGCGTGGCTCGCGCTTCGTGCGCACGCGCCGGTCGTGCCCGTCGCCGTGCTGGGCACCCGACGGACGGGCGCGGGCGTCGGCCACGTCCCGCGGCTGCGACGCCGGTGCGTCGTGGAGTTCGGGCAGCCGATCGTCGTCGAGCCGGCTGCCGGGATGACCGGCAAGGTGGCCACTGAGGCGGCGAACGACGCGATCCGGGTGGCGCTCGCCGACCTGGTGGCATCCGCGTCGGCCCGCACCGGGCTCACCCTCCCAGCGGACGGGCCCGTCGTCGCCGACGCCCCGGGGATGGACTGACGCCACCGCACGAGGGCCGGTTCGTCGCCCGGGCCGTCGGGCTGGGAGGATGGGGTCATGAGCCCCAATGACCGGACGTCGAACCAGGACGCTCCGCACGACTCTCTTCCCGCGACCCAGGTGGAGATCGACATGCCCGCCGACACCGTTCCGTACCCGGATGCGCCCGAGCGTGGCCGGGCCGACGCCGTCGACGGCGGGCTCGGACCTGGCTGGGAACCGCAAGACGGCGTCACCGACGAGGTGCGCGAGCACGCCCTTCGGGCGGGTCTCTCCGACTACGAGCTCGACGACGAGGACCTCGTCCTTCTCGGTGAGGGCGAGGAAGGCGACGGGGGAGAGGACGCCTCGAAGCCGCTCCCGGTGCTCGCCGTCGTCGGGCGGCCCAACGTCGGCAAGTCGACGCTGGTCAACAGGATCCTGGGCCGCCGTGAGGCGGTCGTCGAGGACAAGCCGGGAGTCACCCGCGACCGCGTGAGCTACCCGGCCAACTGGAACGGCCGCGACTTCACGCTGGTCGACACCGGCGGCTGGGAGGTGGACGTCGCCGGGATCGACGCGCGAGTCGCCGAGCAGGCCGAGGTCGCGATCAGCCTGGCGGACGCGGTGCTGTTCGTGGTCGACGCGACTGTCGGACCGACAGCGACGGACGAGCGCGTCGTCACGCTCCTGCGGAGGTCCGGGAAGCCCGTGGTGCTGTGCGCCAACAAGGTGGACGGACCGCGGGTCGAGGCCGACGCGACCGCTCTGTGGAGCCTCGGGCTGGGCGAGCCGTACCCGGTGTCCGCGCTGCACGGACGCGGGACCGGCGACCTCCTCGACGCCGCGATGGATGCGCTGCCCACCGAGTCGGCTCACGGGCTGCCCATCCCCGACGGTGGTCCGCGCCGGGTCGCACTCGTCGGACGACCGAACGTCGGCAAGTCCTCGCTCCTCAACAAGGTGCTGGGTGCCGAGCGGGTCGTCGTGGACGACGTCGCCGGCACCACGCGCGACCCGGTGGACGAGCTCGTGATGCTGCGGGGGCGTCCGTGGGTGTTCGTCGACACGGCGGGCATCCGCCGACGGGTCCACCAGACGTCGGGTGCGGACTTCTACGCGTCGCTGCGCACGCAGGCGGCGATCGAGAAGGCCGAGGTCGCGGTGGTGCTCGTGGACGCGAGCATGAAGATGACCGAGCAGGACACCCGTGTGATCAGCCAGGTCGTCGACGCCGGGCGCGCGCTGGTCATCGCCTACAACAAGTGGGACCTCATGGACGAGGACCGCCGGCCCTTCCTCGAGCGCGAGATCGAGCAGGATCTCGTCCAGGTGCAGTGGGCACCGCGCGTGAACCTCTCGGCGAAGACCGGGTGGCACACCGACAAGCTCGTCCCGGCACTGGACCGGTCGCTCGAGTCGTGGGGGACCCGGATCCCGACGGGACGGCTGAACGCGTTCCTCGGCGAGCTCGTCTCGGCCCACCCGCACCCGTTGCGGGGTGGCAAGCAGCCGCGCATCCTGTTCGCGACCCAGGCATCGACACGGCCGCCGCGCTTCGTGATCTTCGCCACGGGCTTCATCGAGGCCGGCTACCGCCGGTACATCGAGAGGCGGCTCCGCGAGACCTTCGGGTTCGAGGGTACGCCGATCTCGATCTCGATCCGGGTGCGGGAGAAGCGCAAGCGCTGATCCTGAGGCATGGCGGCGGGTCGAGACGGTACCGACCGACGCGCTGACCGACGCGCCTGCGCAGGTACGGTAGAGTTTGCGAGGCCCCTCCGGGGGCATCGGGATGTGGCGCAGCTTGGTAGCGCACTTGACTGGGGGTCAAGGGGTCGCAGGTTCAAATCCTGTCATCCCGACGGTATAGCAGCAGGTCAGAGGCTCGCACCGCATCGGCGGGGCGGGCCTTTTGGCTCGTGGTCGGCCGATTGGTAAGCCTGAGTACGCCCTGGACGAACATGGACGTCGATCTCGCGCCGAAGGACAGCGCGCTTGGGTTCACACCCCCCTTCGGCGGCCTCTCTCGTGTCGCGACCCCAAGGGCGTCCGACGATGTGAACGCCCGGGCCTGCGCGCCGGCATTGGTCGCACCGGACTGGATTGTCGCCGGTCCGCGCCGTGCCGGTCGCTGGGGCGTCGGTCGACGAGCAGTGGCATCGACGAGGCCGCAGCGACCATCGCACCAGGTTCGCATCGGTCGGCGTGAACGTCGCGCCCGGTGCGCCCGTCGGTCGACGACGGTGCTGACCGGAAGCGGCCGGTCGCCGACGTGTGCGATGCCGCCACGGGTCAGCCGGGGTGGTGCGGGCCTGTGGCCCCGCTCCGACCGGGAAAGGCCGGGCCGTTCGGTCCGCGTCAGAGGTGGAGCGCCAGCGCTTGGTAGGCGGTCGCGAGGCCGAACGCGATGACGAGGCCTGTCAGTGCGTAGGTTGCGTACCGTCGGACTCCGTGCATCCGGAACTCCGCGGGCAGTGCCCGGCGTTCCAGGAGCAGCAGGAAGCCGAGGACGACGGGGAGCAGGCTGGCGTTCATGACCTCGACGTCCACCGACAGGGCGACCAGGTTCGGGGTGAGCAGGACCAGCAGGGCGCCGGCAAGGGTGCCGGTCACCGCCAGGGCGTAGAAGCCCTTGGCTCGCCGTGGCGCATCGTTGAGGCTGTGTTTCCAGCCGAGCACCTCGGCCATTCCCCATGCGCCGGCGAGGGAGACCACGAGCGCGGCGACCGTCGCGGCGCCGAGCATCCCGAGTCCGAAGAGCAGGACCGCGCTGCGGTGGCCGAGAAAGGGGGTCAGTGCCCCGGCGATGTCACCGATGTTGTCGAGGTTGGCACCGGGATGCGTGGTGCCGATCGTGGCGGCGACGGCGACCACGACGGCGATCATGATGACCTGGGTGGCGATTGCGCCCAGTGCGGTGTTCAGGCGCGCGGCGCGCAGCACCGTGGGGATGTCCTGGTCACGGTGACCCTTGTCGATCACGGCCTCCTGCTGGTAGAAGACCATCCACGGCATGATCACGGCCCCGACGTTCGCAGCCAGCAGCATCAGGAACGGGCTGTTCGCCTGCAGGGGGTGCGTCAGCCCGCTGATCACCGCGTGGGCTTGCGGGTGTGCCAACAGGGCGGCGGGGATGAACAGCAGCTCGAGCGCACCGATGGCGATCCCGACGTGCTCGATGCGCCGGTAGCGCCCGAGCAGGACCAGCGCCACGAGCGCGACCGCGGGGAGCCCGATCGACACGGACCGCGGCAGTCCGATCATCGTCCCGATGCCGGCCAAGCCCGCGAACTCGGTGACCAGGGCTCCCAGGCATGCGGCGAACAAGGTGGCTGCGGACAGCAACGCCCACGTGGCACCGAAGGTGTGGCGGATGAGCGCCCCGTGCCCCTGTCCCGTCAACAGCCCGAGCCGTGCCGTGATCTCCTGGACCACGTACAGCACGGGAATCAGCACGAGCTGCGTCAGGATCAGCTGGTACCCGTACCGTGCGCCTGACTGCGCCGCGGTGATGACGCTGCCGGCGTCGGTGTCGGCGAGCATCACCATGAGCCCGGGCCCGAGCATCACGAGCATCCACCGCCGGGGACGTCGGGGACGTGGGGCGCGCGCGAGGTGCGGGGTGACCGTCGGTGCGAGAGCTGCCGGCGTCAGACTCACCGCGGTCACCGGCCCCTTCGCGACAAAGCCCAGGCTTACCTAACGTCGCGTCAGCCTTCCAGCGTCATCGAGGTCTCAGGGAGGACCAAAGACCCAAGCGCACGCGCGGGGAAGCGCCTGAGGGGAGAGCCTGCGGCGTCTCCCTTCAGGCGCGTTCGCGCATGGCGCCGCGACGATCGGCTGAGTTCACGCGGGACGGGAACCAGCCCGCGACGGCTGGTGCCCGCACCTCGGTGCCCGTCATGGCGCGTCAGGTGTGCCGATTCCTCCGGAGCACGCGGCCCCCGGTTCGGGGGTCTGGGGTCCGTTGACGTAGGCGGTCAGGAACACGGGCAGGCGGGGGTCGTCGGCCGAGGGGAGCTGCAGCTGGACGCCCCAGGCGGAGGCGACGACGGGTGCGGGGAGCCCAGAGCGGGGCGTGACGAGCACGTACGGGTTCTTGGCTGCGAAGGCACGCAGGGTGGCGAGCTGGGCGGCGGGCAGGTGGGGGTCGTGGGTGATCCACACGGCGCCGTGCTCCAGAGAGTGCACCGCGTTCTCGTCTGCCACCGGCGCAGAGTAGTAGCCACAGTTTTGGGGCGTTGCGGCGTGGTCGCCACCGACGGGTGGGTTCTGGGCGTAGGCGACCGTTCCCGTGACGTGATTGCGGGACAGGCCGGTGAAGGTCTTGACGCCGGCGATCGGTGACTTCGCGGCGGCCTGGATGCTCGCGTCGTGCTGACCCTGGCGCACGATCACGGTGATCGTGGCTCCGGTCAGACCGAGCACCACGACCGCGGCGATCGCGGCGACAAGGAGGGTGCGCTTGCGTTCCGACCTCTTCTGGGCGTTCTTGATCGCGGCCAGGCGAGCCTGCCGGTCGGTCAGCTCAGATCTGCGCGTGCTGTTCACGGGTGAGAATGCCTCTCAGAGCGGGAGCGGGGGCGACAACGTGCACGACCACGACGAGTCGAAACGGTAGACGGCTCGCGCGACGCTGGCCGATCGCCGGCGTGAACGGTACCCCGATCCGAGGTCGACGGCGCCGTGAGCGCTCGACACTGGCGCGGGGAGGCGGAAGATCGGCGGCGAGTCGCCACGCACCAGGTTCGTGCGTTGTGCATGTATCCCCTCACGCGCTACGGAACCACCGACGCTCGTGCGCGGTCAGGCCCATCGTCGCGGGGTTCACCGCATATACGCTGCAGATTTGATGAAGATTCGATGAATGTCGAGGTGCGTGGCGGCTGAAGCGGCTGCCCGACCAGCGGACCAGCTGCGCGGCCACGATCACCAGGCGCCTCCATGTCACCATCCGACGCGCCCGTCGTCACCTGCGGTCGATCACCGCCGTCCCCTCCCGGATTGGTCCGTTACCGCAGCAGCGCTGACGGATCCCGCAAAACGCAGTGACGGCGACAACCGTCAGGGGTGCTGCCGCTGGGTGGGGTTGCTCGGGTGGACCGCGCTCGTGGTCGCGGGGTCCGAGACGGTCCCCTGAGAAGCCACGTGTGTTGTCTGGTCGTGCCCGTGGTCGGTTGTGCGATCGTCGCCGTGCTGGTGCCCGTTGTCGCCGCGCATCATGAACATCATCCCGATCATCATGAGCGGGCAGGCGAGCACGGCGGCCAGCGGCAAGGCCTCGCCGAAGGATCTTCCGGCGGCGAGAAGGACGACCAGGATGACGGCGAAGATGCCGAGCATCCCGAGCAGGTGGTTCTTGCCGCCGTGGTTGTGTCCTTGCATCGGGTTGTTCATGGCTGGTAGTCCTCCTGTTGCGGATCGGGTCCGCGCGCGCGTCGTGAGCGGCTCGGGTTCGGGTTGTGGGAAGGAAAGATCTGGGAGACCGCCCACAGGCCCAGGGCGACGTAGACAACGAGGACGCCGGCGAGGATGAGCCATCCGCTGATCACCATCGCGTGCCTCCTGCCCGGTCGGTGTCACCTTCAGCGTCGAGGGTGAAACCGTTCCTCGTGGAGCACGGTTGACGAAGAACCGATGAAGATGTGCCCTGGTCAGGTGGGCCTCGACGAGGACTGTGTCGGCGCGCGCTGATCCGTGGTGTCGGTCGCGGCTGATTGCGGTGCGGTCGGTCGCCGGGACCACCCGATCAGCACCAGACCGGCGCACACGCTCGCGAGAGCCCACAGCTGCGGCTGGGTCAGCCCGAGGAGTGCTGGGGAGTTGATGCGAAGGAACTCCACCAGGAACCGGGAGATCCCACTCAGCACGAGGTAGGCGCCGAAGACTCCTGACGGGTTCCAGTCCTTGGCGATCCTCCACAGGATCGCGGCGATCACGACGGCGGCGAGGGCCTCGTACAGCGGGGTGGGGTGCACCGGCACGTCGGTGGGCACCACCCCGTGAGGGAACGTCATGCCCCACGGAAGCGAGGTGGGTTTCCCGTAGGTGCCGTCGCCTGCGAGAAGGCACCCGAGGCGACCGATGCCGTAGGCCACGGTGAGGGGGATCGCCATGGCGCCGGCGACGACGTCGACGGGCAGACTGTGGCGGCGCACGATGACCAGCGTCGCGGCCGCGCCGCCGATGAGGCCGCCGTACCAGGTGAAGCCCATGCCACCGAAGCTGTGCAGCGTCAGGTTCGGGGCGTGCTCGAAGAGGTAGTAGATCTTGGCTCCGACGAAGCCCCAGAGGGTCGCCCAGATCACCAAGGAGTAGGCGGAGTCGCGTTTGAGGCCCACCCGGTCGAACGCGCGAGCGAGCAGGAACGCAGCCGCCAGGGCCGCCAGCGCCTTGCTGAGCCCGTAGGACTGGACGTTGTAGCCAAGGACTGAGAACAGGATCGGGCGCACGCGTCACTCCGTCGTTCACGGACGCGGAGGTGGGTTGTGGGCTCATCCCGGCAGCTCGGCGCCGGATCCCACCATGAGGGGGCGCGACGAAGGTTGTCCCGGCGGATCGGTCAACGTTCGATGAAGGTCCCCTGCGGCCGCTCCGGGCGTGAGGTCAGTCTCGCGGGTCTTCATCACATCTACATCGAATGTCCGGCGTTGATGCGCCCGGGTGCAGGAGCCTGGGCACAGCACCCGCCCGGGCGCGGCTCGGATGGCTCGGGGGCGTGGTGCTGCCGACCCTTGACCGCACCTGTTGGAGGAACCCATGTTCGTCGTGATCGCCACCTTCCCTGAGGTACCCACCGAGCTGGACGGCGAGTTCCGGGCCTGGTTCGCGTGGTCCAACAACCGGCTGGGCCAGGCCGAGGGCCTGAGTGGCCGGCGCCTGATGCTGGCCGCGGACGGCACGTACGTCGCGCTGGTCGAGCACACCAGCGCGGAGACGTTCGCGGCGATGCAGGGCACCGAGGTGGCTGCGGAGGTTCACGCCCGGTTGGGGGAGATCCTTCACGAGAGGCCCCGGCACACGGCATACGAGGTCGTCGTGGATGCCGCTGAGTCCCGGTCGTGCTGCGGTGGGCAAGGCGGTCACCACCATGGCGGTGCCGGGGTACGCATCGATGCGACGGTCTGACCGGGACGCCATCGAGGGGTTTCGACCCGCCGCCTCGCCACCAGGTGCCGAGCAGAGCGGAGGGCGACACGCGGGCGTGGCGATTGCCATGCGGTTGCCGCACGGTCGTTGTGAAGGGGACCGATGAGCACCGCCACCTATGCCGTGGACGGGACGACGTGCGACCGGTGCGTGTCGTCGATCGCGGTCAAGGTCACGACTCTCGCCGGTGTGACGGGCGTGCAGATCGAGCGGATCGCCGGTGGGCGGTCGTGGGTCACGGTCACCAGCTCGGCGATCCTGAGTGAGGAGTCCGTTCGCGCGGCGGTCGCTGCGGCGGGCTGCGAGCTGGTGAGCGCACCCGCGTGAACCCGATGGTCAGGGCTGACGTGCGATCGAGGATGGGTGTGGGCCGCACCCGTGCGCTGCGGGGTGCCGACGAGGGCCGACTGGACCGTGCTCGTCGATACCTGCTCACGAACTGACCGGCGTTGACGTCCGCACCAACCTTCTGGTGCCCCACGACGGTCGCCGAAGGCGGGTGACCCGGCCCGTTCAGGAGTGGTGGGCGGCGTGGTCGATGGCAGTCGAACCGGGTGTCGCGGGCTGGGCTGTGCCGCTGATCAGGGGCCCGACGACGAGCGAGGACAGGAGGAACATCGCGGTGAAGGCGGCCAACGCGATGGCTGGTGCCCACCAGCTCGAGAACCTGCGATGCAGCGTGACGAGCATCGGCACCGAGGCCGCCAGACCCAGGGCGCCGAACAGCGCGGTCCCTCCCGCACCCGCCACCAGTGCGGTCCCCACGAGCGGCCCGATGTGGTGCAGCACGTGCGGGGCCACCCCGACGATCGCGCCCAGAGCGCCGTTCAGCACGGTCCAGACCGTGCGCCGAGGGCGATCGGTCGCCGCCGCTCCAGCGGCGGGTGTGCCGGCCTGCGTCGGTTGTGCTCGGGTGCTCGTCGCGTCCATGTCTTTACCGTGTCGATTCATTCCAGGGTTCGCGGTGCAGAAACGATGAAGGCTTGATCAAGGCACCCGGACATACATCCTCGACGTGACGTCGTCGCCCACGGCGGCAGGCGAGCGGCGTCGGGCTCGCACCGGCGCGACCTAGCCGCGCGGGTGAACAGGACCCCGCTCGGGCGCCCGACGGGGGTGCGGATGTCGGCTGGTCAGAACGGGTGCAGGACGCGGTGCAGGAACTGGCGCGTTCGCTCGTGCTGGGGGTTGCGCAGGAGCTGCGACGGGTGGCCGCGCTCAAGGATCGTTCCGGCGTCCAGGAAGGCGACCTCGTGGGCGACCTCCCGAGCGAACTCCAGCTCATGGGTCGCGATGACCATCGTCCAGCCGTCGGCTGCGAGCTCCTTGATCAGCCGCAGGACGTCGCCCACCAGTTCGGGGTCCAGCGCCGACGTCGGTTCGTCGAAGAGCAGGAGCTGTGGTTGCAGCGCGAGCGCTCGCACGATGCCGACGCGTTGCTGCTGGCCGCCGGAGAGCTGGAAGGGGTAGGCGTGCGTCTTCTCGCTCAGGCCGACCCGCGCGAGCAGCTCCAGGGCGCTGGCCGTCGCCTCGGCCCGTGGTCGGCGTTGGACAACCACGGGGCCTTCGAGCACGTTCTGCAGCACGGTCTTGTGCGGGAACAGGTTGTAGTGCTGGAACACCATCCCTGAACGGTCCCGAAGTGCGTTGAGCCTGCTCCTGGTGGGCGGTGTCGTGAAGTCGAGCGGCAGCTCACCGGGGGCGTTGATCGTCCCGCCGTCGGCGAGCTCCAGACCATTGAGGCACCGCAGCAGTGTCGTCTTGCCCGAGCCGGAGGGGCCGATCAGGGCGAGCACGCGCCCGCGCTCGATGGTCAGGTCGATCGACCGTAGGACGGGGTTCGCCCCGAAGGTCTTGCTCAGCCCGTGCACGCTCAGCAGAGCCTGGCCCCCTGGCGGCGACGCTTCAATGGGCGACATGACGATCCAATCGGTTCTCGAGAGATCCCTGGGCGGTCGACAGGACCAGGCACACGACCCAGTACACGAGGGCGGCCTCCAGGTACAGCAACATGAACTGCTGGCTGAAGGCCGCGACCTTCTGGGCCTGTCTGAACAGCTCGGTGACCAGGATCAGTGAGGCCAGCGAGGTGTCCTTGACCAGGGAGATGAAGGTGTTGGACAACGGCGGCACCGAGACCCGTGCGGCCTGCGGCAGGATGATGCGGCTCAGGGTGCGCCGGTGGGACATGCCGATCATGTACGCCGCCTCCCACTGCCCTGGTGGCACCGAGAGGATCGCCGCCCGGATGACCTCGGCCCCGTACCCGCCCACGTTCAGCGAGAATGCGGCGACCGCACTGGGCCACGGTTGCAGGACGATGCCGATGGAGGGCAGCCCGTAGAAGATCACGAACAGCTGAACGAGCAGCGGTGTGCCGCGAACGAGCGAGATGTACAGCCGGGCGGTGCCCGACGCGAACCGGCTCCGCGACAGTCGCATCAACGCCAGGGCAAGGGCAATCAGCAGCCCGATCGCGAACGACACCACCGCCATCGGGATCGTGCTCGCGATCGCACCGTGCACGATGGGCCACAGCGCTGAGCCGAACAGATCCCAGCGCGAAGGGTCCGCGGTCATCGCCGGCCGCCTGCGCCATGCCGGCCGCGCGGCGTCCTACCGCGAGACATCTTGCCCGAAGTACTTCCTCGAGATGGCGGCGAGTGTCCCGTCGTCGGTGAGCTTCTTGAGTGCATCGTCGACGGCATGGGCGAGGGCCGTGCTGCCCTTGGTGAAGGCGAAGGCGCTCTCGGACTTCTCGGCGGTCTCGGCCGCGATCTTCAGCCCGGTGTCAGCGTTCTGCTTCTGGTAGTCCAGGTACGTCAGCTTGTCGTTGATCGTGGCGTCCACTCGCCCCTGCTGGACCAGCGCCACGGACTGCGCCCAGCCTTCGACGCCCTGGATCGTGGCACCGTTCTGCTGGGCGAGGGCGTACCAGTTGCTGGTCAAGGACTGCGCGGTGGTCTTGCCGGCGAGGGAGGCGAAGGAGGTGATCGAGGTGTTTGACGAGCGCACGACGATCACCCCGGTCGAGTAGGTGTACGGCACCGAGAACAGGTACGTGGAGGCGCGCGCGGGGGTGATCGACACCTGGTTCGCGATGACGTTGAACCGGCCGGCCTGCAGCCCTGCGAAGATCGCGTCCCACTGGGTCTCGTCGAACTTCACGGTCACGCCCAGCTGGGACGCGACGGCCTTGATCACCTCGACGTCGTACCCGGTCAGGTTGCCCGAGCCGCCCGCGTGGTAGGAGAACGGCCGGTAGGTGCCCTCGGTGCCGACCGTGATGAACCCCGCCTTCTGCACCGCCGCCAGAGAGGTGTCTGCAGCTGCGGGC
>JAKBFW010000134.1 GCA_021833345.1 Pseudomonadota bacterium | reverse complement strand
TCAGGTCATCCTCACGGCGTACGCACAGCAGTTCTCAAGATCAGCCCCGGAACGGTCCCGCCCGGACGCACCGCTCCGTAGGTTCGTCAGTGCACACGACGGCACACGACGGCACACGACGGCACACGACGGCACACGACGGCACACGACGACGCACCTCTGCGCACCACCGGACCAGCTGGGGGACAGGATGATCGAGGTACACGGACTCACCAAGAGATACGGAACGAAGACGGCGGTGGACGACGTGACGTTCACCGTCCGCCCCGGGAAGGTCACCGGGTTCCTCGGGCCGAACGGCGCCGGGAAGTCCACGACGATGCGCGTGATCGTCGGCCTGGACCGCCCCACCCACGGGTCGGTGACGGTCAACGGCCGCCCCTACGCCCAGCACCACTCCCCGCTGCGTGAGGTGGGCATCCTGCTCGACGCGAAGGCCGTCCACACCGGCCGCAGCGCCTACAACCACCTGCGCGCGATGGCGGCGACGCACCACATCCCGGTGTCGCGCGTCGACGAGGTCATCGAGATGACCGGTCTGCAGTCGGTGGCCAAGAAGCGCGTCGGTGGCTTCTCCCTCGGCATGGGCCAGCGGCTCGGAATCGCGTCGGCCCTGCTCGGCGACCCGAAGACGCTGATCCTGGACGAGCCCGTCAACGGCCTCGACCCCGAGGGTGTCCTGTGGGTCCGCAACCTCGTCCGCTACCTCGCGTCCGAGGGTCGGACCGTATTCCTCTCCTCGCACCTGATGAGCGAGATGGCCGTCACCGCGGACCACCTGATCGTCGTCGGGCGCGGCAAGCTGATCGCGGACGCCCCGGTCTCCCAGGTCCTCGCCCAGGCGTCCGGCACGACGGTGCGGGTCCGCAGCCCGCAGGCGACCCAGCTCGTCGAGCTCCTCCAGGGCCCCGGCGTGACCGTGAGCTCGACCGAGCCGGGCCTGATGGAGATCACCGGGAGCACGGCCGTGCTGATCGGCGAGGCCGCGGCCCGCGCGCAGCTCGTGCTGCACGAGCTGACCCCGGTCGTGAGCTCCCTCGAGGACGCCTACATGGCGCTGACGAAGGACGAGGTCGAGTACCACTCCACGACGAGCGGGATCCACCCCGATCACGCGGGTGCCCACGCGGGTGCCCATGCGTCCACCGAGACGGACGGAGCGAACCGATGAGCACGACGACGCAGCACCCCGGCGCCCACCAAGGAGCGGTCGAGGCGCCGTCCCACGGCCCCCATCTCGGTTTCGGCGGCGTGATCGCCTCGGAGTGGATCAAGTTCCGCACGGTGCGTTCGACCGTCTGGACGCTCGCGATCACCCTGGTCGTCATGGTCGGGCTCAGCCTGCTCGTGGCGTTCGGCGTGACGAACGCGATGGACAGCTCGCACGTGAACCCGGCCGACACCGGTCTCGCCGGATCGACGATCGTGACGCTGGGGTACTACTTCGCCCAGATGACGATCGCGGTGCTCGGTGTCCTGTCGATCACGGGCGAGTACTCGACCGGGATGATCCGGTCGACCCTCGCGGCCGTCCCCCGCCGATTGCCGGCGCTCTGGGCGAAGGCCCTCGTGCTGGCCACGTCGACCGCGGTCGTCAGCGCCGTCGGTATCGGACTGTCCTACCTCGTCACCGAGCCGATGCTCTCGTCTCACGGCATGGCCGTCGACTTCGGCGACCGCACGACCCAGCGTGTGCTGCTCGGCTGCGTGCTGTACCTCGTGGCGATCGCGCTGCTCGGGTTCGCCCTCGGGGCCGTGCTGCGCCACTCCGCCGCGTCGATCGCCACCGTGCTCGGCGTCACCCTGCTGCTGCCGATCCTCGTGCTGGTGATCGGAAACTGGGTGTCCTGGGTGCGTGACCTGGGCCCGTACATGCCGACCACCGCCGGTGAACGGATCATGTCGACGAGCACCGCGGTCCAGGCGGGTCCGTCGGGTTCGAGCTCGGGCCCGACCCCGTTGGCACCGTGGACCGGCCTCGGACTGCTCGCCGGCTACGTCGTCGCGGTCCTCACGCTCGCCGCGGTGATGCTGCGTCGGCGGGACGCCTGAGAACGGCGTCAGACTGTCGATCATGGATCGCGTGCCCGACGTGACCGGGGCCGCGGGTCGGGACGTTCCCGACCCGCGGCCTCCGCGTGTGACCGGTGGCCCCTCGGTGGGCCCGTTCACCGAGCTCAGCACACGGCGGCTCGGACCGGTGCGACGGTTCTTCCTGCGCCGCCCGGTCGTCATGGACGTCGTGGTCATGCTGTGGTTCGGCGCACCGGCGATCGTCCAGGCGATCCTGACCGAGTCCGGCACCCGCCGGGACGCGTTGGTGGTCTTCACAGCCATGGGGACCGGCGTCCTGCTGTGGAGGCGGCAGCGGCCGCTGCCCGTCGCCATCGCCATGACCGCGCTGGGGGTCGGACAGACCGCCGTGGCGGGCACCATGAGCGGCTTCGACCTCGGGATCGCACTCGCGGTCTACGCCGTCGCCGCGTCCCGGGCCCCTCGGGTCGCCTGGGTGACCGCCGTCGCGTCTGCCACGTCTCTGTCGGTGGCCGCGCTCCTGTGGGAGCGCCCGACGTCGCAGGGCGCGACAGCGAGCGTGTGGTCCGGGGGCGACCCACCTCGGGCGCCGGTCGCCGACCTGCGGGTCGCGTCGATCACCGGGATCGTCCTGCTTGTCCTGATAGCGATCTCGATCGGCATCAGCGTCCACAACCGTCGGGCGCACGTCGCCGACCTGGTCGACCGCGGGAATCAGCTCGCTCGGGAACACGACCAGCAGGCGCAGCTCGCGGTCGCTGCCGAACGCGCGCGCATCGCCCGCGAGATGCACGACGTCGTCGCCCACTCGCTCACGGTCATGGTCGCCCTCGCCGACGGCGCTGCGGCGGCGCTCAGCCGCGACCCGGAGCGCTCGCGACACGCCCTGGACGAGGTCGCGGCGACCGGTCGGACGGCGCTGGCGGACATGCGGCGCGTCCTGGGCGTGCTGACCGAGGAGTCCGCGCCTCTCGACCCACAGCCCGGTGGCCCGGATCTCGCCGCCCTCGTCGACGGTTTCCGCACCGCCGGCCTCCCGGTCGAGATCGTGACCTCCGGCGGCCCGCTGCCTCCGGACACCGGGTTGCAGCTCGCGGTCTACCGGATCGTCCAGGAGTCGCTCACCAACGCGCTCCGGTACGCGACAGGGGCCGGCCACGTGGAGGTCCGGATCGCACGCACGCCCGACCACGTCACCGTGGACGTCACGGACGACGGCGGCATCAACCGTCCTCCGGTGCCGATCGGGAGCGGACGTGGTGTGATCGGGATGCGCGAACGCGCGACCGTGTACGGCGGGAGCATCGAGGCAGGGCCCTACCGGCGAGGATGGCGTGTGCACGCCGAGCTGCGATGGCAGGAGACATGACCGACGGAGACATGCCACGACGTCCGGACGCGGTCCGGGTGCTGCTCGTCGACGACCAGGCGCTCCTCCGGATGGGGTTCCGCCTGGTCCTGGAGGCCGAGGAGGACCTCGACGTCGTGGGCGAGGCCGCCGACGGGGCGACCGCTGTCGCGATGGCGACGGCGCTCCGGCCCGATGTCGTGCTGATGGACGTCCGCATGCCCGGGTTGAACGGCATCGACGCCACCCAGGAGATCGTCGCGGCGCTGCCCTGCACGCGCGTCGTGATCCTCACGACATTCGACCTCGACGAGTACGCGTTCGCGGCGCTGCGGGTCGGCGCCAGTGGGTTCCTGCTCAAGGACGCGCGCCCGGCAGAGCTGATCGCCGCGATCCGCGCCGTCGCGAGCGGCGACGCCGTCGTCTCGCCCCGGGTGACCCGTCGGATGCTCGAGATGTTCGCGGCACACCTGCCGCAGGCGTCGGGCAGGCGTGCGACCGATCGCCCCGACGGCCTGGACCCGCGGTTGCGCGGCCTCACCGCGCGCGAGATCGAGGTGCTCGGCGCGCTCGCCGACGGGCTCTCGAACGCGGAGATCGCCGAGAGGTTCGTGCTGGCCGAGGCGACGGTGAAGACGCACATCGGGCGGATCCTCGCGAAGCTCGGTCTGCGTGACCGCGTCCAGGCCGTCGTCCTCGCGTACGAGACCGGGCTGGCACGACCGTCATGACCGCTGCCTGCACCGTTTCGCCGACTCGACCGTTCCGGAGGCCTTCCTCGTGCGACTGCTGCTGATCCGCCACGGCCAGACCGCATCGAACGTCGAGAACCGCCTCGACTCCGCCGTTCCCGGTCCGGGTCTGACGGTCCTCGGCGAGGAGCAGGCCGCGGCGGTCCCGCACCACCTCGCGCCGGAACGCATCGACGTGCTCTATGCCTCGACCCAGACACGTGCGCAGCTCACCGCAGCCCCGCTCGCCCGCCACCGGGGGCTCCCGGTGACGATCCGCGCGGGCCTGCGGGAGATCTATGCCGGCGAGCTGGAGGGCAGGACCGACACCGAGGCGGTGACGGCCTACGTCCGCACGACGCTCGCGTGGGCGGCCGGTGACGTGTCGCTGCGGATGCCCGGTGGCGAGGACGGCGTCGAGGTGCTCGGTCGGTTCGACACGGTCGTGACCGAGGTCGCCGCGTCCGGCGCGACGGTCGCGGTGCTCGTGAGCCACGGCGCGATGATCCGGACGTGGACGGCCGCACGCGCACGGAACCTCGACGCCGGATTCGTGGCGGCGCACGTCCTTGCCAACACCGGTGTCGTGGTGCTCGAGGGCGATCCCGCGGACGGCTGGAACGCGCTGACCTGGGAGGGCGCGCCCGTGAACCCTCTCGGCGGCAGCGCGCGGGCGTAGACGGTGCGCTGCTCGGACACCGTCGGAGATCCGGCGCCTGCCGCACGCCGTCGGGTCAGGCCGCCAGCCGTCGAGGAGGTCGACGAGGGCGCCACCGGCCTCAGGCCGTTCGAGTGCCGGGGATTGACGCTCACGGCGTCCTACGCTGTTTCCTTCGCCGCCGTGCAGAAGCACGTGGCCGTGCTGGCGGGAGCCGGTCTCGTGGTGAAGCGCTCGCACGGTCGAGAGCGGATCGTCCGACTGACCGCGGTGCTCGCCGAGGACGTCTGAACCGCCGCCGGACCGAGGTGCCCGAGGAGCCACCGATGCCCATCACGTCCGTCACCCACGATGCCGAGGCGCTCACGATGACCGTGGTCGCCGACCTCGACGCCCCGTTGCGCAGGCTCTGGGACGCCTATCTCGATCCACGCCTGCTGGAGCGGTTCTGGGGGCCGCCCACCTATCCGGCCGTGTTCACCCGCCACGACGGGTGCGTCGGCGGGCGCAGCGAGTACGCGATGACCGGACCGGACGGCGACGTGGCGCGTGGCTACTGGGAGTGGATGGCCATCGACGAGCCGACGCGCTTCGAGGTGCGGGACGGGTTCGCCAACCCGGACGGGACCCCGAACGTGAGCATGCCCGCGATGCGCATGGTCTTCTCCTTCGAGGCGACACCGCACGGCTCTCGGGTGTCCACGACCACGTACTTCGGCTCGGTCGAGGAGCTCGAGCAGCTGCTCGGCATGGGCATGGAGCAGGGCATGAGCGAGGCGATGGGGCAGCTGGACGCCGTCCTGGCCGACCGCGTGTCCTGCGCCGCCACCATCGGCACGGCGACGCAGATCCTCGGCGACACGCAGGTGCGCGTCAGCAGGGTCATCCGCGGCACCCTCGACGCGGTCTGGCGCGCCCACCACGACCCGGCACTGCTGCGCCGGTGGCTGCTCGGGCCCGACGGCTGGACCATGCCGGTGTGCGAGGTCGCCACCGAGGTCGGACAGACCTACCGGTACGAGTGGGAACAGGTCGACGGCGCGGGACGGTTCGGCTTCACCGGCACGCTGCTGGAGTCCCTGCCGCTGCACCGCGCCGTGACCACCGAGACGATGATCGGCACCGACCACCCGTCGACCGCCAACGAGCTCACCCTGACCTCGGTGGAGGACGGCACGCTGCTGTCGCTCCTCATCACCTACCCCGACGCCGAGGTCCGCGACACCGTGCTCGCCACCGGGATGACGGACGGGATCGAGACCTCCTACGCGCGCCTCGAGTCGCTGATCGGCTGACGCCGATCGACGGCTCGGCCGACGTGGCCCGGTGCCGGATCGGCGTGCGCGCTGACGCCCGCCCGCTGTCGCGTGCCCTCGGCGGGGCTCGAACCCGCACTGTGCCGGGTTTAAGCCGGCTGCCTCTGCCAGTTGGGCTACGAGGGCAGGCACCCACGGAGCAGCCGCGCGCGCACCCCGAGATCATGCCTCGCTTCGCGGTCGCACGCGACGCCGAGGACGTCCGGGCTCCCGACCGAACGACGCGCTCGCCGATCTGACCTGCCATCTGCTGCCCGCCGCGACGAGGGCGACGATCGTCTCGGTGGTCCCCACGGACGTCGCCAGCAGCACCAGCGTGACGAGCAGTCCGCCGATCGCCGCGGCGACCGTCTGGACGAGCCCCGATGCGATGCGCGAGGCGGTGGCAGACCACGAGGATCCCGACGGCGAGCCCGGCCCCCACGCCGTGACCGTCAGGCCCAGGGCCGCGACGCCACGTCGGAGAAGCACCGGCGTGAAGCCGAGCACGACGACGAGCACGACGTCGTCGGTCGCCGTCACGAGGCACAGGATGCGGAACGCCGGCGTGCGGAACGCCTGAAGCACGTCGCGCCGGCGCAACGGTGTCGGCGGGACGATCGCAGTTGCGACGAGCTTCGCGGTGCCCAGCCCCCTCAGCCCACGCAGCGCCGCCGGCTGCCGGATGCTGCCCGATGCTGCCCGATGCTGCCCGACAGCGACGCGAGCACGGTTGCCACGGCGACGGCGCGGACACCGACCGAGAGGATCGTCTCGTAGCCGAACCGGCCGGTCGCGATGACCGCGGGGACCATGCCGACCGAGGGGACCATGCCGACCGAAGGGACCATGCCGACCGCGATCCCCGCGATCGCACAGGAGGCCGTGGCAGCGGTCGCGTCGATCGCGCCATGGTGCGGTTCGTTGCCGGTCATCTAACTGTAGTAGACAGATAGATGACCGGGCGTCCACGCAGTAGCGTGCGTGCA
>JAKBFW010000133.1 GCA_021833345.1 Pseudomonadota bacterium | reverse complement strand
ACCAGGTACCCCGCGGCCTTGCCCTCGGCGAACAGGCGCGAACGCTGCGCGATGTAGGGGTTGATCCACACCGAGATGCGCAGACCCTTCGCCTTGAGCCGCGCGAGCATGGCTGCCGGGTCCGGGAAGGTGGCCGGGTCCCAGACGAAGTCGGTCCAGTGGAACTCGCGCATCCAGAAGCAGTCGAAGTGGAAGACCGACAACGGAAGGTCTCGGTCGGCCATGCCGTCGACGAACGACGTGACCGTCGCCTCGTCGTAGGACGTCGTGAATGACGTCGTGAGCCACAGGCCGAACGACCACGCCGGAACGCGCGAAGCACGTCCGGACAGTGCCGTGTAGCGACGGAGGACGTCCTTGGGCGTCGGACCGTCGATGACCAGGTACTCGAGAACCTGTCCGGGAACGGAGAACTGAGTTCGTTCGACGGCTTCCGATCCGATCTCGAACGACACCCTCCCGGGGTGGTCGACGAGCACGCCATACCCGCGCGAGCTGAGGAGGAACGGCACGTTCTTGTAGGCCTGCTCGCTCGACGTGCCCCCGTCCAAGTTCCAGATGTCGACGCTCTGGCCGTTCTTGACCACCGGCCCGAACCGCTCGCCGAGGCCGTAGAGGAGCTCGCCGGGGGTGATCGTCAGCTGCTCGTGGACGAACGCCAGCCCGGCGTCGTCGGTGACCGCGGCGACCGAGCGCGAGGTGCTGGCGGTGAGCAACCGACCAGACGAGCGGTACTCGACGTGCCAGCCGAACCCGCGACGGACGCTCACCTCGAGATCGCCCGTGGCGAGCCGGCCGGCGTCGCCGGTGGCGAGCACCCGTGCCGTGAAACCGTCGTCGCCCGTCAGCTCGAACCTCGGGTGCGCAGGCAGCCCGCCGTCGTGGTGCGCGATCCGGGTGCGGACCACACCAGGAGCGGGGGACGAGTACGTCACCGTGAGCAGCGCGGCGTTGAGGGTGTCGCCCCGTCCGCGGATCCGGTGCGTGGTGGCGTACACGGTCAGGGTGCCGGCGTCCTGGTCGGCGACGATGTCGCGGACCTCAGTGGCGCGCAGCACGGTGTAGCCGTCTGGAAGCTGCCAGTAGCCGTCGGAGAACTTCATGGTGCGAGTGCCTTTCTGAGGTGCAGGACGGCTACTTCACGGCACCCGCGGTCACGCCGCGGGTGAGTGTGCGCTGGAAGATGAGGAAGAAGATGAGCGTCGGGACCAGAGAGACGAGAGCGCCGGCGTTGAGGGTCGGCACGTCCAGCATCCGGTCGCCCTGGAGTGACGCGAGGGCGATCGGAACCGTCTGCGACTCCGGCGTGGTCAGCATGACGAGCGGGATGAAGAACTCGTTCCAGGTCCAGATGAAGAAGAAGATCATCAGCACCGACAGGGTGGGCCGCACGATCGGGAAGACGACCCTCCACAGGACGGTCCACGAGTTCGCGCCGTCCAGCGCCGCGGCCTCGAGCAGCGCGCGTGGAAAGGTGCCGAGGACCGACGCCAGCAGGTACGTGCCGAAGGCGGACTGGATGACGGTGAAGATGATGACGATCGACCAGCCAGAGTTGTTGAGCCCGACCTTCTGAGCCATCGTGTAGAGCGGGTAGAGCAGGACCTCCTGCGGCAGCATGTTCGCGAGGAGGAAGATCATCACGATCCACATCCGTCCGCGTACCCGGCCGATCCCGATGGCGTAGGCGGTGAGCAGGGAGAGCGCCGTGCCGCCGACGGCGACAGCGGCGGACGTCCAGATCGAGTTCCACAGCTTGACGGGGAAGTCGACGGCGTTCCAGAACTTGACGAGGCCATCGGTGTAGAGCGACGTCGGGAGCGCCAGGGGACCGCCGGACGAGTACTGGGCCGGGTCCTTGAACGCGTTCATCACCATGAGGACGAACGGCGCGAGCATGAGCACCGCGAAGATGACCGCACCGGCGAGGATGAACCACCGCAGCGCGCCCCGGTGATGCCGGTCGTTCTTGTGCGTCACGGTCGCGGTCGCGACCGTCGGGGTGAGTGTCGCGGTCATGTCAGACGCCCTCCTCGTCGCGCCGTTCCGAGCGCGCCTGCAGCAGCTGGATCGCTAGGGCCACCGCGACGATCACGAGGGTGAGCACCGTCGCGACTGCGGCGCCGTAGCCGACCTTGGACTTGTCGAAGAAGTTGAGGAACGAGTAGTACGACGGCACCAGCGTCGAGCTCTCCGGGCCGCCACGGGTCAGCACGTAGATCGGCGCGAACACCTTGAGTGCGGCGATCGTGCAGGTCAGGGTGATGACGAAGGTCTCCGGCTTGATCTGCGGGATCGTGATCGCGCGGAACCGTCGGAACCAGCCGGCGCCGTCGAGCTCGGCGGCCTCGTACAGCTCGGGGTCGACGCGCTGGAGCGCTGACATGAAGATCACCGTCGGGTAGCCGATCTGGATCCAGACCAGGACGAGCATGACGGCGGGCAGAGCCAGGTGCGGATCGCCCAGCCAGTTCGGCGGGTTGGTCATGCCGAAGCCGCGCAGGATCTCGTTGAGGGCGCCGGTCTCGGCGTTGAAGATCCAGTTCCAGACGATGCCCGCGACCGCGACCGGGAGGATCTGCGGCAGGTAGTACGTGGCGCGCAGGACGCTCGCCGTTCGGGAGCCCACGTTCTTCCCGATGTAGTCGAACAGCACCGCGGCGAGCAGGAGGCCGATCAGCGTCGGCAGCACCACCATCGCGAGGATCATCCACAGCGAGTTCTGGAAGGAGTTCCAGAACGCACTGTCGTGCAGCAACGACCGGTAGTTGTCCAGACCGACCCAGATCTGCGGGGCCAGCCCGCCCTTCCACCGGTGCAGCGAGTACCAGAGGTTCAGCCCGAACGGGATCAGGATGACCACGGCGAGCGCCACGGCGCCAGGAATCAGGTAGAGCCAGTAGACGCGCCGCGATCGGCGGCGGTGGGGCGCGACGGTCTGCACCGCCATCGAGATCACCTGCTCGTTCGTCGAGAGTGGGGGAGGGGGCGTGCGGGGTCCGGCAGAGAGCGGGACCCCGCACGCGTCGACATCACTTGCCGGTGATGTCCTTCTTGCCGGACTCGTAGTAGGTGCCGAGGGCGGCCAGGGCGTCGGCCGGCGGCTTCGAGCCGTTGATGATCGTCTGGCCGAACGACACCACCTGGTCGTAGAACCCGGCGACGGGCCAGTCAGGGTAGAACGAGAGCCCGTCGTCCTTCACGACCTGGTTCCAGTTGTCCGTGAGCAGCTTGGTCTGCGGGTCCGTGATCGAGCTGGTGTCGGCCGCGACCGGCAGCCCGCCCTTGTCACCCATCACGGCCTGCGCCTTCGCGCCGAGTGCCGTGTTGATGAACTTCGCCGCGAGGTCCTTGTGGGTCGAGTTGGTCGGGATGACCAGCAGGTTGCCGGACGAGCCTGCATTGAGCTTGTTGCCCGGGAACAGCATCTGGCCCATGGTGAACTTGACCTCGGTGTTCAGACGACCGAACCACCACGAGCCGGAGACCATGATCGGGTACTTCCCGGCGATGAACGCCGTGCCCATGTCCTCCGCCTTCAAGCCCGAGGAGTCCTTGGCGACGTAGCCCTTGGCAACCCAGTCGGCGAAGTCCTGGGTGCCCTGCAGCAGCGGCCCGGAGGTCCACGAGACGTCGTTCTTGAACAGCTGGAAGTTGTCCACGAACGAGCGATCGGCGTGGGAGAGGACGAGCTCGTACCAGAGCTGGCTGGCCGGGTACTCGGCGCCCGCGTTGGCGATCGGGGTGATGCCCTTGGCGACGAAGGCGTCCATCGCGGTCTTCAGCTCGGCCATGGTCGTCGGGACGGCGATGCCGTTCTTCGTGAACATGTCCTTGTTGTAGTAGACGGTCACGTACTCGCCGTACGTCGGGACGCCGTACCAGTTGCCCGAGCCCATCAGCCCGTTCGAGTCGTACTTGGCCGTCGTCTGCAGCGACGACGGGAGCGTGGTGTCCCAGCCGTAGGTCTTGGCGTCGGCGGTCAGGTCCGTGAGCAGCCCCTGCGACGCGAGCTGGCCGGCGGTGCCGTTGCCCTTGTTGTACTCCATGACGTCCGGCACGTCCTTGCCGGCGAGCACGATCTTGGCGTTCTTCTGGAGCTGCTCGAAGGTCTGGTTCTCGACCTTGACGGTGACGCCGGGGTTGTCGGCCTCGAACTGCGTGATCGCGGTCTGCCACGACTGGTTCATCGCCGAGTCGGCGCCCTCGTAGTGCCAGAAGACGAGGGTCGTCGGGCCGGCGCTCGTGCTGGTGCCTGAGGATCCGCCGGAGGAGCAGGCGGCCAGCGACAGCGCGGTGGCGGCACCGATCACGCCGATCAGTGCGCGGGTGGATCTCTTCATCGGGATTCCTTCCATCGGGCGGCTCATCGGTGAGCCGGTCGGGCGGGTCGAGCGGGGGGCTGGGGTTTCAGTGGCGCGGCGCAGGGCCGGTGGTCTCACGGACGTGGAGCACGCACGGAAGGTTCGCGCCGGCGGGGGCAGGGTGGCCGTCGAGCACCTCGAGCAGGCCGCGGATCGCTCGTGCCCCTTGCTCCGGCCCGGGTGGCGCGAGGTACGTCAGGGGGCGCTCGTACATCTCGCTGATCTCGTGGGCGACGGCCACTGCGATGACGGAGACGTCGCGCGGGACGCTGCGGCCGGCCTCGCGCAGGGCGCCGGCGACGCCGAACAGGGCGAGCTCGTTCATCACGATCACCCCGGTGATGTCCGGGACGTCGGCCAGGAGACGCTGCACCGCGCGGCGGCCCGCGGGCGGGGTGACGTCGCACGGGACAGCGAGCGGGCGCAGGCCTCGTGCCGCCATGGCGCGTTCGTAGCCTCGTTGCGCGCGGACGACGGGTCCGTAACCGGCGTCGAGGCTCGCCTGCGACCGGTTGATGAAGGCGATGTCGCGGTGCCCGAGCTCGACGAGGTGCGCCACCGACTGCTCGAGCGCGTCCTCGAAGTCGATGTCCACCCACACGTGGTCGCCCGGGTCCTCGGTGCGCCCGATCAGGGCGCACGCGAGGCCCGCTGTTTCGACGACGGCGATGCGAGGGTCGTCGAGAGCAACCTCCATCAGGACCACCCCGTCGGCCGTCCGCTGCCCGGCGAGCTCGTGCAGCATCTCCGGCTCGACGCTGCTGACCGGCCACAGCACCAACTCGTACTCGGCTGCACGGGCCGCGGCGGCGGCGCCCGCCACGATCTCGTTCAGCGTCGCGCCGAGTGCGACTCCGTAGACGGGGTACGCCACGGCGAGGACGTGGGTGCGGCGCGACGCGAGAGCGCGGGCCGCGGCGTGCCGGCGGAAGCCGAGCTCGGCCATCGCACTCTCGATGCGTACGCGGGTCTCGGCGCCCACGGGGCGCTTGCCGCTCAGCGCGTAGGAGACCGTCGACAGCGAGACCTGGGCGAGGTCCGCCACGTCCTGCATGGTCGCTGCCACGGGTGCTCCTCGCTGAGCGGGATCGGATCCATCGAAGCGCTTCGACGAAGCGCTTCGATGGAAGTAGACACCGTAGGGCGGTCGTGCGTCAACGCGAGGACACGGTTCTGTGCTTGATCGTGTTCCAACCGTGACGTTGGACAGATCGAGGCGTGGCGGAGGTGGCGGCGCTGCGGGGCAGGGCCTCGTCCGCGCAGGCGCGCCGCGCTGCAGTTCTCGTGAAACACCGGCCGCACCTCATCCCCGCCGGCATCGGAATGCGATGTCCGGCAGGACGATCGCCTCATCCTGGGGGACGGTGCCGACCCGGGTCCCGGGTCATGGACCGATCGTGATCCTCGAGAGGGATCCCGATTCGCGTGCGTCGATTCCGGGCCCATCGGGCGTTGCTCAGGTTGATCGTTGGCGCCGACGTGCGCCCAGATGCGTCGTTACGCGCCCCTTTGCGACACGCCGGGGTGTTTCCGCAGGTCACAATGGTGCCCCGAGTGGGATTCGAAATCGTCCAAATAGTGAGACGGCGTCTCGCGGCTGATCGCCGCGGGTCGCTGACCTGCGCAAACGTGCGAACCCGTGTGGACACCTTGCGACCGCGCGGGCGGTCGCGTCCCCATCGGGGACGGGCTTTCGGGCCGTCAGGTGGCCTCCCGGGACGGCGCGGCGGGGGAGCGACGGGTGCGGTGAGCGCCGAGGGAGCGCACGGTCGCACCGAGCACCGACGCATCGACCTGCTCGGGCTGGCGCTCCGTGCGGGAGGTGTCCGCGACGACGGTCGCGCGGTTGACGAGATCCGCGACCTGCGCTGCAGTGAACCGGATGCGACTCTTCCCGAGGCGCAGGTGTGCGGCCCGGCCCGAGCGGGCCTGCTCGCGGACCCACCAGGCGGAGGTGCCGAGGGTCTCGGCCACCTCCTCGGGGCTGAAGGTGCGCTCGGGGCCAGGGGAGGGCATCGGCTCGGTCATCGTTCAGTCCCCTCGGTGAGACGGCGGCTTGGGCGTGGCGGACGCGCCCGCGGTAGTGGGGCGCAGCGAGTGGTCACGGCCAGCTCCTCTCGATGACCAGTCCGTCGTACGAGCCCGGCACCGGGGGAGCCAGCGGTGCGGCCCAGAGCCCGCCGCCGTTGCGGTGGCTGCTCGCCTCGTCTCGAGGGTGGACAGGCGGGATCGGCGGGGTCTGGTCGGGGTGGAAGGTGTCCCAGGTCTCGGTGGCGGTCTGCTCGGCGCGGGACGTCGCGAGGATGGCGTCCAGGACGTCGCGCGCCGACGCCTGCCGGGTCTGGCCGGGGAGGCAGTCGTCGCCGGTGAGTTCGGTGATGACGTAGGTGTGGTTCCGGTGGCGGCCGCGGGACATGGCGACGTACAGGTCCTCGCGGGCCATGCCGGGCGCAGCGATGGTGTGGGTCTCGTCGACGGTGATGCCTTGGGTTCGGGCGGTGGTCGTGGCGTAGCCGAGCTCGACGTGCTCGGCGACGTAGGCGGCGGGCAGCCGGACCGTGGCGCAGGCGCTGTCGCGGGGATCGGCCGTGCTGGCGGGTCGGACACGCAGGGATCCGTCGCGTCCGATGGCGACGACGTCCCACAGGTCGCCGTTGCGGACGAACCCGTCGGAGGTGTGCAGGCGGCGGTGGTTGTGTCGGGTGACGATCCGGTCGCCGATCCCTGCGGTGAGCCCGTCGTGCAGGTCGACGCCCTGGGGGCTGACGGTCCCGGCGCGGACGCCGGCAGTGCGGGCGGCGTCGTTGAGGTCACGGACGGTGCGGTTGTCCGCGGCCTGCAGCACGGCGACGT
>JAKBFW010000014.1 GCA_021833345.1 Pseudomonadota bacterium | reverse complement strand
CGCGATCAGCCGAGCGCGACCAGCCGTCCGCCCGGTGTGGTCGTGAACAGCCGTCCGGCGAGCTCCAGCAGCGACACCGATCCTCCGGTGAGCGGGCTCGTCCAGACGATCGACCCGTCGGACGGGTTCACGGCACGGAGGGTCGAGTCCACCGACGATGCGCTGAGCGTCGCGACGTACAACGTCTGACCGTCCGTCTCGAGGGTGGGCGTCGGTCCGTAGTGGTTGCGACTGGTCCATCGGACGGCGCCGGTCTCCGCGTCCACGGCGCGCAGCGCACCCGAGCTCACCGAGTACACCGTGCCCCCGAGCACCACGACCGAGTCCGCCGCGCCCTCGACCTGCCAGCGTTCGGCACCCGTGGCGAGGTCCCACGCCGTCAGGCGCGCCCCGCCGACGAGGAGGAGGTCCGGGGCCGATCCGTCGTCGACACCGACCAGCCCGCGCACCGTGCCGGCCGTGACGATCCGGGCACCGGTGGTGAGATCGGTCACCGTGACGTCATCCCCGAAAGGCGTGAACGTCGCGCGCAGGAGGTGCCCACCGGTGGTGCGCCAGGTCGACCAGGTGGTGGTGGTCGGCAGGCCGCTCCAGTGCGCGAGGACCACCCCGGAGCCCGAGAGGTCCCACACCTGCGCGCCGGCGTCCACCTCCACGTGGTCCCCGAACACCTCGACCGCCGGCGCCTGCGCCTCGGTGCCATCGACGGTCGGACTCGTCACGTCGACCGTCCAGCGGGCACGACCGGTGCGCGGGTCGACCCGGGCGACCTCCGCCCCGCCGGGCAGGGCCGAGGAGACCACGATGTCCGCAGCCATCCCGGCGATCGTGACCGTCGGTGCGGCCGGCAGGGTCGACAGCACCGCACCGGTCCGCGGGTCGAGCACGTCCAGGTGGACCTGGGTCGGCACCGAGCGCGCGTCCACCGCCCCACCGATCACCCCCTCCGCCGACCCCGCCGCATCGGCAGCCGTGGTCACGGCATCGACGACGAGGCACACCAGCACGGCGCGGTCCGGACCGGAGACCGGGCCATCGGCGACCACGCAGCGGCTCGCGTGGCTCCCGGTGCGTTCGAGCGGGCGCGACCAGACCTCGAGGCCGGTCTGCGGGTCGATGCCGCGGGCGACCGTCCCGGTCGGTTCGCGCCAGGTGTCGACAAGCACGCCGCCGATCTCGCGAGCGCCCGCGAGGTCGGGTTGCCGGTCGGTCGCCCACAGCTCGTTCACCGGCCCGACGATCGGCGAGACGACTCCGGGGACCCCGTCCAGGTGCGCGAGCCGCGCGCGCTCACGGACGACCTGGATCACCGACGACGCCGTCGCCGCGAGCGCCACGACCACGACCCAGACCCAGATCCGCCGGCGCCGCCAGAGCCCACCCGGCGCGCGTCGCTCCCCGCTGCCGACCGCCCCACCAACCGCCCCACCGACCGGCCGACCGACCGGCCCGGTCGGCGTGCGGGTCTGCGGATCGCCGGAGATGGGGCACGTCCTTCCAGGGGGTGGGAGAGCGGTCGCCCGGCCGGCCCGGCGACGCGGGACGGTGGACCTCCGACGTCGGAACGGGCAACCAGGCGGCGTACCGGTCAGGATGCTCGCCCTGCACGCTACCTGACCCGCCGTGCCCGATCCCGGCCGGTGGGGTGTGGCGCCGATCTCACCCGATCACCGTGACCTTCCCCGCGTCGGTGTAGCTGACCGCTCCCAGTCGGCCGCCGAGCACCGTCAGTCCGTCGAACGCGTGCGACAGCGTGCTCGTCCAGCTCACGGTCCCGGCCACGAGGTCGAGCGCCTCCACGGTCGAGACGCTGCTCCCCGCGCGCACCCCCACCACGAAGAGCGAACGTCCGTCGGTCTCCAGCGCGCCCGGGCCGAGGGGCATGTCGGTGCGGACGGTCCATCGGGTGCCCCCGGTTCGCGCGTCCATGGCGCTCACCGTCCCCGCTCCCGCGGCGTAGACCGTGCCGTCGAGCACCACGAACGCATCGACCGCACGGTGCGGCCGCCAGATCTCGCCACCGGTCCGCAGGTCGTAGGCGACCGGGTCGGAGCCCGCCACGAGCAGGAGGTCGGGAGCCGAGCCGTCGTCCACGAGAGCGGTCCACGGCACCAGGTGATCGAGGGTGTACGCGGTGCGCTCGCCGAGGTCGCTCACCGTCACCGTGCCGTCCACGGCGACGGTCACGGCACCGGTCGCATCCGCCGACGGCGTGGCCGTTCCGCCGTACGTCGCCCAGAGCACGTGCCCACCGGCGGTCCGCATCAGCCAGTAGCCCTCGTCCGTCCGCAGCCCGGTCCAGCTCCGCACCTCCACACCTGACGCCGAGACCTCCCACACGTCTCCACCGTTCTGGGCCAGGACGACCCCGCTGGACTCCTGGATCGACGTCGACGACGAGCCACCGCTCCCGGGGTCGGCGTGGTGCGCGGTCCACGTGGCGGACCCGGTACGTGGGTCCCACCGTCGGACCGTGCTCTCGCCGCCGGTCGGGCCGATCTGGTGGGAGGCGATCGCGACCTCGGTGCCGAACGCGCTGATCGTGTCGAGCGGGCCGGCCGGGAAGGTCCCGAGCACCGCGCCGGTGCGCGGGTCGAGCGTCGCGAGGTGCGCCCTCACCGCCTGCCCGCTGGTCTGCACGCCCTCCTCCGCCGCCACCGGCGTCACCTCGTCGACGACGTGGCACGCGAGCACCGCCTTCTCCCGACCCGTGACCGGGCCGTCCGCGAGCGCGCAGCTCCCGCCCCACGCGGCCGGCACGGTCACCGGGACGGACCACCTCGCGACGCCCGTCGTCGCGTCGATCCCGCGTGCGCTCGTCACGCCGTTCTCGTCCGTCTCCGTCCCGACGAGGACGCCACCGACCTCGCCGAGCGCCTGGAACGACGAGTCCACCGACCAGCGCTCGTGCACCGGACCGTCGATCGGCGCGGCGATCCCGGGCACGTCGGACAGCTCGGCGAGACGCATCCGCACCTGCACCGCGTGCACGACGGAGGATGCGGCGATGATCACCCCCACGAGCCCCGAGGCGAGCCACCACAGGTGGCGGCGCCACCACGCGGCCCGGACCGGTGCAGACCCCTCGGTCTCGCCATCCGCCTGCCCGGCCGTGACCGGCGCGCCCCCGTCCGCCTCGACGAGCTCGACGTCGTGCGTGACCCGCACGCGCTCAGCACCCATGCCGTCCCCACCCCCGGGCTTCGACACCACCGGCCGCCGTCACAGCAGCCGACGCGCAGCCGCCCACCGGGTGAGCTCGTGCCGCGACGAGAGCTGCAGCTTGCGCAGCACCGCGGAGACGTGCGTCTCGACGGTCTTGATCGAGATGAACAGCTCGCTCGCGACCTCACGGTAGGAGTAGCCGCGCGCGATCAGCCGCATGACCTCGCGCTCGCGCGCCGAGAGCCGGTCGAGCTCGTCGTCGGCGATCGCGACATCGCCGCCGACGACCCCGAACGCGTCGAGCACGAACCCGGCCAGGCGCGGTGAGAACACCGCGTCCCCGCCGGCCACCCGCAGCACGGCGTCGACCAGGTCGGGACCGGAGATCGCCTTCGTGACGTAGCCACGTGCACCGGCACGGATCACCGCGACGACATCCTCCGCGGCGTCCGAGACGGACAGCGCAAGGAATTTCGAGTCGCACAGCACGTCGGCGCACGCGCGGATCACCTCGGCACCACCACCGCCGTCGCCCCCGGGAAGGTGCACGTCGAGCAGCACGACCGGTGGGCGGTGGCGCCGCACCACCGCGATCGCCTCCTCGACCGAGGCTGCTTCGCCGACGACGCGCACGCGGTCGTCGAGCGACGCACGCACCCCGGTGCGGAACATCAGGTGGTCGTCGACGAGCACGACGTCGACCGGACCCGGTCGCCCGGCTCCCGACTCGTTCATGTGACCTCCGTCGCTGCGCGTCGTGGTGCCGCCGGGTCGTCGACGAGCGCCCCCGGGCCGTCGACGGGGATCGTCAGGTGCACCTCGGTCCCCCGCTCCGGGTCCGACCGTACGCTCGCCGTGCCGCCGCGTCGCGTCACCCGTCCGATGATCGACTCCCGCACGCCGAACCGGTCCGACGGGACGTCGGCCAGGTCGAACCCGTCGCCGCGGTCGCGCACGAACACCGCGACGGCGTCGGGCGACACCTCGAGGTACAGAGACACCGGAGGTCGGCCGTGCACGACGGCGTTCACGAGCGCCTCCCGGGTCGCCTGGAGCAGCGCGCGGGTGTCGTCGTCGGGCACCCGGTCACCGACGACGACGACGTCGATCGCCACCGCACCCGTCTGCCCGGGCATGCGGCCGTCCTCGACCTCGGCGACCACCGCGCGCAACGCCGTCGCGAGCGACGTGCCTGCCGGTGCTCGGTCGCTGTAGAGCCACTCACGCAGCTCTCTCTCCTGGGCTCGCGCCATCCGCGCGACCTCGTCCGGCTGGTCGGACCGTGCGCGGATGAGCGCGAGGGTCTGGAGCACCGAGTCGTGCAGGTGCGCCGCGATGTCGGCCCGCTCCGACTCCCGGGCCCGGGCGGCGCGCTCGTCGCCGAGCTCGGAGACGAGTCGCAGCCACCACGGCGCCAGCGCGAGCACCGCCCCGGCGAGCACGGCGACCGCAGCGACCGCCGAGCGCACGAGGACCACCGGCGACTCGTCCTGGCCGATGAGCAGCAGCACCCCGGCGCCCACGAGCGTGAGCCCCCCGGCGAGCCGGAGGACGCTGACCGGGGTGCGGCCACCCGCGCGCGAGCGCCAGAGCTCCCGCTGACCCGCGTCGAGCTGGCTCCAGGCCAGTGCGATGCCACCGAGGAGGAGGAGCGTCGGCAGCACCCACGACCACTGGATCTGCACCCCTTGGCGGACGGCGACGAGCGTCGCGGCCACGAGGACCAGCAGCAGCCCGATGCCGATGTCCGTGACGGGGACCTGGCGGGCGTCGTCCCGCAGCCGGGGAGCGAGCCGCGACATGGCCGCCGGGCGCAGCGACTCGGCGACCCGGGCCGGGTCTCCGCTCGGGACCGTCACCCACCAGAACACGTACAGGGCCGCGCCGACACCGCCGACAACGGTGAGCAGGAGCATCACGGCCCGGACGAGCCGCACCGGGACGTCGAGGTGCGCGGCCAGGCCCACGCAGACGCCACCGATCCGGCGCCCCTGCACGGGTCGCCGCAGCGGAAGGCGCTCACGCCTGCCCACGACGCTCCCGGTCGACTGGCTCATGCTCTGATCGTCACACGCTCGGGCCGCTCCCGGTACGGACCCAGGCGTGGATCAGGGGCCACGACGCGAAGAACCAGGGTCGCCTCAGGGTGGTGCCCGATGGTGGGGCGCTGCCGACGGCGACAGGATCGAGTCATGGATTCGACCACACCCCCGACGGGTCCGGGAACCCCACCCCCGTCGGCGTACGGCCCTGCCGGCGGCCCCTCCGGACCCTACGGTCCGTATCGCGGCCCGACACCTCCGTCTCCCCGGCCGGGAGCGGACGGGTTCTTCGACGCGATGCGACGGATCGGCGTCGTCCGGACGAACGAGCGCTGGATGGGCGGGGTCGCCGGCGGCATCGCGCGTCGCTTCGGCATCGACCCGCTGCTCGTCCGCGGGCTCTTCGCCGCGAGCCTGCTCGTCGGCGGCGTCGGGTTCGTCGTCTACGGGCTCGGCTGGGCGCTGCTGCCCGAGGAGAGCGACGGTCGGATCCACCTGCAGGAGACGATCCGCGGCCGGTTCGACATCGGGCTCCTCGGCGGCGTCGCGATGCTGCTGCTCGGGCTCAACAACGGGAGCGGGATGCTCCGGTGGTTCGGGTGGGGCACCGCGTTCCAGTGGTTCAGCGCCGTTCTCTGGGTCGCCGCGATCGCGGTGATCATCGCCCTCGTGATCGCTGCCGGCGGGCAGCGTCGCCGACCGGAGGCCACCATGAGCACGCCCAGCACCACCCCGCCGGACGCCGGTGCGTCCGGCAGCGCACCGACGAGCGAGTTCGGCCCGTTCGCGGCCGGGACCTCGCCGGCATCCTCGACGACCGCCCAGATCCCGCCCCAGACCACGCCGCCCGCACCCCCGGTCGGCGGCACGTACACCACGGGTAGGTACAGCGGACGCACGTACCCGGGCGGCGTGTACGGCGCAGGCCCCGCGGCACCGGCCTCCGTCCCGGTGCGACCGCCGCGTCCGCGCCGTCCACTCGTGCGCGGCGCCGGCCCTGCGGCGACCGGAACGGTGCTCGCGCTCGGGCTGCTCAGCCTGGCGTGGCTGATGGCGTCCGAACGCGCGGGGGTGTTCGACGGACCGGTCCTGCTCACCGCCACGGGCATCACGATCGTCCTGGCCGGTGTCGGGATCATGGTGGCCGGTCTGCTCGGGCGGCGCGGCGGAGGGCTCGGGGCCGTCGCCGTCCTCGGCATCCTGCTCGCGGTGCCGTTGGGGCTGGGCAGCACCGAACGGGTGCCCTGGTACACGACCTGGGTGGCGTTCGGGCAGGAGTCGTACCGGCCGACCGATGCCGCGGCGGCGACCGGCGGGTACTCGGTGTTCGCGGGCGACCTCCGCATCGACCTGACCGGTCTTCCGCTGAGCGCGTCGAGCCCGGTCACGGTGCCCGTGTCCGTCGGCGCGGGCGACGTCACGATCGTCGTGCCGCGGGGCGTCCCGGTCCGCGCGACGACGCGCACCCTCGCGGGTCAGGTCGACTGGCTGGTCGACGGCTCGAACGCTACGACGAGCAGCGCCGGCGTCGGGCAGTCCCGGACCTGGGAGAGCGCCGCGGTCCGTGCGGGCCGGGCGGCCGAGATCGTCCTCGACGTCCAGGTCAACGCAGGGCAGATCACGATCCAGGAGGAGAGCTGATGTCCACCCACGACGACGCACCTGACAGCGCGGCCGGGTCGACCGACTCGCCGCTCGACACCACCGGGGTGCCGGACGGCACCACCGACGTGCCGCAGAGCCAGGCCGGGCCCGTCCTGGCGACGCCTCCGGTCGGGCCTGCGCCTCGCGCACGGCTGCGCGTGGCCACCGTGGTCTGGGGCCTGGTGATCACCGCGATCGGCATCATGGTGCTCGCCACCGCGAGCGGGGTGAGCTTCGACCTCGGCCTCGTGATGATCGGTCTCATCGGGTTCGCGGGGATCGCCCTGCTGATCGGGTCGATCGCGTCCGGGATCCGCCACCGGCACCCGTAGGCCGACGCTCCTGCCGACCGTCGGGGAGCTGGGACATCGACGCGGTCGGGGTACGACGAAGGGCCGGTCCCACCGGAGGGGTGGGACCGGCCCTTCGTTCGATCCGGTCCGCGTCACGCGGACCGTCGGGATCAGGCCGCGGCGCTGGGCTCCGAGGTCACGACCGAGAGCTGCGCGTCACCGGCGAGCTTGCGCATCGCCCAGCCGATCAGGATGAAGAGGACACCGAGGCCCATCACCAGGGCGGCGATCCCGAAGGCCACGACCGAGGTGAACAGCGAGGCGCGGAGGAACGAGCCGTTCATCGAGGTGGTGCGCTCGGTCGTCAGCTTGACGACGCTCGGGTCCTTGGCCGCGTCAGCCGCAGACATGCCGCTCTTGGTCAGCTTCGCCGTCTGCGCCGTGATCGCGGTGCCGAGCTGGGCGTACGTGAGGCCGCCACCGGCCGTCAGCGAGTGGTGCTTGATCGCGTTCGCCTGCGCGTAGGCCGTGAACGGGTCCTGGACGGCCTTGCCGGCGAGCGAGCCCGGGTCGGCCGCCGTCACGGCGGCGACGGTGATCTGCTCGTCCTTCAGCTGCGAGGTCACCATGGCCCAGGTCGCGCCGCCCGCGATGATGAAGATCAGGCCCGCGATCATCGTCAGCAGGGCGATCACGCGGACAGCTCCGTTGCTCTTGGCCACCGTCGTGCTCGTCGTGCGGTTTGCGGTTGTCGTGCTCATCTCGATGCTCCCACCAGAGTCTGATCGCCCCCGGCTCCTGCCAGAGGTGCTGGACCTTCGTGAGGCCCACAACCCACATCCTCCCCACAGGATCGGGGCCCAAGGTGAGACGAAAGTCCGTACTTAACGATTAGTCCCGGTCGAGATGTCGACCGATCCTGTGTGCCACCTGGGAGAGCCTAACGGATTAGACCCGCCGCCCGTGAATATTCGGATGCGGCGGCGCGCAGCACGACGTCCCAGTCGAACGCCGGGCGGACGGCCCGGTTGTGGGAACGGATGCCCTCGAGCAGACCCTCGTCCTGCACCAGCCGGATCACGGCCTCGGTCATGTCCCGGTCGTCGACGGCCAGCAGCCCGTCGAGGCCGTCCTCGACGAACTCCTCGATCCCGGTGCCGCGCCGCGCCACGACGGCGAGCCCGGCCGCTCGGGCCTCGAGCGCCGCGATCCCGAACGCCTCGAGCTCGGCCGGGGCGAGGAACACATCGGCCTCGGCGTAGGCGGTCCGGACCTGGTCCCGGGTGAGCCGTCCGGCGAGGGTCACGACCTGCTCGAGGTGAGACCTCCGCAGCTGCGTCTCGACTCGCCGTTGTTCCGGTCCGGACCCGATCAGCGTCATCCGCACGCTCCCGGCGGGCAGGCGGTCGACCGCGGCCCCGACCATCTCCAGGAGGGGAACCGCGCGCTTGCGCGGTGCGAGTCGCATGGTGCTGACCAGGTGCACCGGCCCGGAGCGGGCCTCGGCCCTCAGCCCCGCCGGGGTCCACACGTCCAGGTCCATGCCGTTCGGCACGACGCTGACGGGCACCTCGAAGACCTCCTCGACCCGGTGGGCCGCCGCACCGCTGACCGCGCTGAGCGCCGCCGCCGCGTGCTCCCACCCGGCCAGCCGGGCGGCCGCGCGCAGCGAGCCGACCACCCCGTCGAGCATGCAGTGCCACGTGATCGCGACCGGCAGGTTCATCGCCATCGCGATCCGCGCGCCGTCGAACGCGAACGGGGAGACGACGCCCGCGTGCACGTGCACGGCGTCGGGGACGATCGTGCGGTACGCGGCGCGGAGCAGCCGCGGGCCCGCCGGGGTGACCGGCAGCGCGAACGGCATCCGGGCACCCAACCGGTGCACGTGCACGCCGTCGACCACGTCGACGACACCGCCGCGCTCCCCGGCCTCGCCGAGCGTGGCGGTCAGCACGTGGACCTCGTGACCGGCCGCGACCTGGTGCGCCGCAAGATCGCTCACCTGTGACTCGATCCCCCCGGTCCGCGGCAGGTAGCAGTCCGAGACGTGAACGATGCGCACCCGGCCACCCTAAGCGCTGCCCGCGCGAACTCCCCCCACGCCCGGACAACAGGAACGCCACGCGCACGCCGATACTCAGACCATGGAACGGACTGTCGAACAGATCCCTGCGCGGGTACCGGTCCGTACCCAGGCCCGGCGCACGCACGGGATGTTCGTGACCACGAGCGCCGTGCTGTGCGCGGGGTTCGCCGGTTCCGACGGCGTGCTGCGCAGCACGTTCCTCGTGCTGGCCGTCGTCGTGCCGGGCGCCATCGTCCTCACCCTGCTCGTCCGCCGCCGGGTGCGGCACCCGCTCCCGTGGGTGGTCGTCCTGATCGGGCTGGTCCTGCTGACCGTCAACTCGATCGCGTGGCTCGTCCAGCTCGACCTCGAGGGCCGCGCGGTCGCCACCGGCGCGGTGGTGACCGCCACCTTGCCCCTGGGGTACCTGTGCCTGCTGGTCGCGGCGTCGATCGTGGTGTCACCGTTCGCCCGGCTCGACGCCGGCGGCGTGCTCGACGCCGCGATCATCGGACTCGGTGGCGCGAGCGTCCTGTGGACCCTGATCGTCCGACCACCGCCGCCCGACAACGTGGCCGCCCGCGCAGCAGGTCTGGGCGACCTCGTGGTGGTCGTGCTCGTCACGATGATCGTCGGGACGGTCCTCCGCGCCTTCATGACCGCCCGCAGCGCCGCCCTCGGCTACATCGGGCTGTGCACCGGGCTCACCCTGGTCGGCACGGTGGCACGGCTCGTGACACGCTCACCGAGCGGCACGTCGGCCTGGTGGATCGAGCTGGTGTGGATCGTCGCCTACACGGCGCTCGGGGCGGCCGTGCTGCACCCGAGCCGGGACGACCTCCCCCGGGCGCCGCGACCGGCGCTGCGGGGCGGCACCTCGTTGTCCGCCGCGAGGCTCGTGTTCCTCGGCGTCGCCCTCGCGCTGAACCCGGCGTTCACCGTGCTGATGGCGCTCGGGGACCGCGTGGTCGACCTGGCGCTGCTGAGCGTGACGTCGCTCGCGCTCGTCCCCCTCGTGCTCGCCCGCATCGCCGTGCTCGCACGCCGACAGGCCTCCGCGGAGGCCTCGCTCACGCACCTCGCGACGCATGACGAGCTGACCGGCCTGCTCAACCGGCGCGCGGCGCTCGGCCAGGTCGACGCGGCGCTCGCCCGGGTCGACGCGGGCGAGGCGTCGGCCGCGCTCGTCGTGTTCCTCGACGTCGACGGGCTGAAACACGTCAACGACCGGCACGGGCACGCCGCGGGAGACGCGCTCCTGGTCGCGGTCGCCGAACGCCTGCGCTCGGCGGTGCGCGCGGAGGACACCGTGGCGCGGATCGGCGGCGACGAGTTCGTCGTCGTGTGCGTCGGTCCACCGGAGGTGATCTCGCTCGTCCCCGACCGGATCGACGCCGGGCTGGCGCACCCGGTCGCGTGGGAGCACCTCACGCTGGCGGCCCAGGCGAGCGGTGGCACCGTGATCGCGCTCCCCGGCGAGTTCGCCGGCGCAGACGAGGTGCTCGCTCTCGCAGACGCCCGCATGTACCAGGTCAAGCAGCGCCGTCGCCACGGGGCGTCTCAGGCCACGGACGCCGACGAGTCGGCTGCCCGCGGACGCTGAGGCGCCGCTACTCCCACTCGATCGTGCCCGGCGGCTTGCTCGTCACGTCGAGCACGACGCGGTTCACCTCAGGCACCTCGTTCGTGATCCGGTTCGAGATCACGGCGAGGACCTCGTAGGGCAACCGCGTCCAGTCGGCCGTCATGGCGTCCTCCGAGGACACCGGACGGAGCACGATCGGGTGGCCATAGGTGCGCCCGTCCCCCTGCACCCCGACCGACCGCACGTCCGCCAGCAGGACGACGGGGCACTGCCAGATCTCCCGGTCGAGGCCCGCCTTCGTGAGCTCCTCGCGGGCGATCGCGTCGGCCGCACGCAGCGTGTCGAGCCGCTCGGCCGTCACGTCCCCCACGATCCGGATGCCGAGGCCAGGTCCGGGGAACGGCTGTCGCCACACGATCGCCTCGGGCACCCCGAGCTCGAGACCGACCGCCCGCACCTCGTCCTTGAACAACGCACGCAAGGGTTCGACGAGCTCGAACTGGAGGTCGTCCGGCAGCCCGCCGACGTTGTGGTGGCTCTTGATGGTCGCGGCACCCTCACCGCCGCCGGACTCCACGACGTCCGGGTACAGCGTGCCCTGCACGAGGAACCGCACCTCGGTGCCGCGCTCCCCCGCCTCGGCGACCACCTCACGTGCGGCGTCCTCGAAGACCCGGATGAACTCCCGGCCGATGATCTTCCGCTTGGTCTCGGGGTCGCTCACCCCGGCCAGCGCCGTGAGGAACCTCTCGCGCGCGTCGACGACCATGAGCCGCACGCCCGTCGCCGCCACGAAGTCGGTCTCGACCTGCTCGGCCTCTCCGGTCCGCAGCAGCCCGTGGTCGACGAACACGCACGTGAGCTGCTCCCCGACCGCCTTCTGCACGAGGGCCGCCGCGACGGACGAGTCGACGCCGCCGGACAGCCCGCAGATCACCCGGGCGTCACCGACCTGCGCGCGGATCCGCTCGACCTGCTCGGCGATCACGTTGCCCGGGTTCCAGTCCGGCGCGAGGCCGGCACCCTGGTACAGGAAGTTCTCGAGCGCGCGCTGGCCGAGCGGTGAGTGCTTGACCTCGGGGTGCCACTGCATGCCGAACAGCCGACGGGCCCGGTCCTCGAACGCGGCGACGGGCGAGCCGGCCGAGGTCGCGAGCACCTCGAAGCCGTCGGGTGCCGCGTGCACCGCGTCGCCGTGGCTCATCCAGACGACCTGCTCGTCCGGGCTACCGGCCAGCACCGATCCGGCCTCCCCGACGTGGACGGTCGTCCTGCCGTACTCGCGCGCGCCGGTCTGCGCGACCGTGCCACCGAGAGCGGCGGCCATCGCCTGGAAGCCGTAGCAGATCCCGAGGACGGGCACGCCGGCGTCGAACAGCGCGGGGTCGACCGTCGGGGCGCCGTCGGCGTACACGGACGACGGGCCGCCGGAGAGGATGATCGCCGACGGGTCCTTCGCCAGGATCTGCTCGACGGACGCCGTGTGCGGCACGATCTCGGAGTAGACGTGCGCCTCACGCACGCGTCGGGCGATCAGCTGCGCGTACTGCGCACCGAAGTCGACGACGAGTACCGGCCGGTGCGAGGGGGTCGCGGTCACGCGGCAAGGGTATCGGGCTCGAGGACCGCCTCGGCATCCGCATGGACCCGACGCTCGAGCACGAACGACATCACCGGCACGACGCCGGCCAGGACCATCGCGACCAGTCGCCCGTAGGTCCAGCGCATCTTCGTCCAGAGGTCGAGCACCGCGGCGAGGTAGACGACGTAGATCCAGCCGTGCGCGAACGGCACGTACTGGAACACGCCGAGCCGGTCCTTGCTGATCCCGACGACGTAGTGGAGCACGACCTCGAGGCACAGCAGCAGCAGCATCGAGCCGGTGATCCATGCCATCAGGCGGTAACGGCCGAGAGCGGAGCGCGCCTTGTCCTGGGGGTTCGTCTGTGCCACTGTCCTGGGTCCTGTCCTCGGGTCGCGGAACCGGCCGCGGGCGCGGCGGTCGGCACCACGATTGTCCACCACGCACCCGTCGGGCCCGCACCCGGCTGCGCTCGCACGGGCCGGCTGACGCCCCTGGCAGCGAGACTGGGACCATGCGCCGCACGCTCGTGATCCCCCCCGGAGTCGTCGTCCCCGACGGCGCGCTCAGCTGGCGGTTCTCGCGGTCGAGCGGACCGGGCGGTCAGTCGGTCAACACCGCCGACTCGCGCGTCGAGCTGTCCGTCGACCTCGAGGCGATCGCGTGGCAGGACGAGGCCCAGCGGGACCGGGCGCTCGAGCGTCTGCGCACGAGACGGGTCGGCAGCGTCGTGACCGTCGTGGCGTCCGAGCACCGGGCCCAGCTGCGCAACCGCGACGCGGCCCTGGCCCGACTCGTCGACCTGCTCGCCAGCGCGCTCGCACCGCCCGACCCGCCGCGGCGTCCGACCCGACCGAGCCGGGCGTCACGCGAGCGCCACGTGCGCGCGGAGCACCGACGGCAGGAGATCAAGGCGCTCCGGCGCCGACCCGATCCGCGGTAGCGTCCACGGCCCTCCGCGGCCCGCGGACCCCGTCGGCCTCGTCCCGGACCATCCGGGTCCAGAAGAAGAGCGCGAAGCCCCCGAAGATCCACCACTGGGCGGCGTAGGCGAGGTTCTGCAGGTTGAGGCCGGCCCCCTGGACCGTCGGCGGCTGGAGCACGAGCACGTCCGCGCTCTGGGCGGGCACGAGCCGCGACACGACGAGATACCCCGAGTAGATGGGCCCGCCCCACCGGTTCACGAGCTGCGCCGAGCTGATCGCATCGGTCTGCGCCGTGGCGTCGTCGATCGACCCGGCTGCCTCGGACGCCTGGAGGAACCCCGTGACGTGCACGGTGCCGACGGGCGGCGCGAGCACCGTCGCACCGACGTCCGCCGACGGCACCCATCCGCGCACCACCGGAAGCACGGCGTCCGTCGACGCGCCGGTCGACGCGCTCTCCTGGACACGCAGCGGGGTCAGCACGAGAAAACCGGTCCGACCGTCGCGCGTGCGGTCGCGCACGAGCAGCTGCCCCGAGGCGTCGAAGGCGCCGGCCACGGCGACCCGACGACCCACCATCTCCGCCGTGAAGCGGGTCTGCGGTGCGAGCACCGCACCGAGCGGCACCGGCGTCGTCGACTCCCGCGCAGCTTGGACGGCGCGCGCGTTCTGGGCGCCGCGCTCCTTGGCCCGGTCGAGCTGCCAGACCCCGAGCCGCCCGCACACCCCGGCCGCCGCCAGAAGGATGAGCAGCAGCGCGATCATCCGGGGCCGCACCGCCGCGCGGGCGAAGCTGGTCGGCGCGGGCCAGACCGGCTCGGGACCGGGGACCGGGGACTCAGGGGGCACGTCAGAACGCTACCTGCCGGCACGACGCCGGCGGTCCGGAGATCGGCCGGTCCGCACCTCGGCGCGCACGGGTCGGATGGGGTTGTATGGGACGTGCGTCACATCCCGGCGGCCCCGATGCGATCCGGTCTGGGTCAGAGGTCCCCCGCGACCCCGTGGACCCCCACGGCAGAGTAGTCATGGGACGTTTCACGGTCACCGGGGACGCGGCAGCGACACCCTGCGACGCACCCGCGTCGCAGCACGGGTAGCACAGGAGACACGCGATGAGCACTGAGGTCGACGAGCAGTCCACCTGGGTCCACCGACCCCCCACCCCCCTGTCCGACGAGTCGCTCGACCTGATCCACGCCTGGTGGCGCGCGGCGAACTACCTCTCCGTCGGGCAGATCTACCTGCTCGACAACCCGCTGCTGCGGGAGCCGTTGACGCGCGACCACGTCAAGCCGCGGCTGCTCGGACACTGGGGCACGACCCCGGGACTCAACTTCCTCTACGCCCACCTCAACCGGGCGATCGTCGAGCGGTCGCAGTCGACCATCTACATCACGGGCCCGGGGCACGGCGGTCCGGGCCTGGTCGCGAACGCGTACCTCGACGGGACGTACTCCGAGGTCTACACCGACATCACGCCGGATGCCGAGGGCATGCGGCGGCTGTTCCGCCAGTTCTCGTTCCCCGGGGGCATCCCCAGCCACGTCGCGCCGGAGACGCCCGGTTCGATCCACGAGGGCGGCGAGCTCGGGTATGCGCTCTCGCACGCGTACGGTGCGGCCTTCGACAACCCCGACCTGCTCGTCGCGGCCGTCATCGGCGACGGCGAGGCCGAGACCGGTCCGCTCGCCACGAGCTGGCACTCCAACAAGTTCGTCAACCCGCTCCACGACGGGGTCGTCCTGCCGATCCTGCATCTCAACGGCTACAAGATCGCCAACCCGACCGTGCTCGCACGCATCCCGGAGAGCGAGCTCCTCGACCTCATGCGCGGCTACGGCCACAAGCCGCACCTGTTCAGCGGGGGTTTCGACGGCGAGGACCACGCGGCGGTGCACCGGCGCTTCGCCGAGCTGCTCGACGTCGTGCTCGACGAGATCGCCGACATCAAGGCCCGCGCGGCCGCCGGCGACACCGAGCGCCCGCAGTGGCCGATGATCATCTTCCGCACCCCCAAGGGCTGGACCTGCCCGCCGGTGATCGACGGCAAGCAGGTCGAGGACTCGTGGCGCGCCCACCAGGTGCCGCTCGCGAGCGCGCGCGACACCGATGCGCACCTGCAGGTGCTCAAGGGATGGCTCGAGTCCTACCACGCGGAGGAGCTGTTCACCGCGGACGGCACCCTGCGACCGGACCTCGCCGCCCTCGCCCCGCGCGAGCACCTGCGCATGAGCGACAACCCGCACGCCAACGGCGGGCTGCTGATGCGCGACCTCCGGCTCCCGGACTTCCGCGACTTCGCCGTCGACGTCCCGGTGCCGGGCGGGTCGATCAGCGAGGCGACCAAGGTGCTCGGCCAGTGGCTCGCCGAGGTCATCCGCCTCAACCCGGAGAACTTCCGGATCTTCGGCCCGGACGAGACCGCGTCGAACCGCCTCCAGCTCGTCTTCGACGTCACCGACAAGCAGTGGAGCGGCGAGTACCTTCCCACCGACCTCGACGACCACCTCGCCCGCGCGGGCCGGGTCATGGAGATGCTGTCGGAGCACCAGTGCCAGGGCTGGCTCGAGGGCTACCTGCTCACCGGACGCCACGGCATGTTCAACTGCTACGAGGCGTTCATCCACATCATCGACTCGATGTTCAACCAGCACGCCAAGTGGCTCAAGGTCACCGGCGAGATCCCGTGGCGCCGTCCGATCGCGTCGCTCAACTACCTGCTCTCGAGCCACGTCTGGCGCCAGGACCACAACGGCTTCAGCCACCAGGACCCCGGGTTCATCGACCACGTGGTCAACAAGAAGGCCGAGGTCGTCCGCGTCTACCTGCCGCCGGACGCGAACACCCTGCTGACGACCTACGACCACTGCCTGCGGAGCCGCCAGTACGTCAACGTCGTGGTCTCCGGCAAGCAGCCGGCGCCCAACTTCCTCACCATGGACCAGGCCGTCGCGCACTGCGCCCGTGGCCTGGGGATCTGGGAGTGGGCCGGCACCGAGGTCGCGGGCGAGGACCCGGACGTCGTGCTCGGGTGCGCCGGGGACGTCCCGACCCTGGAGACGCTCGCCGCCGCCGACCTGCTCCGTCAGCACCTGCCGGAGCTCAAGGTGCGCGTCGTCAACGTCATCGACCTGATGCGGCTGCAGGACGAGAAGGAGCACCCGCACGGCATGTCCGACCGGGACTTCGACACGCTCTTCACCGACGACAAGCCGGTGATCTTCGCCTACCACGGCTACCCGTGGCTCATCCACCGCCTCACCTACCGGCGCTCCGGTCACGCGAACATCCACGTCCGCGGGTACAAGGAGGAGGGCACGACGACGACCCCGTTCGACATGGTCATGCTCAACGACCTCGACCGGTTCCACCTGGTCATCGACGTGATCGACCGCGTGCCGTCCCTCGGCTCGAAGGCGGCGGGCCTCCGCCAGAAGATGGTCGACGAGCGGCTCCGGGCCCGCGACTACACCCGTGCGCACGGCGAGGACCTCCCCGAGGTTCGCGACTGGGTCTGGCCCGAGGCCGTCGAAGCGGTGCCCGCCCTCGGTGCGTCGGCGACGGCGACCGCCGCGACCGGTGGCGACAATGAGTGATCGGTGCCACGACAGCTGACACCGCAGAGCTGACGTCGGGCGGTCCGTCGGAACACCGACGCACCGCCCGACGCGGGACGAGGGTCCGCGCACCAGCCGGACCGACGCGCACGAGAAGGAAGTCCACCCGGTGGCCACGAGCATCTACATCACCTCACCCGAGGGCGACACGGGAAAGTCCACCGTCGCCCTCGGCGTCGTCGACCTGCTGACCCGCACCGTTCAGCGGGTGGGGGTGTTCCGGCCGATCGCCCGGTCGACCGACACCCCCGACTACGTGCTCGAGCTGCTGCTCGCGCACGACGGCGTGGACCTGCCCTACGAGCAGTGCGTCGGCGTGACGTACGAGAAGGTCCACGCCGACCCCGAGGCCGCGCTGTCCGAGATCCTGACGCGCTACCACGAGGTCGAGCGCCAGTGCGACGTCGTCGTGATCGTCGGCACGGACTACACGGACGTCGCCGGCCCGACGGAGCTCGCGTTCAACGCCCGGATCGCCACGAACCTCGGCGCGCCCGTGCTGCTCGTCGTGTCCGGGTACAACCGGACCCCCGACGCCGTCCGTCAGGTCGCCGAGGTCTCGATCGGCGAGCTGACGGTCAACCACGCCCAGGTGATCGGCGTCGTCGCGAACAGGTGCACGTCGACGGACCTCGACGCGATCCGCACCGCGATCGCGACGTGCCAGCTCCCCGCCTGGGCCATCCCGGACGACCCGCTGCTGATGGCCCCGACGGTGCGGCAGCTGATGGACGCCGTGAACGGCCGGCTCGTGGTCGGCGACGAGGCGCTGCTCTCGCGTGAGGTCGTCGACGTCCTCGTCGGCGCGATGTCGTTCGAGCACCTGCTCGACCGCCTGCACGACGGCGCGGTCGTCATCACCCCGGGTGACCGCTCGGACATCGTCCTCGGCCTGCTCACCGCGCAGACCGCGGAGGGTTTCCCGTCCCTCGCCGGCATCATCCTCAACGGCGGCTTCTATCCGACGCCGGGCGTCGCCCGGCTGATCGAGAGCCTCAACCCGCGCATCCCGATCATCCGCACGGACATGGGGACGTTCCGCACCGCGTCGTCGGCGTCACGAGCCCGTGGGCGGTTGTCACGCGAGTCGCAGCGCAAGATCGACCGCGCCCTGGCGCTGTTCGAGCAGCACGTCGAGGGCCGTCGGCTCCTCTCGGCGATCGACGTCCCCCGTCCGGCCGTCGTGACGCCGCTGATGTTCGAGTACACGCTGCTCGACCAGGCGCGCTCCCACCGCAAGCACATCGTGCTGCCCGAGGGCGACGACGACCGGATCCTCCGCGCGGCGAGCACCCTGCTCCAGCGCGGAGTCGCCGCGATCACCCTGCTCGGCAACGAGACGGCGATCCGCTCCCGCGCCGCCGAGCTCGGCCTGCAGATCGACGAGGCGCAGGTCATCGACCCGCTCTCCGGCGAGCTGCACGAGCGCTTCGCGCGTGAGTACACCGAGCTGCGCAAGCACAAGGGCATGACCGTCGAGCGCGCTCGCGAGTACGTCTCGTCGGTGTCGTACTTCGGCACGATGATGGTCCAGGACGGCCTGGCGGACGGCATGGTGTCGGGCGCGCTGCACACGACCGCGCACACCATCCGACCGGCGTTCGAGATCATCAAGACGTCCCCCGGCGTCTCGATCGTCTCGAGCGTGTTCCTCATGTGCCTCGAGGACCGCGTCCTGGTGTACGGCGACTGCGCCGTCAACCCGGACCCGACCGCGGAGCAGCTCGCGGACATCGCGATCTCCTCCGCGGCGACGGCGGTGCAGTTCGGCATCGAGCCGCGGATCGCGATGCTGTCGTACTCGACCGGCGAGTCCGGCACCGGCGCGGACGTGGACAAGGTGCGCGCCGCGACCGCCCTGGTGCGCGAGCGTCGGCCCGACCTGAGCGTCGAGGGACCGATCCAGTACGACGCCGCCGTCGACGCCTCGGTGGCGAAGACGAAGATGCCCGACTCCGCGGTCGCGGGCCGCGCGACGGTGTTCATCTTCCCGGACCTCAACACCGGCAACAACACCTACAAGGCCGTGCAGCGCAGCGCCGGTGCGATCGCCGTCGGACCCGTGCTCCAGGGCCTCCGCAAGCCCGTCAACGACCTCTCCCGCGGCGCCCTGGTCCAGGACATCGTGAATACTGTCGCCATCACGGCGATCCAGGCCCAGGCACTGGGCGAAGCCACCTCGGAAGGCCTGCAGTGAACTCTCTCGTCCTGGTCATCAACTCCGGCTCGTCCTCGATCAAGTACCAGCTCGTCGACGTCGCCACCGAGGAGGCCCTCGCCACCGGGATCGTCGAGCGCATCGGCCTCGAGACCGGTCGCGTGAAGCACGAGGGCCCGAACGGCACGACCGTCGTCGAGCAGCACGTCGCCGACCACGACGCGGGCATGGCGCTCGTGCTCGCGCTGTTCGAGGAGCAGGGCCCGCACATCGACGAGTCGCTGCTCGCCGCCGTCGGGCACCGCGTCGTCCAGGGTGGCAGCGTCTTCGCGGGCCCGGCGGTCATCGACGACACGGTCCTCGCCCAGATCGACGCCCTCTCGTCGCTCGCCCCGCTGCACAACCCGGCCCATGTCTCGGGCATCAAGGCGGCCCGGCACGCGTTCCCGGGGGTGCCGCACGTCGCGATCTTCGACACGTCGTTCCACCACACGCTGCCCCCGGCGGCCTACACCTACGCGATCGACCGCGAGGTCGCGTCGCAGTACGCGATCCGCCGGTACGGTGCGCACGGCACGTCGCACCTGTACGTGTCCCGCAAGACGGCCGCGCTGCTCGGCAAGGACCCGAGCGAGATCAACGTCATCGTCCTGCACCTCGGCAACGGCGCATCGGCCACGGCCGTGCGCGGCGGCGAGTCGGTCGAGACCTCGATGGGGCTCACGCCGCTCGAAGGTCTCGTGATGGGCACCCGCTCGGGCGACATCGACCCGGCGGTCCTCTTCCACCTGCACCGCGAGGCGGGCATGTCGATCGACGAGCTCGACGAGCTCCTCAACCGTCGGTCCGGGATGCTCGGGCTGTCCGGGTACACGGACATGCGGGACGTGCACGACGCGGTCGCACGGGGCGACGAGGCCGCCCGCACGGCCCTCGAGGTGTACTTCCACCGGATCCGCGGCTACGTCGGCAGCTACTACGCCCAGCTCGGGCACGTCGACGCGATCGCCTTCACCGCGGGCATCGGGGAGAACGACGACATCGTGCGCGCCGGTTCGCTGACCGGCCTCGAGCGCCTCGGGATCGCCGTCGACCCCGCGCGCAACGAAGGCCGGAAGAAGGAGCCGACCGTGATCTCGCCGGACGGTGCGGAGGTGACCGTGATGGTCGTCCCGACCAACGAGGAGCTCGAGATCGCGCGCCAGTCGGTGGAGACCGTCAGCGCCTGACACGCCTGATCAGAGCCCGCACCGGTCCCACGGCCGGTGCGGGCTCCGTCGTCCGGCAGGTGCACCAGCCCCGTCGCACGCCGCGAGGACGCGGTCAGGCGCGCCGCACCGCCTTCATCACGCGCAGCGCCGCGGTGAACACGGTCGCGACCTGCTGACCGGGGCGCGCGTACAGGCGACCGAGCCCCACGCCGGTCGGGTTCCCGGGAACCAGTGACCGCAGGCCCGGTACGCCGTGGACACCACGCTGCACCGCAACCGTCTGGGCGCGTGTCGTGGCCCAGATCCCCTCGGCGCCGTGGCGGTGACCGAGGCCCGACGCCCGGGCTCCGCCCTGGGGGGCCGCCACGGAGGCCCAGGCCGCGGCGTACCCCTCGTTCACGTTGACCGTGCCGGCGACGACCCGGGCGGCGAGCCGTCGCCCGCGGGCCACGTCGCGCGTCCACACGCTGGCGTTGAGGCCGAGGTCGCCCTCGTTCATCGCGGCCACGGCCTCGTCGTCGGAGGCCACGCGGTACACGGACACCACCGGGCCGAAGGTCTCCTGGGCGAAGACGGTCGCCTCGCGTGAGACGTCGGCGAGCACCGTCGGCTCGTAGAAGAGCGGCCCGAGGTCGGGGCGACGGACCCCTCCGGCGAGCACCCGAGCGCCGTGCGACCGGGCGTCCAGCACGTGGTCCGTCACGGTCGCGAGCTGGGCGGCGGATGTCAGCGACCCGACGTCGGCGCGGTAGTCGAGGTCGGCGCCGAGAGTCAGCGCCCGGGTCCTGCGCACGAACGCGTCCACGAACTCGTCCGCGACGTCCTCGTGCACGTAGAGCCGCTCGACGGAGACGCACAGCTGCCCGGTGCTCGAGAAGCACGCCCGGACGGCGCCCTCGGCCGCGGTCTCGACGTCGACGTCCTCCGCGACGTACATCGCGTTCTTGCCCCCGAGCTCCAGGCTCGCGCTGATCAGCCGCTCACCGGCACGGGCAGCGACGGTACGCCCGGTCGCGGTCGAGCCGGTGAAGGACACATGGTCCACGTGGTCGACGACCGCGCTCCCGATCGTCGGGCCGTCACCCACGACCACCTGGACGACACCGGCCGGCAGCCCGGCCGCCTCGAGCTGCTCGACCCCCCACAGGGCCGTCAGCACCGTCTGCGTGTCCGGCTTCAGCAGCACGGCGTTGCCCGCCAGCAGGGCCGGGAGGGTGTCTCCCATCGACAGCGTGAACGGATAGTTCCACGGCGAGATCACGCCGACGACGCCCACCGGGTGCCGCAGCACCCGCACCGAGGTGAGGATCGGGGCGAACCCCGGCGTGCGCCGCGGTGCGAGGTAGCGGGCCCCGCTCCGGGCGAAGTGCCGCGCGACCATCGCGACGTCCGCCACCTCCTCGAAGGCGCTCAGTCGCGACTTCCCGCTCTCGAGCTGCACGAGGTCGAGCACGTCCGACTGGTCCCGGAGCACGAGGTCGTGGAACCTCAGGAGAACGGCGGCGCGCTCGGCGAGGTCGACCGCCGCCCACCCGCGCTGAGCCACGCGGGCGAGCCGGGCGGCACGGGCGACGTCGTCGACGGTCGAGAGCGGGACCGCGGCGAGCGGCCCGCCCGTGAACGGGGTGTGGGTGGTCTGCGTCGACGCACCGGGCGACACGACGATGCGGGCGAGCAGCGAGCGGAGGTCGTCCGGCTCCAGCACGTAGGTCCCGAGCGGGTCGGTCCAGGGGTCGACCAGCTCGGCGTGCGGGGCTCCGCCTGGTTCTGCCGACCCACCGTGCGGAGCGTTCTCGTCCAGGGGGTCCGGCCCGTGCTCGTGCGACATGACACGAGGCTACGACGGTGACGGCCGGAGGGCGCCCGACGCCGCCCGGAACCGCACGTCGCCGGCGGCCGGGCGTCTCCCCCCGATCGACCCCGGTCAGCCGAGCGTCCGGGGTCCGGGCGTCACGACGCCTCGGGTGCGTCCAGGTCCGTCTCGAGGAGCCCGACCAGCTCACCGAGCACGCGCTCCGCATCCGCACCGTCGACGGTCACGGTCACCAGGTCCCCGTGTCCGGCGCCCAGCGTCATCACCATCAGGATGCTCGAGGCGTCGACGGCGGGACCGTCACCGCGGGCGATCGTCACGGTGTGCCCGGACGTGGCGACGGCCTGGGTGAACAGTGAGGCGGGACGGGCGTGGAGACCGACGCGGGACGCGACGGCAACGGTGCGCTGCGGCATGACAGGTGTCCATTCTGGAGGCGTCGGAGGGCGTGCCACTCCGCGCTGGGCGGGGTCTCGCACACCTCGGGACGGGTGTGCGACAGGGAACGGCAGGGACGGGCCGAGGCGCGCCGACCTGCTCGGACCTGATCGGAGGGATGGTCGTGAGACGGATGGTGCCGAGGTCACAGCTCCTTCAGGGTGAGGTGCGGGTCGGGGTCGTCGACGACCCGGACTGCTGCGACGTCGACCCGGCTGGGGTCGGGCACGTCGCTGCCGGGCATCAGGACCGCTGCGCGGCCCCACGCCACCGCGCGCCGGAGTCGCTCGGGCGGCGTCCCGTCTGCACTGAGGTAGCCCGCAAGGGTCGTGTCGCCGGCCCCGACGGTCGAGAGCGGGACGAGCGGAGCGCCGCCGGCCCACCAGCAGCCGTCCGGGACGACGAGCAGCGCACCGTGAGAGCCCAGACTGACGAGCACGGCCCCGGTGCCGGCGGCGATGAGCTCGCGTGCCGCGGCGCGGACGTCGCCGACGGTCTGGAGGTCGGCTCCCACGAGCTCGGCGAGCTCGTCGTCGTTCGGCTTGACCAGGGCGATGCCGCCCGCAGCCAACGTGTCGCGGAGAGGTGCCCCTGACGTGTCGAGCGCGAGCGGGATCCCACGTCGCCGCGACACCTCGCCGAGGCGAGCGAAGAGGTCGCCCGATCCATCGGGAAGGCTGCCGGCGGCCACGATCCACCGCGCGCCGTGGGCGGCCTCCGCCTCGACCGCCTCGATCAGGGCACGTGACTCGTCCGGGCTCAGCTCCGGGCTCGGCGCGTTGATCTTCGTCGTGACACCGTCCTGGGAGACGAGCGTCACGTTGCTCCGGGTGTCACCGGCCACGGGCACCGGACGGCTCGCGACGCCCTGACGCCCGAGGGCGATCAGGAGCTGGTCGCCGTCGGGGCCGCCGGTCGGCAGCACGGCCACGGTCGGGACGCCGTGGCGCGCGAGAGCACGTGAGACGTTGATGCCTTTGCCGCCGGCGTGGATGTGGGTACCGGTCGCCCGGTTGACCTCGCCGACGGCCAGCTCGGTGACGTCGTACGCCCGGTCGAGGCTCGGGCTGGGCGTGAAGGTGACGATCATGCGCGCACCACCGTGAGCCCGGCCGCCTCGAGCTCGTCGGCCAGCTCCGGGTCGACCTGGGAGTCCGTGATCAGGGTGTCCGCACGGTCGATCGGAGCGACGAGGGCGAAGTCCGCGCGCCCGACCTTGCTGTGGTCGGCGAGCACGACGGTGCGCCGGGCGGCACCCACGAGCGCCCGCTTCACCTGAGCCTCCGCGAGGTCGGGGGTCGTCAGCCCGTGCTCGACCGTGATGCCGTTGGTGCCGAGGAACGTCACATCGGCATGGATCTCGGCGATCGCCTGACGGGCCCAGCCGCCGACCGCCGCGAGCGTGCGCCAACGGACGAGGCCGCCGACCAGGTGGAGCGTGATGCCAGGACGGTTCGCGAGCAGCATCGCGATCGGCAACGAGTGCGTGGCCACCGTGAGCTCACGGTCGGTGGGCAGCAGCTCGGCGAGGCGCGCGGTCGTGGTCCCCGCGTCGAGGATGATCGAGCCACCGTCCGGGAGCTCGTCGACCGCCGCCTCGGCGATCCGATCCTTCTGCTGCGCGTAGCGGCTCTCGCGGTCGGCGAGCCCGGGCTCGATCCCGAAGCGCTCGACGGGGATCGCACCGCCGTGGACGCGACGGACGAGACCACGACGCTCGAGCGTCGTGAGATCGCGACGCACCGTCTCCGGGGTCACGTCGAGCTGGCGCGAGAGGGCCATGACGTCGACCCGACCGTCGGCCCGCGCCGCGGTCAGGATCAGCTGGTGTCGCTCCGGTGCGTACACGTCGACTCCGTCGTCCACCGACACCCGCCCTCGGGATGTCTGTGTCGTACTGTTTACGCCCGCTTCTCGTTAATGTCAACATTTTCGGACACATTCGGGCAGCGCGCGCGATCGAATCAGACGCGGAGGCGGGGCGCCGAGGGGTCGCGGTTCGAGCACCAGCGAGCGAACGGCGACCCCCGGCGGCCCAGCGGGATCGCCGGCGGCCGGACGTCTGGTCGTGACGGGCTCAGTGCGGCTGGTACGGCGACACCACGACCTCGACGCGCTGGAACTCCTTGAGATCCGAGTACCCGGTGGTGGCCATGGCCCGCCGGAGCGCGCCGACCAGGTTGAGCGTCCCGTCGGCCTGGCGACCGGGACCGAACAGGATCTCCTGCAAGGTGCCCGTCGTCCCGACGTGCACGCGCTCCCCGCGCGGGAGCTGAGGGTGGTGCGCCTCGGAGCCCCAGTGCCACCCCGCGCCCGGCGCCTCGGCCGCGCGAGCGAGCGCGGCACCCACCATCACGGCGTCGGCGCCGCACGCGACGGCCTTCACCAGGTCCCCGGACCGCCCCACGCCGCCGTCCGCGATCACGTGCACGTAGCGGCCGCCGGACTCGTCGAGGTAGTCGCGTCGCGCGGCCGCGACGTCGGCGACGGCCGTCGCCATCGGGGCGTGGATCCCGAGCGAGACCCGCGTGGTGTGCGCCGCGCCACCGCCGAACCCGACCAGGACCCCGGCAGCACCGGTCCGCATGAGGTGCAGGGCCGCGGTGTACGTCGAGGCGCCACCGACGATCACGGGCACGTCCAGCTCATAGATGAACCGCTTGAGGTTGAGCGGCTCCGCGCGGCCCGAGACGTGTTCGGCCGAGACCGTGGTCCCGCGGATGACGAAGAGGTCGACACCGGCGTCGACGACCGTCTGTGAGAACTCCTGCGTCCGCTGCGGGGACAGCGCGCCGGCCACCGTGACGCCCGCGGCGCGGATCTCCTTGAGGCGCTGGGTGATCAGCTCGGCGCGGATCGGCGCACCGTAGAGCTCCTGCATCCGCGCCGTCGCCCGGGGGGCGTCCAGCGCCGCGATCTCGGCGAGCAGGGGCGTGGGGTCGTCGTAGCGGGTCCAGAGGCCCTCGAGGTCGAGCACGCCGAGCCCGCCGAGACGACCGAGCGCCACCGCGGTGTCGGGGCTCATCACCGAGTCCATCGGTGCGGCGACGATCGGGAGGTCGAAGTGGTACGCGTCGATCTGCCAGCTGACGGACACCTCCTCGGGATCACGCGTCCGGCGGGACGGCACCACCGCGATGTCGTCGAAGGAGTACGCGCGGCGCCCGCGCTTGCCGCGACCGATCTCGATCTCGTTGCTCACCGGACCAGGCTACCGGGGCCTGTGGGTCTCCGGTGGCACCCTGGACCCAGGACCACCACCAGGAGGAACGATGAGCTGGACGGACGGACCCTTGCTCGGCTTCGACACCGAGACGACGGGGGTCGACGTCACCCGGGACCGGATCGTGACGGCGGCTGTCGTGCTGCGCGACGGGGCACAGACCTCCGTGCGGACCTGGCTGCTCGACCCCGGCGTCGAGATCCCCGCGGCGGCGACCGCGATCCACGGGATCACGACCGCGCACGCACGCGCCCACGGAGCTCCGCCCGCGGTCGCCCTCGACGAGATCGCGCACGCGCTCACGGCTGCTCTCGCCGTGGGGACGCCCGTCGTCGCGTTCAACGCGTCGTTCGATCTGTCGCTGCTCGAGGGCGAGCTCCGTCGCCACGGGCTCCGTTCTCTCGCCGACCGTCTCGGTGCGACCGTCTCCCCCGTGATCGACCCGCTCGTGCTCGACAGGTCGGAGGCGCGCTACCGGCGCGGCAAGCGCACCCTCGCGGACCTGTGCGGCGTGTACCGGGTCGCCGACGCCGGACACCTGCACACGGCCGACGTGGACGTCGTCGCGACTCTCGACGTGCTCGCCGCGATCGTCGACGCGTACCCGCACCTGCGCGGGCTCACCCCGACGGCGCTGCACGCGTACCAGGTTGCCGCGCACCGTGCCTGGGCGGAGGACTTCAACGCCTGGCGGGCCACGCGCGGCATGACCGGCCCCAGCGCCGAGCTCACCTGGCCCGGTCGGGACACCGCTCCGTCGCCCGGGGCATCCTCCGACGCCGCCGCACGCCCGGCATGAGCCTGACATCACGATACGGGTACTGACCAGCAGAACAATCCGATCGCGCAGTCAGGGAGACCAGGCAGCCGTTGCGGTATCTCATATATGAGTTACCGTCATGCCATGACCATCGTGATGGAACCGGCCGGATACCTCGCCCAGGTCGGCGCGCTCGTCCGGGGCGCACGGCAGAACCGCGGCCTCACCCAGGCCCAGCTCGCCGAGGTCCTCGGCACCAGCCAGAGTGCGATCAACCGGATCGAGCAGGGCGCCCAGAACGTCAGCCTCGACATGCTCAGCCGCATCAGCGCGGCGCTCGACAGCGAGATCATCTCGATCGGGCAGGCGAAGCACTCGCACCTGCGGGTCACCGGCGGTCGGCAGCTCTCCGGCCGGATCGAGGTCAAGTCCAGCAAGAACGGGGCGGTCGCGCTCCTCTGCGCCTCGCTCCTCAACCGGGGACGCACGACGCTGCGCGGCGTCGCACGGATCGTCGAGGTCGACCGCATCGTCGACGTGCTCCGGAGCATCGGCGTGACTGCGGTGTGGTCGCCAGACGGGCGAGACCTCGAGATCCACGTGCCCGCCGACCTCGACCTCGGGTCGATCGACGTCGACGCGGCGAAGCGCACGCGATCGGTGATCATGTTCCTCGGCCCGCTGCTCGGGATGCTCCCGGATTTCCACCTGCCGTACGCGGGTGGCTGCGACCTCGGGACCCGGACGGTCGAGCCGCACATGATCGCCCTGCGGCCGTTCGGCCTCTCGGTGCAGGCGACCGCCGGCAGCTACCACGCGACGGTCGCACCGCGGGTGCCGGGCGAGGTCACCGTGGTGCTGACCGAGCGGGGCGACACCGTCACGGAGAACGCGATCATGGCGGCGGCGCGTCACCCCGGCGTCAGCGTGATCCACAACGCGAGCCCGAACTACATGGTGCAGGACCTCTGCTTCTACCTCGAGCTGCTGGGCGTGCGGATCGACGGGATCGGCACCACGACGCTCCGGATCCACGGTGTGGGCGAGATCGACGTGGACGTCGACTACGCACCCTCGGAGGACCCGGTCGAGGCGATGAGCCTGCTGACGGCGGGCATCGTCACCGGCTCGGAGATCACCGTCGCGCGGGTACCGATCGAGTTCATGCGGATCGAGCTCGCGACGCTGGCCGAGATGGGACTGCAGTACACCCAGTCCGACGAGTACCCCGCTCGGAACGGACGCACCGCCCTGGTCGACGTGACCGTCCACCCGAGCGCGCTCCGCGCGCCGCTCGACAAGATCCACCCGATGCCGTTCCCGGGGTTGAACATCGACAACCTGCCGTTCTTCGCGGTCATCGCCGCATGCGCGGAGGGCCACACGCTCGTGCACGACTGGGTCTACGAGGGGCGCGCGATCCACCTCACCGACCTGACCCGCCTCGGCGCCGACGTCCGGCTCCTCGACCCGCATCGCCTCGACGTCATCGGCCCGACCCGCTGGTCCGGTGCCGAGGTGAGCTGCCCACCGGCGCTGCGCCCGGCCGTCGTGATCCTGCTCGCGATGCTCGCGGCGCGCGGCACGTCGGTGCTGCGCAACGTCGACATCATCTCGCGCGGCTACGAGCAGCTGCAGGAACGGCTCATCGAGCTCGGGGCTCAGATCGAGACGTTCCGCGACTGACGACGATCCCCGACTGACGACCGTCCCGGCGAGACACCCGTCGCTCCGTCCGAGCGGGCCGTCTCGTCGGGTGGCGGAGCGTCACCGCGTCGTGTAGTTCGGCGCCTCGATCGTCATCTGGATGTCGTGCGGGTGCGACTCCTTGAGCCCGGCCGCCGTGATCCGAACGAACTGTCCACGGTCCTGCAGCTCGGGGATCGTCCGCGCACCGACGTAGAACATCGACTGGTGCAGGCCACCGATGAGCTGGTGCGCGACCGCGCGGAGCGGACCACGATAGGGCACCTGCCCCTCGATCCCCTCGGGGACGATCTTCTCGTCCGAGGCGACGTCGGCCTGGAAGTACCGGTCCTTGGAGTAGGAGACCCGGCCACGCGAGGCCATGGCGCCGAGCGAGCCCATCCCCCGGTAGTGCTTGAACTGCTTCCCGTTGACGAGCACCAGGTCACCGGGGCTCTCCTCGCAGCCCGCGAGCAGCGACCCGAGCATCACGCTGTCCGCGCCGGCGACGAGCGCCTTCGCGATGTCGCCGGAGTACTGCAGGCCCCCGTCCCCGATCACCGGCACGCCGGCCGGGGCGGTCGCCTTGGAGGCCTCGTAGATCGCGGTGATCTGCGGCACGCCGACGCCGGCGACGACACGCGTCGTGCAGATCGACCCCGGGCCGACACCCACCTTGACCCCGTCGACCCCCGCGTCGACCAGCGCCTGGGCGCCGGCCCGGGTCGCGACGTTCCCGCCGATCACGTCGACGCCGCGGGCCGCGGGGTCGGACTTCAGGCGACGGATCATCGCGAGCATCGCCTGCGCGTGCCCGTGCGCCGTGTCCACCACCACGACGTCCACACCCGCCTCGACGAGCGCCATCGCGCGTTCCCACGCGTCGCCGTAGAAGCCCACGGCCGCGGCGACCCGCAGCCGACCCTCGGCGTCCTTCGTCGCGTCCGGGTACTGCTCCGTCTTGACGAAGTCCTTGACGGTGATCAGGCCCGAGAGGCGGCCGGCGGCGTCGACCAGCGGGAGCTTCTCGATCTTGTGCTTGGCAAGGAGCGCGGCGGCGTCGTCACGTGCGATCCCGACCGGGGCGGTGATCAGCGGCATCGGCGTCATGACCTCGCGCACCCGACGCGTCGCGAACTCGGTGGGCGGGACGAACCGCAGGTCGCGGTTGGTGATGATGCCCAGCAGCGTCCGGTCGCCGTCGACCACGGGCAGCCCGGACACCCGATACTTGCCGCACAGCGCGTCGAGCTCGGCGAGCGTGGCGTCCGGGCCGACGGTCACGGGGTCGGTGATCATCCCGGACTCGGACCTCTTCACGAGGTCGACCTGGTGGGCCTGGTCATCGATCGAGAGGTTGCGGTGAAGCACGCCGATGCCGCCCTGGCGCGCCATCGCGATCGCCATGCGCGCCTCCGTCACGGTGTCCATCGCGGCGGAGAGGAGCGGGACGGCCATCGAGATGTTCCTGGTCAGGCGCGTCTGGGTACTCACCTCGGACGGGATCACGTCGCTCTCGCCCGGCAGGAGGAGCACGTCGTCGTACGTCAGCCCGGTGAGGGCGAACGGGTCGCGGGGAGTGTCGGGTCCAACGATTCCGGGCTCAACCATCTGCCGATGATACGTCGACCTGCTGGACGCCCCGTGCGTCGCAGGACGCCGCACGGGGTGCTGGGGTCAACGGATCAGACCGCGACGGATGCCGATCGCGACGGCCTGAGCGCGGTCCGCCGCACCGAGCTTGCGGAACAGCCGACGGGCGTGCGTCTTGACGGTGTCCTCGCTCAGGAACAGCTCGGCGCCGATCTGCGAGTTCGACCGACCGTTGCTCATGCCCGTCAGGACCTCGAGCTCACGCTTCGTCAGGACCACCTCGGCGGTGCCCGAGACCGGGGAGCGCGAGCCGATCGACGCGATCGGGACGCTCGCCGTGGCGGGTGCGCGCGTCGACGACGATGCCGCTGCCATCACCCCGTCGACCCGCGGATGCACGACCGGTCCGGTCGTCAGGTGCGCGAACACGGCGGCGAGCTCCGGGACGCCGACATCCGGCGCCAGGTAGCCGCGGGCACCGAGGTGGATCGCGCGGTCGAGCGCGACCTCGTCACCCGGCACCGCGAGCATGACGACGGTCGTCCCGTCGGACACCGTCCGAAGTCGCCGGATCGCCTCCACGGGGCCGGTGCCGGGGAGGTGGGCGTCGAGCAGGACGATCGTCGGCGCCGCGCGACGCGCGAGCACGAGGAGCTCTTCAGCGGACGCCGCGGACCTGACGGGGGCCAGCCCGGGGACGCCGTGCGCCGCGGCCACCAGTCGATCGCGCACCACCGACGACCCGTGGCACACCACGACTCCGTTCACCGGGGTCCCCTCTCGCGTCGCCTCGCAGCCCCGGCTCGCACCGGTCCCGCATGATCCTCTTCGGGTATCGACCCGTCCGTGCCCGGAGGTGAGCCCGACACCGGGGTGAAAAGGATCACCCCGTGCGCAGGTGGGTCACCGGCAGACGGCGAGGACCTCGTGCAGCAGCCCGGTGAGGCTGCGGTTCCGATGCACGGTGGGTCCCCACGGGAGCTCGACGGCAGAGGTCTCGTCGGCGATCGAGAGGAACAGGGGCAGCTCCGGGTGCGACTCGTGCAGCGCGTGCACCACGGCCAGGTCGGGTGAGCGGCCGTCGGCGAGCATCACGACGGCAGCGGGGCTCGCCATCGTGGCGATCTCGACCACGCGGTGCGGCTCGAGCAGTCCGGTGACCACCCGCGCGTCCACGGCACGCTCGGACAGCGCGGCCGCGAGCACGTGCAGACCGACGGGCCGCATCTCCCCCGGCCCCGACAGCAGGAGCACCACCGCGATCCTCGAAGGCGACGTCGGGTCGCCCGCCGTGCGGCGACGCAGCGCTGCGAGCACCGATCCGTAGAGCAGGTCGTCGGGGTCCTCGCCGGGCTGTCCGAGCACCGTACGCGGGAGGAGCGCCGCCCGAGCGGGTTCGACGAGCTCGCTCCACCAGGTCAGGACGTCCTCGTCGTCCGGGAGCTCGAGGAGGTGTCGGCACGCCGACTCGTCGCCCGCGAGCACGGCGTCGATGACGGCGGTCGGCGTGGGGCGACCGCGCCAGGGGAGCGAGACCAGGTACGAACCCCGAGCGCCGGAGGCCGGCCCCGCCTCTCCGTCGAGCTCAGCGGCGAGGGCGACCCGAGCGGCCTCGGCCGGTGCCACGCCGTCGAGCGTGAGGCTGCGCATGACCATGAGCCGTGCGACGTCGTCGCCGCTGTACCGGCGGTGCGATCCCGCCAGGTGCGCCGACGGCCCGAGCCGGTAGCGACGGTCCCAGGTCCGAAGCGTCGCGGGTGCGACCCCGAGACGGCGGGCGACCGCAGCGACGGTGAGAGCCGGCACCGTGGACTCGCCCGACACCGGTCGCCCGGCCGAGCCACGAGGGTGCACGGAGGAGGGCATGCCTCGATTGTGCTCACGGTCCGCGTCGAACGCACGTTGGCTCACCGGGTGAACCGGGGCGATTCACCGGTATCGCCCCCGACACGCCGCGAACGCGAACCAGAAGTGACCAAAGCCTTGAACAACTTGTGGCGCGGTCATAGCGTGGCAATGCACGAGGTCGCCGACGACGCATCGTCGTCGGCGAGGTTCGTGCACGCGACGCGGTCACGAGGTAGCCCGTTCGAACACGCGACGGCAGACGACCTGGAGGAGTTCAGATGGCTGAGATCTCACGACTGCCCGGTCCGGTGATGGACCTGTGGGAATGGCAGTTCGACGGGGCCTGCCGTGAGGCGGACCCGACGCTGTTCTTCCACCCCGAGGGCGAGCGCGGTTCCGCGCGGCGTCGTCGCGCGGAGGCGGCGAAGGCCGTGTGCGCGACGTGCGGCGTCCTCGAGAAGTGCCGCCGCCAGTCCCTGTCCGTCCGCGAACCCTATGGAGTCTGGGGCGGGCTCTCCGAGGACGAACGCTCCGCGATACTGGCCCACCCGATGCGCCAGGCCAGCTGAGGCCGGGCCGGCCGAGCTCCGCTCCGAGCCGGCCACCTGCCGGTCACCTGGAGGAGGCACGACGAGGCCCCGCCCGGCAGCTGCCGGGCGGGGCCTCGTCGTGCGGGTCGGACGACCGGCGTCCGACCGACGGGACTACTTGACGACGATCGCGAGGATGTCGCGCGCCGAGAGGATCAGGTACTCCTCACCGGAGTACTTCACCTCGGTCCCGCCGTACTTGCTGTAGATGACCTTGTCGCCGATGGCCACATCCAGGGG
>JAKBFW010000013.1 GCA_021833345.1 Pseudomonadota bacterium | reverse complement strand
GACGCCGTCGACGGTGGCGGTCACGGCGACCCGGGCCGACGGCTCGACGGTGACCTTCGACGCGGTCGTCCGCATCGACACCCCGGGAGAGGCCGACTACTACCGCAACGGCGGGATCCTGCAGTACGTCCTGCGGTCCCTCGTCACCGCCTGAGCCCGTCCGGCCCGCGGTGCGCCCGACCACGGTCGCGTGCCGGGCGCACCGCACGGCCGGGGCCGGCCCGCGGTGCGCCCGGACGTCGGCACGTCCAGGCGGCCGGGACCTCAGGACGGCAGCTCGATCGACCGGGCGGGGTCCCATGGAAGCGTCCACCCGAGCGCGTCGAACATGAGGTCGAGGACGATCGCGGTGAACCCCCAGACCAGGAGCTCGCCCACGACGAAGGCCGGGGCCCGCCACGGGCGTCCCTCCCGCGCGCGCACCGTCGAGCCGCGGTTCTCCGGGTGCAGAAGGTCGGCGACCGGAACTCGGTAGACCTCGAACGTCTCGGCCTGGTCGACGGCGACGACGGGCGTCGGCCGACGCCACCACGCGGGCACCGGTGTGACGAGGTGGTTGCTCACGGCGAGCGGGAGCGGCGGCAGGGTGCCGAGCGGTTCGACGCCCCCGGGGTCGAGGCCCGTCTCCTCGGCGGCCTCACGGAGGGCGGCCTCGACCGGCCCCGCGTCGGTGGCGTCGATCCGACCGCCCGGGAACGCGACCTGCCCGGCGTGGTCGGTGAGAGTCGCGGCGCGACGCAGCAGCAGGACGTCGAGATCGCGTGCCACCGGGGTGTCGAGCGCCGTCGACGGCCTCGGGTCGAGCACGCCGAACAGCACGAGGACGGCCGCCGGCCGCGCACGCGAGGCGGATCTCAGCGCACCGGTCGACCCCGTCCAGCGCGCGGGCGGCCGGGCGCACAGCTCGCGGAGCTGCGCGCGGGCGGACTCGGCCGACGGGCCGGCCGAAGGTGTCACCAGCCCTCCGGGAGGGGGCGACCCTCCTCGTAACCGGCCGCGGACTGGATCCCGACGACCGCCTTCTCGGAGAACTCCTCGAGCGTGCGCGCGCCGACGTAGGTGCACGCGGACCGGAGGCCGGACGTGATGTGGTCGATCAGGTCCTCGACTCCCGGCCGCCGCGGGTCGAGGTACATGCGCGAGGACGAGATCCCTTCCTCGTACAGCGCCTTGCGGGCGCGGTCGAACGCGCTCCCGCCGGTGCTGCGCGCGGCGACGGCACGCGCCGACGCCATCCCGAAGCTCTCCTTGTACAGCCGCCCCGAGCCGTCGTCGTGGAGATCTCCGGGAGACTCGTGCGTCCCCGCGAACCAGGACCCGACCATCACCTGCGCGGCACCCGCGGCGAGCGCGAGGGCGACGTCCCGCGGGTGCCGGACGCCGCCGTCGGCCCAGACGTGGGCCCCGAGTCGCCGGGCCTCGGCGGCGCACTCGAGCACGGCGGAGAACTGCGGACGGCCGACGGCCGTCATCATGCGCGTGGTGCACATCGCGCCCGGCCCGACGCCGACCTTGACGATGTCCGCACCGGCCTCGATGAGGTCGCGCGTTCCCGCCGCGGTGACCACGTTCCCCGCCACGATCGGGACGTTCGGCTCGAGGGATCGCACCGCGGCCAGCGCCTCGGCCATCTTCCGTTGGTGGCCGTGGGCCGTGTCGACGATCAGAGCGTCCACGCCGGCCTCGAGCAGCGCGGCGGCCTTCGCCCGGACGTCGCCGTTGATGCCGACGGCCGCAGCGATCCGCAGCCGACCCTGGTCGTCGAGCGCGGGGTCGTAGATCGACGAGCGCAGCGCGCCGACCTGGGTCAGGACCCCGATGAGCTCGCCGTCGCGGACGACCGGGGAGAACCGCCGACGGGACGCGTGCAGCGCCTCGAACGCGGCCTCGAGACCGCTCGACCCGGCGCCGGTCACGACGTCGAGCTCGATGATCGTGGGATTGCTGGACATGACGTCGCCGACCTGCGTGAACCGGTCCACCCCCACGCAGTCCGCCTCGGCGACGACACCCACCGGGCGGCCGTCCACGACGACGACGGCCGCTCCGTGCGACCGCTTCCCGATCAGCGTGAGCGCGGTGTGCACGGTGTCGTGCGGGGAGACGACGACCGCGCTCTCGACGACCGGGTGCTTGGCCTTGACGTCCGCGACGACGTCGGCCACGACCTCCGTCGGGATGTCCTGCGGGATCACCGCGAGACCGCCGCGGCGCGCGACCGTCTCCGCCATCCGACGCCCGGCCACCGCGGTCATGTTGGCGACGACGACCGGGATCGACGTCCCGGTCCCGTCCGTGGTCGTGAGGTCGACGTCGAACCGCGACGCGACGTCGCTCGCGGACGGGACGAGGAAGACATCACCGTAGGTGAGGTCGCTCGTGGCGGCGTGGGACGGCAGGAAGCGCATGGGCGAATTCTAGGCCGGGCGGCCCGTCCGGCCCGTGCGGCGGGTGCCGCCAGCTGCCGGCCGCGCGTGCCATGTGCATCCCGGCTCGTCCGACGCCCCCACGAGCCGCACCCCGTCCGGCAACCCGTCGATCGTGACGTGCTCGGTGTCCGCGTCGATCGTGACCGCAGCTCCTCCGAGGTCGAGTCCCGCGAGGTGGACCGTGCCGATCGCCGCCGAGACGGGCCGGGCGTGCACGACGCCGTGCGGGAGGCACGGCTCGAGCTGGAGTGCGGTGCGGAGGAGCTGGAACGGCGATGCGGCCGCCCAGGCCTGCGGTGTGCAGGCCGCCGGGTACGGAATGGGGCATGCCGTCGATTCCCGGTCGAAACCGCAGAAGAGCTCGGGGAGGCGCCCTCCGAAGGCACACGCGGTGTCGAGCAGACCATCCATGACGGTGGCCGCCTCGTCGAGCAGACCGTAACGCGCAAGACCGGCAGCGATCAGGGTGGTGTCGTGCGGCCACACCGAGCCGTTGTGGTAGCTGACGGGGTTGAACGCGCGCATGCTGCCGGCGAGCGTCCGGACGCCGAAGCCCGTGAACAGGTCGGGATCGAGGATGGCCGCTGCGACCTGGGCCGCTCTGTCCTCGCGGACGATGCCGGTCCAGAGGCACTGGCCCATGTTCGAGGCGAGGGCATCGACCTGGCGTGCGTCGCCGTCGAGGGCGATCGCGTACCGGGCGCGGTCCGGCAGCCAGAAGGCCACGTCGAACCTCTCCCGGAGGTCCTCCGCGCGCGCGGACCACACCTGGGCGGCTGCGGGGTCGCCGAACACGTCGGCGAGGTGGGCGCGCGCGCGGAACGCACCGTAGGTGTAGCCCTGGACCTCGGCGAGTGCGATCGGTGTCCGTGCCGGGGTCCCGTCACTGAAGCTGATCGCGTCGTGGCTGTCCTTCCACCCCTGGTGGAGCAGGCCGCGGTCGGTGCAGCGCTGGTACTCGACGAAACCGAGGCGACCGCTGACGGCGGGTGACCTGAGCCAGTCGAGGGCTGCGTCGACCGCGGGGAGGAGGGCCTCGATCTCCTGTCGGGGGGCGCCCCAGCGCAGCGCCTCGTCGGCGAGCATCACGAACAGCGGCGTCGAGTCGATCGAGCCGTAGTAGACGCGTCCGCCACCGAGGGCCAGGGTCGCGTCCATGCCGACGCGGACCTCGTGCAAGATCCGGCCGGGGGCCTCCTCGGTCATGAGGTCCGTCCGGCGGCCCTGCAGCCGCGCCAGGGTCCGTAGCGTGCCGAGGGCGACGTGGGGAGCCATCGAGATCGACATCCAGCTGGTCAGCAGCGAGTCGCGGCCGAACAAGGCCATGAACCACGGTGCGCCCGCGGCGACGACCTCGTCCTCCGCATGGTCCTGGTCGACGATGCGCAGCGCCCCGAGGTCGCGCTCGCTGTGGTCGAGAGCCTGCTGAAGCCTGCTGCTCCCGACCCGCACGTCGGGCACGCGGTCGCGCCACAGCTGCATGCGGCGCGCCGCGACCGCCTCGGCCACAGGCCGGGTGGTCGGGAACGCGGCCTCGAGCTCGTCCTCGTCGATGATCGGCAGGACCTCGATCGTCGTAGACCATGACGACTGTGCGGGCACGGCGACCGTGAAGGAAAGCGTGCGCGACGACGCGTGCGCGCCCGATGCCCGGATCCGGACGCCCCGGCTCCCGCCGGCGTGCTCGAGCATGAACACGAGCTCGTTGCCGCTCGCGTGGTGGCGGATGCGGGCATGGTGCGGGTTGCGACCCTCCTTGACCTCGAACAGGTCGGCGAAGTCGGTCTCCGCCTCGATCGACACCACGAGCCCCGCCGTCTCGGTCCCGAAGTTCCGCACCGTGACGTCGTCCCGCATCCCGGCGCCGACGAGCCGTCGCCGCTCCACGACGACGGTGGCGTCGTCATGGCCCGGCCGAGGAACGGCACGGGTGACGAAGGTGCACTCGTACGGCTCTGCCGGGATCGTCGCGAGCGGTTCGAGAGGCGCGTTGTCGACCAGGAGGCGCCACGTCGAGATCATCCGGGTGTCCCGCACGAACAACCCCTGCTGGCGGAACGGCTCGAGGTCGCCGTTCGAACCGCTGACGCAGAACGACGACCCTTCCACGAGACTCGTGGCAGCGTCGGTGAGGGGCTTGGCAGGAGGTTCCACCCACCGTTCCCCACGGCTCGGGGTGGCCCCCACGATCGGGTCGTCGGACATCGTCGGCCAGCTTCTGCGCCCTAGCGGTGGCGCGTGATCGAGAGTGCGCTATGAATAAACGTATCCACATCGGGCAGTGTTCGACAGCCGACGACGGACGGTGCGCGCACGCGCCCCACCGTCTCCGTGGGCAGGGTGGAGGAGCCCGCCATGACGGGCGCGGCGGTCGCGAGACGTTCCCGGGAGCCGGTGGGCTCCGACGGGCCGTTGAACGTCGCCGTCGTCGCTCCGCCGTGGTTCGAGGTCCCGCCCCAGGGCTACGGGGGCATCGAGTCGGTCGTCGCCGATCTCGTCGCGGTCCTGGTCGCACGCGGGCACCACGTCACCCTGGTGGCGGCCGGCCGGTCCCTGACGTCCGCCCAGCGGTTCGTGCAGACCTTCGTCGTCCCGCCGACGGAGCGGCTCGGCGCGGCCGTGCCGGAGGTTCTTCATGCGGCGGTCGCCGGTGCCGCGCTCGCTGACCTCGACGTCGACGTCGTGCACGACAACACGCTCGCCGGCCCGTTGCTGGCCGCCGGGCGGGCGGTGCCGACGGTCGTCACGAGCCACGGCCCGGTGACGGGAGAGTACGCGCGTCTGTACGAGCGCCTGCGTGGCTCGGTCGGACTCGTCGCGATCTCGCGCTCGCAGCGTGCGCTGAATCCCGGTCTCAGCTGGGTCGGGACGGTCCACAACGGCATCGACGTGGCCTCGTACCCGTTCAGCAGGACGAAGGACGACTACCTCCTGTGGCTCGGCCGATTCAGCCACGAGAAGGCACCGCACCTCGCGATCGACGCGGCGCGTGCCGTCGGGGCGCCGATCGTGCTCGCCGGGAAGGTGAACGAACCGTGCGAGCACGAGTACCTGGAGGCGATGGTCGCGCCGCGCCTCGGCCCGGACGTCGAGATCGTCGGCGAGGCGGACGCGGGCCTCAAGCGTCAGCTGCTCGCGCGGGCGCGGGCGCTGCTGTTCCCGATCCAGTGGGAGGAGCCCTTCGGGATCGTGATGATCGAGGCGATGGCCTGCGGGACACCCGTCGTCGCGCTGCGCCGGGGGAGTGTCCCCGAGGTGGTGCGGCACGGCGTCACCGGCATCGTCGCGGACGACTTCGCCTCGTTCGTGGCCGGGATCGACGCCGCGACGGGCCTCGACCCCGACGCGTGCCGTCGTCACGCGGAGCGCTTCTTCGACCGTGCCGTCATGGGCTCGGGCTATGAACGGATCTTCCGCGCCGCGGCCGAGGGCGGCATCCCGCGCGTCGGCCCGCCCCGCGTCGGCGCCGCTGCGTCGTGACCGGCACGTGATGGGCCGGCCCGGCCCGAGAGGTGCGGCGCGCGCGGGCACTGCCGCCCGGAGCGACCGGCGTCGGCGCGCTCTACAGTAGGAGACTGCCGTTCGACGTCCGCACCCTGCGGCGACGACGCCGTAGGAGGGAGGCCACGCGCGTGGGCCTGCTCGATCGCATCACGACACCAGACGACGTCCGTCGGCTCGACCACCGCGAGGTCGTCCGCCTCGCCGCGGAGATCCGCGAGTTCCTGGTCGAGTCCGTGTCCCGGACGGGGGGTCACCTGGGGCCCAACCTCGGCGTGGTGGAGCTCACGATCGCCCTGCACCGGGTGTTCCAGTCCCCGCGCGACACGGTCGTGTTCGACACCGGGCACCAGGCGTACGTCCACAAGCTCCTCACCGGCCGCCAGGACTTCAGCGAGCTCCGCAAGCGCGGCGGCCTCTCGGGGTATCCGAGCCGCGCCGAGTCGACCCACGACGTCGTCGAGAACTCGCACGCGTCCACGGCGTTGAGCTGGGCGGACGGGATCGCCAAGGCCAACGTGCTGCGGGGGCACAACGACCGCCACGTGGTCGCGGTGATCGGCGACGGTGCGCTGACCGGCGGCATGGCCTGGGAGGCGCTCAACAACATCGCGGAGGGTCAGGACCGCCGTCTCGTGATCGTCGTGAACGACAACGGTCGGTCCTACGCGCCCACCATCGGCGGGCTCGCCCACCACCTCGACACGCTGCGCACCACCAACGGCTACGAGAAGGTGCTGTCCTGGGGCAAGCACACGCTGCAGCGGACGGGCCTCCCCGGGCGGTTCGCGTACGACGCGCTGCACGGCCTCAAGAAGGGCATCAAGGACGTCGTCGCGCCGCAGGGGATGTTCGAGGACCTCGGCATCAAGTACGTCGGCCCGGTCGACGGTCACGACGAGACCGCGGTCGAGCATGCGCTCATCCGGGCGAAGGCCTTCGGCGCACCGGTGATCGTCCACGTCATCACCGAGAAGGGCCGTGGGTACACGCCGGCCGAGCAGGACGTCGCGGACCGGTTCCATGCGGTGGGCAAGATCCACCCGGAGACCGGCCTGCCGCTCGCGCCGTCGCGTTTCGGCTGGACGTCGGTCTTCGCGGACGAGATCGTCCGGATCGGGCACCGGCGACCCGACGTCGTGGCGATCACCGCCGCGATGCTCGCTCCGGTCGGCCTCGCGCCGTTCGCCCAGGAGTTCCCGACCCGCACGTTCGACGTCGGCATCGCCGAGCAGCACGCCGCGACCTCGGCGGCCGGGATGGCGTTCGCGGGGCTTCATCCGGTCGTCGCCCTGTACGCGACGTTCCTGAACCGCGCATTCGATCAGGTTCTCATGGACGTCGCCCTGCACAAGGCCGGGGTGACGTTCGTGCTCGACCGCGCCGGGATCACCGGTGACGACGGGGCGAGCCACAACGGCATGTGGGACCTCGCCCTGCTGCGGATCGTGCCCGGGCTCCACCTCGCCGCACCGCGCGACGAGGCCACCCTGCGCGCGGCGCTGCGCGAGGCGGTCGACATCGACGACGCACCGAGCGTCGTCCGCTACCCGAAGGGCGCGCTCGGCGACCCGATCCCGGCGATCGACACCGTCGAGGGCGTGGACGTGCTGGCGCGGCACGGCGATCGTGCGGGGGTGCGCGGCGGGCACGGTCCGCGGGTGCTCGTCGTCGGCGTGGGACCGATGGCGGAGACCGCTCTCGACGTCGCCGAGCTCCTCGCGCAGCACGGGGTGGCATCGACGGTGGCCGATCCCCGGTGGGTGCTGCCGGTGCAACCGGCACTCGTGAAGCTCGTCGGGGAGCACGATCACGTGGTGACGATCGAGGACGGACTGGTCGACGGAGGAATCGGCGCCCTCCTCGCGCAGCGCGCGAGCGAGGCAGGTCATCGGGTCCCGGTCCAGTCGTTCGGCATCCCGCAGGAGTTCCTCGCGCATGCGAGTCGGGAGCAGGTCGTCGCGGCCGTGCGCCTGCGGCCGGCCGATGTCGCGCGCGACGTCCTCGCCGTTCTCTCGCCGGGAGAATGACGCGCGATCGCGACGAGGGCGGCGGTCTACCGCCGTGGATATTCGGGCACTGTGACCTCGGCCACGTCCGCGTGACCGCCGTGCGGGCCGGTGTGACGTACGTCGCTCGGGGTCGACCGCGCCGCGGGTACTAGGTCCCAATACATCCCATGACTTCCCTCGTAGCGTCGATGTCAACGGCGACGAACCGAGGAGAACATGATGTCAACCACCACAGTGCCAGCAGCCACCACCCATGGCGCTCAGGCGGGCGCAGCGACCACCTCTGAGGCCTGGCGCGACTTCGTCGCCGGCCCGTGGTGCGACGCGATCGACGTTCGCGACTTCATCCAGCGCAACTACACCGAGTACACCGGGGACAGCGCGTTCCTGGCCGGCGCGACCGAGCGGACCACGGGCATCTGGGCCACGCTCACCGCGATGTTCCCCGAGGAGCGGGCCAAGGGCGTCTACGACATCGACACGCACGTCCCCGGCACGATCACCTCGCACGGCGCCGGCTACATCGACCAGGCGAACGAGCTGATCGTCGGCCTGCAGACCGACGCACCGCTCAAGCGCGCGATGATCCCCAACGGTGGATGGCGGATGGTCGAGACGTCGCTGAAGACCTACGGCTACGAGCCGGACGAGCAGATCAAGAAGATCTTCACCCAGTACCGCAAGACCCACAACCAGGGCGTCTTCGACGCGTACCCGCCCAACGTCCGCGCCGCGCGCAGCTCGCACATCATCACGGGTCTGCCGGATGCGTACGGCCGCGGTCGGATCATCGGTGACTACCGTCGCGTCGCGCTGTACGGGATCGACGCGCTGATCAACGGCAAGAAGCTCGAGCGCGCCGAGCTCGACATGGAGCGGTCCGTCGAGGACGTCATCCGCGCCCGTGAGGAGAACGCCGAGCAGATCCGGGCGCTCCAGGAGCTCAAGGCGATGGCGGCGTCGTACGGCTGCGACATCTCCGGCCCGGCGACGAACGCCCGCGAGGCCGTCCAGTGGCTGTACTTCGCGTACCTCGGTGCCGTGAAGGAGCAGAACGGCGCGGCGATGTCTCTCGGCCGCACGTCGACGTTCCTCGACGTGTACATGGCGCGTGACCTCGCCGAGGGCACGATCACCGAGGAGCGCGCCCAGGAGCTGTTCGACGACTTCGTCATCAAGCTCCGCATCGTGCGGTTCCTGCGGACACCCGAGTACGACGAGCTGTTCTCCGGCGACCCGACCTGGGTCACCGAGTCGATCGGCGGCATGGGCAACGACGGTCGGTCCCTCGTGACCAAGAGCTCCTTCCGGATGCTCAACACGCTGTACAACCTCGGCCCGGCCCCCGAGCCGAACCTCACGGTGCTGTGGAGCAACGAGCTCCCGGAGGGCTTCAAGAGCTTCTGCGCGCAGGTCTCGATCGACACGTCCGCGATCCAGTACGAGTCGGACGAGCTCATCCGGTCCTCCTGCGGGGACGACGGCGCCATCGCGTGCTGCGTGTCGGCCATGGAGGTCGGCAAGCAGATGCAGTTCTTCGGGGCTCGCGTGAACCTGGCCAAGACCCTGCTCTACTCGATCAACGGTGGCCGTGACGAGGTCAGCGGCAAGCAGGTCTCCCCGATCAGCCCTGCGGTGGAGGGCGACGTCCTGGACTACGACGACGTGCTCGGCAAGTTCGATCACCTGATGGACTGGCTCGCCGAGACCTACGTCGACGCGCTGAACTGCGTGCACTACATGCACGACAAGTACGCGTACGAGCGCCTCGAGATGGCTCTGCACGACAAGGAGATCCTGCGGACGATGGCGTGCGGCATCGCCGGTCTGAGCGTCGTCGCGGACTCGCTGTCCGCGATCAAGTACGCGACGGTCCGCCCGGTGCGCGACGAGACGGGTCTGGTCGTCGACTTCGTGACCGAGGGCGAGTTCCCGACCTTCGGCAACGACGACGACCGCGCCGACGACATCGCGATCCAGGTCGTGACGATGTTCATGGAGAAGATCCGCAAGCAGAAGACCTACCGCAACTCGCTGCACACGCAGTCGGTCCTGACGATCACCTCGAACGTCGTCTACGGCAAGGCCACGGGCAACACGCCGGACGGCCGCCGCAAGGGCGAGCCCTTCGCCCCCGGTGCCAACCCGATGAACGGCCGCGACACCCACGGGATGCTCGCCAGCGCGCTGTCGGTGGCCAAGCTCCCGTACACCGACGCGATGGACGGGATCTCGCTGACGTCGACCGTCGTCCCGTCGGGTCTGGGGCGGACGCGTGAGGAGCAGGTCGCGAACCTGGTCGGCCTGCTCGACGGGTACAACATCTCCGACGGGTTCCACGTCAACATCAACGTGCTCAACCGTGAGACCCTCGAGGACGCCATGGAGCACCCGGAGAAGTACCCGCAGCTGACCATCCGGGTCTCCGGCTATGCGGTCAACTTCGTCCGCCTGACGCGCGAGCAGCAGCTCGACGTGCTCTCCCGGACCTTCCACGGGGCGATCTGAGCCCCACCGCGTGATCGGGTCGCCCGTCCGGGTCCGTGAGCCAGCAGCAGGAGGTGCGTCGTGAGCATCAGCTCATCGCAGCGCCCCGTCACCACGGGTCGTGACCGCGAGAAGCCGCTCGCACTCGGGTTCCCCGAGATGCGCACCGCCGAGCTGGCCGCCGCCCGGGCGGGCGACGTCGGTCGGGTCCACTCATGGGAGCTCGTGACAGCCGTCGACGGGCCCGGGACCCGGCTCACGCTGTTCCTCTCGGGCTGCCCGCTCCGGTGCCAGTACTGCCACAACCCGGACACCTGGAAGATGCGCGACGGCGAGCCGCACACGGTCGACCAGGTGATGGAGCGGATCGGTCGGTACACCGGTGTCCTGAAGGCCATGCACGGCGGCGTCACGATCTCGGGGGGTGAGCCCCTGCTCCAGTCCCAGTTCGTCGCCCAGATCCTCCGCCGGTGCAAGAAGCTCGGTCTGCACACGGCCCTCGACACGTCGGGCTACCTCGGGGTCCGGGTCACCGACGCGATGCTCGACGACGTCGACCTCGTGCTGCTCGACGTCAAGTCGGGTCTCGCCGACACGTACCGCGACGTCACCGGGCGCGAGCTCGCCCCGACTCTGAAGTTCGGGCGCCGGCTCGCCGAGAGCGGCACCCCGATCTGGGCGCGGTTCGTCCTCGTCCCGGGCCTGACCGACGCGCCCGCGAACGTCGACGCCGTGGCCGACTACGTCGCGTCGTTGTCGAGCGTCGAGAGGGTGGAGGTCCTCCCGTTCCACCAGATGGGGCGCGACAAGTGGCGGGCGCTCAACGAGCCGTACCAGCTCGAGACCACGCGTCCGCCGTCACCCGAGCTGGTCGAGCGCGTCCGTGAGCAGTTCCGGGACCGCGGGCTCACGGTCTACTGAGCCTCACCGTGTGCTGATCCTCGCTCTCCCCTGATCCCTGCCGACTCCTGATCCCGGCCGCGCGATTCGAGCTGGGGCTCGGGCGTCGCAGAGTCGGAAGCAGGAGCGCGACCCGAGTGCGCGCACGGAGCCGCGCTCGTCGGGCCCGAGCAGTGCGCAGGGTCAGGCGCGCAGGACGCTCGCGACCCCCGGCGGGAGCAGGCGACGGCCGAGCACGCGCTCGCTGTACCCGGTGCGGTCGAGGTACGGCACGATCCCCCCGAGGTGCAGAGGCCAGCCTGCGCCGAGGACCATGCAGAGGTCGATCTGCTGCGGCTCCCTGACGACCCCCTCCGTGAGCATCAGGCCGACCTCCTCGGCGAGCCCCGACAGAACGGCATCGAGGACACCGGGACCGTCGAGCGCCGTGTCGCGCACGGGACCGAAGGCCTCCTGGATGCTCGGGTCGACGGGAGGTTCACCCTCCCCGGTGCGCTCGGCGACGACCCGACGCCCCTGCTCCACCAGCGACCGCAGGCCGGGGGAGAGCGGGAACCGGTCGCCGAGGTCGTCGTGCAACGACTCGAGCACGTGGAGCGCCACCGGCAGACCGACGAGCTGCATGAGCGCGAAGGGTCCCATCGGCAGGCCGAGCGGGCGGAGCGCGGCGTCGGCCGTCGTGACGGAGGTGCCGTCCCCGACGGCGGCGGTCACCTCGGCGAGCATGCGCAGGAGCAGACGGTTGACCACGAACCCCGGCCGGTCGGCGACCAGCACGGCGGTCTTGCCCGCGGACGTCGCCACGGAGAACGCGGTGGCCACAGCCTCGTCCGAGGACATGCCGGTACGCACGACCTCGACGAGCGGCATCTGGGCGACCGGGTTGAAGAAGTGCAGCCCGACGACGCGCTCCGGGTGCCGGAGGCCGGCCGCCATCGCCGTGACCGAGAGCGCGGAGGTGTTGGTCGCCAGCACGGTCTGCGGCGACACCACGGCCTCGAGCTCCGCGAAGACCCGCCTCTTGAGCGCAAGCGTCTCGGTGACCGCCTCGATCACGAGGTCGGCCTGGGCAAGGTCGGTGAGCGCAGTGGTCCCGGTGATCTGCCCGACGAGGCGGTTGGCCTCGCGCGGGCTCAGCCGCCCCCGTGCGGCCATCTTGTCGACGGCGGTCCGCACCGCTGCGAGCCCGGCCGCGACACGGTCGTCGTCCAGGTCGCGCATCACGACCGGGACGCCGAGGGTCCGCGCGAGCAGGAGCGCGAGCTGCGACGCCATCAGCCCGGCGCCGACGATGCCGACGCTCCGCACCGGCCGGGTCAGCGCGGCGTCGGGTGCACCGACCGGCCTCTTCGACGAGCGGGTCACGAGGTCGAAGCCGTAGAGACCGGCGCGGAGCTCGTCGGACATGATGAGCTCGGTCAGCGCGTCGTCCTCGGCCGCGAACGCCGTGTCACGATCGCGGTCACGGCCCGCGGCCACCAGGGCCAGAGCCCGGTAGGGCGCCGGCCGTGAGCCGTGCAGGCGGGCCTCGAGGCTGGCACGCGCCGCTGTGCACGCGGCATCCCACAGCTCCGGCGGGTCGAGCGGCCGGCGGTCGACGGCGATCACGCCGCGCAGGACGTCGGCGGCCCACGCGATCGACCGCTCGAGGAAGTCCGCCGGGTGGAGCATCGCATCGACGAGACCGATCGCCAGCGCGCCGCCGGCGTCGGTCATCCGGTTGTTCGCGAGCGGTCGGGTCAGGATCAGGTCGAGCGCCCCGGCGACCCCGACGAGCCGAGGCAGGAGGTAGCACCCGCCCCAGCCCGGCACGAGCCCGAGGTAGGTCTCCGGCAGCGCCAACGCGCGCACGTCCGCCTGCACCGTGCGGTAGTCGCAGCTCAGCGCGAGCTCGAGGCCGCCGCCGAGGGCCGCACCGTTGACGAAGGCGAACGTCGGGACGCCCATCTCGCCCAGGAGCCGGAACGTCGCGTGACCGGATGCGGCCACCGCGCGCGCTGCGGCGTCGTCGACGATCTGGCTGACCAGGGTGAGGTCCGCGCCGGCGGCGAGGTAGTACGGCTTCCCGGTGACCGCGACCGCGACGACCTCGCCGGCGCTCGCGCGGCGCTGCTGCTCCACGAGCACCGCGTGCAGCTCGGCGAGTCCGGCGAGACCGAACGTCGTCGGTCGGGTGTGGTCGAGCCCGTTGTCGACCGTCACCAGGGCGAGGGTCCCGAGGTCCGCGCCGAGCGGGACGTCCCGGACGTGGGCGTGCGCGACGCGCTCGGGGCGCACGCTGCTCGACGATGCCGTCGTGGACGCGCTCATGACTGCTCCTCGTAGTCCGCGTGGTGGGGGTTCTCCCAGATCACGGTGCCGCCCTGCCCGAGGCCGACGCACATCGTCGTGATCCCGTACCGGACGTCAGGCTGCTCGGCGAACTGCCGCGCGAGCTGCGTCATGAGGCGGATGCCCGAGCTCGCGAGCGGGTGGCCGACGGCGATCGCGCCCCCGTAGCGGTTCACCCGGGGGTCGTCGTCGTCCAGGCCGAACGCGTCCAGGAATGCGAGCACCTGCACGGCGAACGCCTCGTTGATCTCGACGAGCCCGATGTCCGCGAAGGACAGGCCAGCCCGCGCGAGCGCCTTCTCGGTCGCCGGGACGGGGCCGAGTCCCATCAGCGACGGGTCGACACCCGCGTAGGCGAACGACACGAGTCGCATGCGTGCGCCGAGACCGAGCGCCACCGCGACGTCCTCGGCGGCCAGCAGGCACGCGGCGGCACCATCGGTCAGCGGGGCGGCCGTGGCCGCGGTGACCCGACCACCCACGCGGAACGGCGTGGGGAGGTCGGCGATCTGCTCGGCCGTGGTCCCGGGACGAGGCGGCTCGTCCGCGGTCGCCAGGCCCCAGCCGCGGTCGGGATCCCGGAGCGCGACCGGGACGAGGTCCGGTGCGATCGCTCCGGCGCTCAGGGCCGCCGCGTACCTCGTCTGGCTCGCGACGCCGAACGCGTCCGCGCGCTCCCGGGTGAGCTCGGGGAAGCGGTCGTGGAGGTTCTCGGCGGTGCTGCCCATGACCAGGGCGTCGGAGGCGACGAGCCGCTCGGTCAGGAACCGGGGGTTCGGCTCGGCGTCGGCGCCCATCGGGTGGTGCCCCATGTGCTCGACGCCTCCGGCGATCACGACGTCCTGCATGCTCATCGCGATCGCCGACGCGGTCGCGGTGACCGCAGTCATCCCGCCCGCGCACATCCGGTCCACCGCGAAGCCGGGTACTGCGCTCGGCAGACCGGCGAGGACCGCGACCGTCCGCCCGAGGGTCAGGCCCTGGTCGCCGCGCTGCGTCGTGGCGGCGATCGCGACGTCGTCGATGCGGTCGGCAGGGAGCTCCGGGTGACGGCGCAGCAGCTCCCGGACGGCTTTGACGACGAGGTCGTCCGCCCGGGTGTGCGCATACATGCCGTCGGGCCGGGCCCGCCCGAACGGGGTCCGCACGCCCTCGACGAACACGACGGATCGGGCGCGGGCAGCCATGTGCGGCATGGGACCTCCTGGCGGGACGGCGATGTCCGAGCGCCGTGAGCGGCGCGTCCGGACGACGGTACCTGCCGTGAGCGCCCAGGCCAAGAGGTGTTACTCGGGAGTAACGCCGGCTGCGGCGAGCGCGGGGCCGACCAGGTCGGCCTGCCACGGTCGTGCCCCACCGGCGAGCAGCGCAGCGGTGATGGCCGGGGCGTCCCAGGACTGCGGGGGCGCCCAGCACAGCCGCCGCAGCAGGTCCGGCTGGAGCAGGTTCTCCGCCGGGACGTGGTGGTCGTCTGACAGCTGGGCGATCACGGCGCGCGCGGTGGCGAGACGTGCCGCGGCGGCGGGGTCGCGTTCCGCCCACGCGCGGGGCGGGGGCGGGGCGTCCGATCGTGGCCCGCGGATCGACGGAAGCTGGGCCTCGGGAAGAGCGAGGGCGCGATCGATGGCCTGCTGCCAGAGCACCGCACGGCGGCGGGTGCCCTTGCCGGCGAAGGCGGGCAGGTCCGTCAGCGCCGGCACCGATCGTGGCAGGGCCTGGGCGGCCGCGACGATCGCGTGGTCGGGCAGCACCCGGCCGGGAGCGATGTCGCGCTTGCGGGCGTTCTCGTCGCGCGTGTGCCACAGCTCCCGCACCACGGCGACCCGGCGCGGGTCGCGAACGGCGTGCAGCCCGGAGACCCGGCGCCACGGGTCCACGCGTGGCGGTGTGGGGGGAGCGAGCCGCACCGCCTCGAACTCCTGGGCCGCCCACTCGGCCTTCCCGGCGACGGCGAGGCGTTCTGCGATCACGGCGCGCAGCTCGATGAGGACCTCGACGTCGAGCGCCGCGTAGCGGAGCCACTCCTGCGGCAGCGGACGGGTGGACCAGTCGACCGACGAGTGCTCCTTGGCGAGACCGAGCCCGAGGAGCTCGGCCACCACGGCGGCCAGTCCGACCCGCTCGAGACCGAGCAGCCGGGCACCGAGCTCGGTGTCGAAGATCCGGCTGGGTCGCAGACCTTGCTCAGAGAGCCCGGGGAGGTCCTGGGACGCGGCGTGGAACACCCACTCGACCCCGACGAGGGCGTCCGACAACGCCGAGAGGTCGGGCAGGGCGATCGGGTCGATCAGGACCGTCCCGGCGCCCTCGCGCCGGAGCTGGACGAGATAGGTGCGTTGGCCGTACCGATAGCCGGAGGCGCGCTCGGCATCGACGGCGACGGGACCTGTCGCATCGCCGAATGCGGCCACCACCTGGGCGAGGGCCTCCGGGGTCGCGACGACCGGTGGGACCCCGTCCGCAGGCTCGACCAGCGGCACGACCTCCCGGGGCTCCTCGGTGTCGGTGGTGTCAGGCACGGGGCCCGCGTCGGTCGGGGCGGGCGTGTCGTCGTGCATGACCACCACGGTAGGCGCTGGTGGTGCCGTCCCGGCGGAGGCGGAGCCGGAGCAGGTCAGCCCAGAAGGCCGGCGCGGAGCGCGATCGCGACGAGCTCGGCCCGGTCGCCGGTTCCGAGCTTGCGCGAGATCCGCGCCAGGTGGCTCTTCACCGTCAGCGCGGACAGGCCCAGCTCGTCACCGATCATCCGGTTGCTCCGACCCTCGGACACGAGGCGGATCACGCCGATCTCGCGCGCGGTGAGATCCAGCTGCTGGGGGCGCACGAGCTCCGGTAGTCGCGGACGCGGGACTACCACCGGGCCGCCGACGGGGCGCACCTCGCTGACGACCGCGCCACGGAGCCCGCTCGCCAGCAGGGAGACGATCTCGCGGCGGTTCGCGCGCCGGGCGAGAAGGACGACCTGAGGGGTGTCGCGACGGCCGAGCCGACGGACCACGACCTGCCCGTCGCCGTCGTGCAGCTCGCCCACGACGACGCACAGGTGCCGAGAGGCCGCATGCGTGCCGGGCGCAGGAGCGGCCCTGACCTGCAGCAGCGGTTCGATCGACACGGGAGCTCCTGAAGGTCGACGACGGTTACCCACGTCATCGGCAGGAGCAGCGACGCGCTTGAGCGGTCATCTGCGCACAGCCGGCGTGACCGCGCCGCACCGTCGATCGCGTAGGGCGTCCAACAGGCAGGTGCACGGAGCCGGCACCTGGGTCCGTGGTCACGTCGTCGGGCGCCCGGCTCCGCCGGGTCGACTCAGTGGCGCGCGCCGAGCGAGACGACGCCGTCCGGGAGCGGCGGCAGCCCCGCGCTGGTGCACAGCAGGGTGCCCCAGGCCTGGAGGTGCGGCCCGAGGTCGGGCCCCTCCGCGGTCCAGGAGGCGCGGATCTCGACCTCGACCTCGTCGGGCCGTGCGGCGAGCGCGCCGAAGCTCTGCGACAGGACACGCGTGACGGTCCCGCCGGTGGCGATCGGTGTGATCTCGGCCTCGTCGATCGCGTCGGAGAACCAGGTCCACGCCACACCGGCGAGCAGTCCGTCCGCCCCGAGCTCGGCCTCGAGAGTGGCCCGGACGAACGTGACCAGGCGGAACGTCCCCTCCCAGGCCTCCTGACCGGCCGGGTCGTGCAGCACGACGAAGCGACCGGAGGCGAGGTCCTCCGGCACCGCGCCGCGGGGCGCGGTGACGTCACCGGTGAGCGCTGCGGAGAACGGTGCGATCCGGCCAGGGCCCGGGACCTCGACCAGCCGGATCTCGGGACGTAGCCGGGTGGCACGCAGGCTCCGCAGAGCCTCGAGGAAAGCGGCGGGGACCTCACCCTGGCCTGCACTCATCACGTCTCGGAGACTACGGCTCGGCGCCCACCGTGTTGTGGTGTGGCACGCCGGGACAGCGGTCGGTCGTGCGCGACTACCCTGATGCTCCCGGGACCGGTGGCCTGTGCGGCACCGCCCCGCGCGTCGGCGGCGCTGGTCGCTCGGGCCGACGACGGCACGGGTCAGCGCCTCGCGGCCCGCTGGTGACACGGTGAAGGAGCGCACGGCGTATGTCTGGAGCAGCGGTGGGTCAGGTCGGCGTGGCGGAGATCGGCGTGACGGGTCTGGCGGTGATGGGACGGAACCTCGCGCGGAACTTCGCCCGGCACGGGTACACGGTCGCTCTCCACAACAGGTCGTTCGCCAAGACGCAGTCGCTCGTCGCGGACCACGGCGACGAGGGGACGTTCGTGGCGTCGGAGACGATGGCGGACTTCGTGGCGTCGCTCGCACGGCCGCGCAAGGTCGTGATCATGGTCAAGGCGGGTGGACCGACCGACGCCGTGATCGACGAGCTCGTGCCGCTGCTCGACGAGGGCGACATCGTCATCGACGCCGGCAACGCCCACTTCCCGGACACCCGGCGCCGCGAGGAGGCGCTGCGGGCGCGCGGGCTGCACTTCGTCGGCTCCGGGGTCTCGGGTGGCGAGGAGGGCGCGCTGAACGGGCCGAGCATCATGCCGGGTGGGTCTCGTGAGTCCTACGCGGTCCTCGGGCCGATCCTCGAGGACATCTCGGCGAAGGTCGACGGGGTGCCGTGCTGCACCTACGTCGGCTCCGACGGCGCCGGGCACTTCGTGAAGATGGTCCACAACGGCATCGAGTACGCGGACATGCAGCTGATCGCCGAGGCGTACGACCTCCTCAAGCAGGGGCTCGGTGCCTCAGCCGCCGAGATCGCCCAGATCTTCGCGGAGTGGAACGCGGGGGACCTCGAGTCGTTCCTCATCGAGATCACCGCCGACGTCCTCGCGCACGTCGACGCGGCCACCGGGCTCGCGTTCGTCGACGTCGTCCTGGACCAGGCCGAGCAGAAGGGCACCGGGCGCTGGACCGTGCAGAACGCCTTGGACCTGGGCGTCCCGATCACCGGGATCGCCGAGGCCACGTTCGCCCGTGCGCTGTCCGGGTCGGTGCCGCAGCGCGCTGCCGCGGTCGCGCTGCGCGGCGAGGCAGGGGAGTGGGACGTCGCGGATCGCGCGGCGTTCATCGAGGACGTGCGGCTCGCGCTGTACGCATCGAAGGTCGTCGCGTACTCGCAGGGGTTCGACCAGATCGCCGCGGCGTCGGCCGAGTTCGGGTGGGACATCGACCGCGGCGCGATGGCGCGGATCTGGCGCGGTGGTTGCATCATCCGGGCCCGGTTCCTGAACCGGATCACCGAGGCCTACGAGCGCGATGCGGACCTGGCGCTGCTGCTCGCCGACCCGTACTTCACCGAGGCCGTCGCCGCCGGCGTGCCGTCCTGGCGCCGGGTGGTGTCCCAGGCTGCGCTCAACGGCGTGCCGACGCCGGCGTTCTCGTCGTCGCTGGCCTACTACGACGGGGTCCGCGCGGCACGGCTCCCGGCCGCGCTGATCCAGGCTCAGCGTGACTTCTTCGGTGCGCACACCTACCGGCGCACCGACCGCGACGGCACGTTCCACACCGAGTGGACCGGCGACCGGACCGAGACCACGCTCTGAGCCGAGCACGCCGCAGACGCCCCGCGCCGTGCCCGAGGGCCGGCGTGGGGCGTCTCGCCCGCGAGGAACGTCAGCCGAGCTCGCTCGTGCCGGAGTAGAGGTGCAGGACGGGGACCCGGAGCTCGTCGCGCGCGCGTGACGCCCAGTCCCGGTGGAAGGTGTCAGCCACCGCGTGCGGGTATGTGATGACGGCGATCTCGCGGATCTCGAGGTCGGCGACCGCGGAGCGGAGAGCGGGGAGCGGGTCGTCGTCCACGACCTCGCCGGTCGCCTGACGGCCGGCGGCACGGAACGCCTCGAGGCTGCCACGCAGCTGCTGCTCGGCATCGGCGCGGGCCTCGCGGGGCTCCGGTTCGCGGCCGAGCACGTCCTCCCATGCGTCGTGGAGCTCGCCGAGACTGAGGTGATCGATCAAGGACGAGAGCAGGTTGCGTGCGGTGTCCGCCGGAACGAGCACGTGGTACGCCAACGTCTCGCCCTCGTGCAGCGAGAGCAGATGGTCGATGTCGACGGGGGCGAGGGTGTCCTCCGTGAGGACGAGGATCGTGTCGGTCACGCGGCGAGCCTAGCCCGGCGGCGTGCCGGTGGACCACGAGGAGGATCCGCTGGCCGCGTCGAGAACCCATCGCCCGAGCAGGACCCCCGCGGAGTGAAGGAGGTGGGCCGGCCGCGCGGTGACCGCCGGTGCGAGCCAGCCGGCCGCGTCGGCGATGCGCGGTGCGGGACCGGCGACGACGAGAGGGCTCCAGGTCAGGCACAGCTCGTCGAGGACACCGGCGTGTGCCAGCTCGCCCACGAGGCGGGGTCCCCCTTCTGTGAGCACGCGCCGTAGCCCGCGTGCGGCGAGCACGTCGAGCGCTCGGGCCACGTCGACCGAGGCGCCGTGCCCGACGACGAGCACCCGCTCGGTGCCGATCCGGTGCTGCAGTGCCGCGAGGTCCGGGCGCGCCGCGGTCGTGAGGACGAACGGCGGAGAGTCGGAGTCCAGCAGGCCATCGGGCAGGGTACCCGTCGCGCTCACCACCGCGAGCTCCGGCAGGTCCGACTGCCCGCGTGCCCGTCGACCTGCCAGAAGAGGTTCCGGGATGCGGACGTCGGCGTAGCCCTCCGCCCGCGCGGTGCCTGCCCCGATCAGGACGACGTCCGCGACGGCGCGCAGCACGCCGAACACACGGTGATCGGCCGCGTTGTTGATCGACCCCGACACGTGGTCCGCGCCCGTCGCGGCGCCGTCGAGCGTGCTGACCATGTTCGCACGGACGTGTGCTCGCGGCCGGGCGTCCGGTCCGACGCCGCGCGGTCCCGGTGCGGGGTGCGCGTAGAGCGCGATCAGCTCGTCCTCGTTCGCCGACGGCGGAATCCGGTTGCCCGCGCGGGGCAGGGGGAGCAGCACGTCGAGCGTCGGGCCGTCGGTCATGCGCCGCCTCTCGCAGATCGACCGCCCGACGGGGAGACGGGTGGTGGGCTCAGGGTAACCGGGGCGATCGGCGCGTCGTGGATCGCGAACGGGATCGGGAGCATCGAGGCGGACGTCCTGGTCAGGGTCGCAGCTCGGCCAGTCGCGCCGTCTCCGCCGCCACGTCGAAGTGGGCGGGTGGCCAGTCGAGGTCGAGCGACTCGAGCGACTCGGTGAGCAGCTCGGTGACCGCGAGGCGCGCGAACCACTTCTTGTCGGCGGGGACGACGTACCACGGCGCGACGTCCGTCGAGGTGCGGTCCAGGACGGCCTGGTAGGCCTGCTGGTAGACGGACCACAGGACGCGTTCGTCGAGGTCGTCCGGGTTGTACTTCCAGCGCTTGTCGGCGCGGTCGAGCCTCTCCTGGAGGCGCGCACGCTGCTCGTCCAGAGAGACGACGAGGGCCACCTTGACGATCACGGTGCCCGCCTCGGCGATCGCTCGCTCGAACGCGTTGATCTCGTCGTACCGGGCCTCCCAGACGTCAGGTGGGACCAGCCCGTGCACCCGGGCCACGAGCACGTCCTCGTACTGGGACCGGTCGAACACGCCGAGGTAGCCGGGTGCGGGAAGCGCGTTGCGGATCCGCCACAGGAAGTGGTGCTCGCGCTCGGCCGCGGTCGGCACCCCGAACGACGTGTGCTGCACCCCTCCCGGGTCGACGAGCCCGACGACGTGCCGGACGATCCCGCCCTTCCCTGCGGTGTCCATGCCCTGCAGCACGAGCAGGACCGAGCGTCGCCCCCCGGACCGGCCGTGCGCGTACAACCTCTCCTGCAGGTCCGAGAGATGCGCGGCCCGCTTCGCCAGGTGGTCCTCGACGTCGTCCTTGTCGCCGCGCCACCCCGGCGTGCCACCGGCGTCGGCGGCGGCGAACCGGAAGCCCGGCTCCGGCCGCAGGACCTCGGAGGCTGGCGCCGACCAGCGCTCGCTCGTGGACATCGTGGCTCCTCCCGTGGGGTGTGGCCAGGCTAGCCGCGTCCCGGCCGGGAGCGGTCCGCTTCAGGCGAGGACGGCGACGCTGCGCCCGGGCAGCACGACGGTGGCCTCCGAGCCGTCGGGTCCGGGTGGCGCCACGGTGCAGCCGGACCAGGACGCGCGGACGTCGACCGGACCGGTCAGCGTCACCGGGATCCTGCGGTCGCCGTCGGAGAGGTTCACGACGACGCGGGCAGCCCCCCGGTGCACGACGACCCAACCGCTCCACGGGACACCGGCCGCGCTGTCGACCACCTCCCGTGCGGGGCGCGACTCGTCCGCGCGGAACCGCACCGACGTCGCCGCGAGGTCACCCGAACCGAGGTCGGCGACGCTGCGGCGCAACGCGATGAGCTGCCGGTACCAGTCCTGCAGCCGCCCGTGCTCCGGGTCGGCCGGCTCGGACCAGTCGAGCCGGCTGGCGGCGAACGTTCCGGGGGACTGCGGGTCGGGGACCGTCACCTCGGCCCCGTACAGCGCGGCCCAGCCGTGGTTCCCGAACTCGGCCTGGCGCCCCTCCCGGACGGCGCGGGCGAGCTCGGGCTCGGGGTGGTCGGTGAAGTACTGCCACCGGGTGCGCGCACCCCATTCCTCACCCATGAAGAGCATCGGGGTGAACGGGGAGAGCAGCACGAGCGCCGCCTCGGCCGCCAGGGCGCCGGTGTCGAGACGTTCGGACGGTCGATCGCCCAGGGCGCGGTTCCCGACCTGGTCGTGGTCGGAGGCGAACACCACGAAGCGGTGCCCGTCGGTGCCGGCGGGGACCGGGCGGCCCCACCGCCGCCCGCGGAACGTCGACCATGCGCCGTCGTGCACGAACGCACCGGTCAGCGCGATGCGCAGGACCTCGGGCGAACCGAAGTCGACGTAGTACCCGTGGCGTTCGCCGGTGACGAGGGCATGGATCGCGTGATGGACGTCGTCCGCCCACTGAGCCGTCATCCCCCAGCCGCCCTGTGCCGTCGGGGTCACCGAGACCGGGTCGTTCAGGTCGGACTCGGCGATCAGGGAGAGCGGTCTGCCGAGCCTCGTCGCGAGCCGGGCGACCTCGTCGGCGAGCTGGGCGAGCAGGTGCCGCGGCGAGCCGTCGACCAGCGCATGGACCGCGTCCAGGCGAAGCGCGTCGACGTGGAAGTCGCGGAACCACTGCAGCGCACTGTCACAGATCCACCGGCGGACCTCGCGAGCGCCGTCGTCGTCCAGGTTGACGGCCGCCCCCCACGGGGTCTGGTGCGCCTCGGTGAAGTAGGGACCGAACGTCCCGAGATAGTTCCCGGAGGGACCGAGGTGGTTGTGCACCACGTCCAGGCACACGGCCAGCCCCCGTGCATGCGCGGCATCGACGAACGACTGCAGCCCCTGCGGGCCGCCGTACGGCTCGTGCACCGCGAACAGGCTCACGCCGTCATACCCCCACCCGTGCACGCCGTTGAAGGCTGCGACGGGCATGAGCTCGACCAGGTCGACCCCGAGCTCGACCAGGTGGTCGAGGCGATCGACGGCCGCGGCGAAGGTGCCCTCGGGGGTGAACGTCCCGAGGTGGAGCTCGTAGGTGACCGCCCCGCGGGCGTCCCGGCCGATCCAGCCGCCGTCCGTCCACGCGAACCGGTCCACGTCGAGCACCCGGCTCGGACCGTGCACCCCCTGTGGCTGCCAGCGGCTGCGCGGGTCCGGTCGCGGTTCTCCGCCGTCCACCGCGAAGGCGTAGTCGGTCCCGTGGGAGAGTCCGGTCTCGGCGACCCACCAGCCGCCGACGGCGCGCGACATCCGGATCCGTGCCTCGGTGCCGGGGTCTCCCCGGAGGACGAGCTCGACCGTCTCGGCCGACGGCGCCCAGACCCGCGGGCCGACGTCGCTCACGTGGCGGCTCTGACCAGGAGCGCGACCGGGAGGCGGTCGAGCAGCGGTCCGACAGGCTGGACGCCGCCGAGGGTGGTGCGATCGGTCAGGACGTCGTGCCACTCGCCGTCAGGCAGCGCGACGGTGTGCTCGCCCCACCCCCCGAGCCGGTCGAGGGCGATCGCCAGCCGCGTCGCGACGACGACGACCCGCGCGTCCCCGGCCACCGTGCGCGCGTACGAGATCGTGTGACCGGACGAGTGCGCGAGGGCGACGAAACCGGCGTCCGCGCCGACGAACACCTCGGCAAGATCGCGGCGGGTCCGCAGCGCGCGCGAGGTGACGACCAGCTTCTCGTCCGCGAGGTCACGAGGACCCGCGCCGTCGTCGAGGCGGGCGAGCCGGGCCGCGATCGCGGCGGTGTGCACCGGCCGTCGATTGTCCGGGTCGACCAGGGCCATCGAGGTGACCTCGGTGCCCTGGTAGACGTCGGCGACCCCCGGGAGGGTGAGCTGGACCAGTGAGGTGCCGAGCGTGGCGGCGCGCACCGCATCGCGGGTGCGCTGCTCCCAGGCGGTCAGCAGCGCGACCACCGCGGGATCGGCGAGCGCGCGACGAGCCACCTCCAGGACCGCCGTCTCGTAGGCCGCGTCCGGTGCGGTCCAGGTCGTCCGCGACCCGGCCTCGCGGGTTGCTTTGACGAGATAGGCGGCGAGCCGCTCGCCCTCGATCGGGCCGTCCGGGCTCCACGTCCCCGCGAGGGCCTGCCACAGCAGGTTCTCGATCCGCCCGTCCAGCAGCGCGCTCCGGTACGCCGCAGATGCGCTGCGCAGCCGGTCGACGAGCTGTGACCACTCGGTCGGGACCTCGGACAGCACGCCGAGGCGGGCGCGGACGTCGCTGCTCCGTTTCGTGTCGTGGGTCGAGAGCGTCGTGAGGCCGAGGGGGTTCTGGGACTGGGCCCGCGCCGCCCAGGACGCGAGCTCGGTCGGGGTCAGGGCGAACCGCGCAGGCTCCCCGCCGACCTCGCACAGGCCGACGAGCTGCGTCCAGCGGTAGAACGCGGTGTCTTCGACGCCCTTGGCCATCACGGCGCCGCAGGTCTGCTGGAACCGGACCACGAGCTCGTCCCGCCGAGCGCCACGGGTCCGGCCCGCGCTCCCGGCCTCGCGCCCGAGGAGGAGGTCGACCAGCACGTCCATCGTCTCGGCGCGCTCGGGGGAGAGTCGCTCGCGAGCGATCTGCGCGGCAGTCTCGAGCGCGTCGACGGAGTCCGGGTGCACGGCTGCGCCCGGGACGACATACGCGCGGTAGCGGTCGAACGCGACGAGCAGCTCGACCAGGCAGTCGTGCAGCGAGCGCCAGGTGTGGTCCCGCAGGCGAAGGTCCTCGTGGCAGATGGTGGCGGCGAGCTCGGTCAGGCGGTACACCTCGGCGTACAGCGCGCCGTCGACGACCTCGCGCTTCGCCGCCTCGACGATCGACGGGAGCGCGTCGGAGGTGTCACCCGTGAGCCGGTGCATCACGGAACCGAGCACCGCGGCGCCGCTCGGGTCCACGAACACCTGCTGGATGCGCCACAGCGCGTCGTAGCCGGTCGTCCCCGCGGTGTCCCAGTCGCCCGGGAGCTCCTCGTCGCCCTGCAGGATCTTCTCGACGACGACCCACGCGCCGCCCGTGCGCTCGCGCAGGCGTGACAGGTACCCGGCGGGGTCGGCGAGACCGTCGGGGTGGTCGATCCGGAGCCCGTCGATGGTTCCCTCGGCGAGGAGGTTGAGCACCAGGTCATGGGTGGCGTCGAACACCTCGGGGTCCTCGACACGGATCGCGGCCAGGGTCTCGACGTCGAAGAAGCGTCGGTAGTTGAGCTCCTCGTCGGCCACCCGCCAGTACGCGAGACGGTAGTGCTGGCGCTCGACGAGCTCGCCGAGCGGCAGCTGCTCGGTCCCCGCCCGGACCGGGAACACGTGGTCGTGGTAGCGCAGGACGGTGCGCGGTGCGTCGTCGCCGGGGATCGTCACGTCGTCGAGGACGAGCTCGTCCCGGGCGAGCACCGTGCCGATGCGATCACCGAGCACGGGCATGAGCACCGCGCCCGCCCCGGCCGACCAGTCGACGTCGAACCAGGCCGCGTACGGCGACTCGGGACCGTCGGCCAGCACGGACCACAACGCACGGTTGTGCCACGCCGGGGTCGGGACGGCCATGTGGTTGGGGACGATGTCCAGCACGAGCCCGAGACCGGCGGCGCGTGCCGTGGCAGCGAGCCGTCGCAGCGCCGGGAGCCCGCCGAGGACCGGCGCGATCTCCCGGTGGTCCACGACGTCGTACCCGTGGGTCGAGCCCGGGGCCGCGCGCAGCACGGGGGAGAGGTAGACGTGCGTGACGCCGAGGTCGGCCAGGTATGGCACCTGCGCGGCGACGTCGTCGAAGGTGAGGTCCGCGCCGAGCTGGACCCGGTACGTCGAGACGGGAACCGGTCGTCCCGGCGCGGGCAACCGCCGCGTCGAGGTCGTCGACCGGGCGTCTGTCACGGGCGCGCCGTCGGTGCCGCCGGGACGGCAGGGGCCGACGGTGGAGCGCCCGGCGGGGCGGTCGTGGGCGCCGGCCCGGACGCCGTGACCGGTGCGAGTGCAGGCCGCAGCAGGGGTGAGCGAGTCAGCACGACCAAGGACCGGTGCTCGAGCGCGACCTCGGCGCCCGCGCCGAACACGGTGCCCGGTGTCACGTGGGAGTCGGTGTCGAGCACCGCTGTCCAGGACGCGCCGTACTCCTCGGTGGGCAGCGTGAAGGGCAGCGGCTCCGCCTGAGCGTTGAACAGCACCAGGAAGCTGTCGTCGATGATCTCCTCGCCGCGCAGGTCCGGCTCCATGATCGCGTCGCCGTTGAGGAAGACCATCACGGCGCGGGCGTGGTCCTCGTGCCACGCGGAGTCGGACATGTGCTCGCCGGCCGGGGTGAGCCAGGCGATGTCGCGCAGCTCGGACTCGCCGCCGTGCTCGGCCGAACCCGCGAAGAACCGACGGCGCCGGAAGACCGGGTGCTCGCGGCGCAGGTGGACGAGCGTGCGAGTGAACTCGAGCAGGGCGGAGCGCGAGGTGTCGAGGTCCCAGTCGACCCACGACAGGGCGTTGTCCTGGCAGTACACGTTGTTGTTGCCCTGCTGGGTGCGGCCGAGCTCGTCGCCGTGCGCGATCATCGGGACGCCCTGGGAGAGCAGGAGCGTCGCCATGAAGTTGCGCTTCTGGCGCGCGCGCAGCTTGAGGACGTCCGGCGCCGTCGTCGGGCCCTCGACGCCGCAGCTCCAGGACCGGTTGTGGCTCTCGCCGTCGTTGTTGCCCTCGCCGTTGGCCTCGTTGTGCTTCTCGTCGTACGAGACCAGGTCCGTCAGGGTGAAGCCGTCGTGAGCGGTGACGAAGTTCACCGACGCGATCGGGCGGCGGCCGGTGTGCTCGTAGAGGTCCGAGGAACCGGTGAGCCTGCTGGCGAACTCGCCGAGGGTCGACGGCTCACCGCGCCAGAAGTCCCGGACGGTGTCGCGGTACTTCCCGTTCCACTCCGACCACAGCGGCGGGAACCCACCGACCTGGTAGCCGCCGTCACCGAGGTCCCACGGCTCCGCGATCAGCTTGACCTGGGAGATGACCGGGTCCTGCTGGACGATGTCGAAGAAGGCCGAGAGTCGGTCGACCTCGTGGAACTGACGTGCGAGGGTCGCCGCGAGGTCGAACCGGAACCCGTCGACGTGCATGTCCTGGACCCAGTAGCGCAGCGAGTCCATGATCAGCTGCAGCACGTGCGGCGACCGCATCAGCAGCGAGTTCCCGGTGCCGGTGGTGTCGAAGTAGTGCGCCTGGTCCTCGTCCACGAGCCGGTAGTAGTTCGCGTTGTCGATACCGCGGAAGCCGAGCGTCGGGCCCATGTGGTTGCCCTCGGCCGTGTGGTTGTACACCACGTCGAGGATCACCTCGATGTCGGCGGCATGCAGGGCCTTGACCATGGTCTTGAACTCCTGGACCTGCTGGCCGCCGTCGGGGTACGCCGCGTAGCCGTTGTGCGGCGCGAAGAAGCCGATCGTGTTGTAGCCCCAGTAGTTGGACAGGCCCTTGGCGACCAGGGACGGGTCGTTGACGAACTGGTGCACGGGCATGAGCTCGACGGCGGTGACGCCGAGGGACGTGAGGTGCTCGATCACGGCCGGGTGGGCGAGCGCGGCGTAGGTGCCGCGCTGCTCCTCGGGGACGCCCGGGTGCAGCTCGGTCAGCCCGCGCACGTGCGCCTCGTAGATGACGCTGTTGTGGTACTCGTGCTGCGGCGGCCGGTCGTGACCCCAGTCGAAGAACGGGTTGACGACGACACAGGTCATGGTGTGGCCGAGGGAGTCGTCGTCGTTCCGCTGGTTCTCGTCGCCGAACGCGTAGGAGAAGAGAGACGGGTCGCCGTCGACCTGGCCGTCGATCGCCTTGGCGTACGGGTCCAGGAGCAGCTTCGACGGGTTGCAGCGCTGCCCGTTCGGCGGGTCGTAGCGGCCGTGGACGCGGTACCCGTAGTGCTGGCCCGGTTGGAGGGCGGGGACGTAGCCGTGCCACACGAAGGCGTCGACCTCGGGGAGGTCGATCCGTTCCTCGGTGCCGTCGGGTGCGATCAGGCACAGCTCGACGCGCTCGGCCGCCTCGGAGAAGAGCGCGAAGTTGGTGCCGGTTCCGTCGTAGGTCGCACCGAGCGGGTACGCACGTCCTGGCCAGATCTGCATACGGACAAGACTGCCAGTCCGCGCGCCCCGCGTCGTCATCCACGGCGCGGTCGGTGTGGTCAGCACGATCGACCTGCGGCAGCTCCACGGCGGGCCCGCGGGCCGTACCCGTGGCTCACGCCGCGGGACTCGCTGCTGATCGTGCCGGTCTGAGGTGAGGCGCACCCAGGTGCTGAAGCGCATCGAGCAGGACGCGGTTGAACGCGATCGGGGCATGGGTGTTGACGTCGTGGCCCGCGCCCGGGACCACGGTCAGGAAGGTCCCGGGTCGGGCTGCGAGGAAGCGACGCTCCTCGAACCGGAGCGGGTCGAGACGACCGTTGACGAGCCACACCGGGACGAGGATGCGGCGCAGGTCGCCGAGAACCGAGTGCCCGCTGAGCGCGGCGAGCATGTCGGTGACGACGTGCCAGGTGCCCCCGCTCGGCCGGAGCAGGCGAGCGATCTGGTGCGACACGCGGCGGTACGCAGTCAGCGGCTTGCCGCGGATCTCGGTCGAGCAGCCGGACACGAGGACGCCCGCGAGCTTGGCCTGGTGGTCGGCCGCGTAGGCCAGAGCCGAGTACCCGCCGAGCGAGAGGCCGACGAGAAGAGGCGGGCTCGTGCACCCGTCAACCGCACGATCGATCGTCTCGAGGGCGCCCGCCAGCGTGAATCGCTCCGACGCGCGCGTGCCGTGGCCGGGGAGGTCCACGGCGACGCAGTCGTGGCCGGAGAGCCCCATCGCGACCACCTGGGCGGACCAGATGTCCGCGGACGTGCGCGTGCCGTGCACGAAGACGAGGGGACGGTCGATGAGGGGCTTCCGTTCAGGGGGAGGGCACCAGGGTACGCGGCGAACCTGGGAGCGCCGGGCCGACGCGGTTCCTGCGGTTCCGTGCCGGCCGTCACGCCGCCTGGTCGGCGAACTGGGTCCGGTAGAGCTCGGCGTACAACCCACCGGCGGCGAGCAGCCCGTCGTGGGTGCCACGCTCGACGATGCGCCCGCGGTCCACGACGGCGATGACGTCGGCCCGTCGGACCGTCGAGAGCCGGTGCGCGATCACGATCGACGTCCGTCCCGTCATCGCGGTGTCGAGCGCGTCCTGGACGGCGGCCTCGGACTCGGAGTCGAGGTGTGCGGTGGCCTCGTCCAGCACGATGACGCGTGGTGAGCGCAGGAGGAGGCGGGCGATCGCGATGCGCTGCTTCTCCCCGCCGGAGAGCCGATGGCCCCGGTCTCCGACCATCGTGTCGAGCCCCTCGGGCAACCGGCGCACCAGGTCGTCGATGTGTGCCGCGGCGAGCGCCCGATGGAGTGCGGCGTCGTCGGCTCCCGGGTCGGCGTAGAGCAGGTTGTTCCGCACGGTGTCGTGGAACAGGTGCGCGTCCTGGCTCACCATCCCGACCGCGACGTGCAGGGATGCCTGGGTGACCGCGCGGAGGTCACGGCCGCCGATCCGGACGCTCCCCGAGGTCGGGTCGTACAGGCGGAGCACGAGTCCTCCGAGGGTCGTCTTCCCCGCACCGCTCGGCCCGACGAGAGCGAGCATCCGACCGGGCTCGATCGCAAGCGTGACGTCCTCGATGACGTCGGCGTCGTCCGGGCGGCGGTCGGCGTCCTCGGCGGCGGGGTCCTCCCCGTCGCCGCCCGCTCGCTGCTCCATCGACGCGAGGGACACCTGGGAGACCTTCGGGTACCGGAACGAGACGCCGCTCAGCTCGACGCCGAGCGGTCCGTCGGGCAGCGGCACGGCGTCCGGCGCGTCGCAGACCAGCGGTTCGAGGTCGAGCACCTCGAAGACGCGCTCGAACGACACGAGCGCCGTCATGATGTCGACCTGGACGTTGCTCAGGGCGGTGACCGGCCCGTAGAGCCGACCGAGCAGCCCGGCGAACGCGACGAGCGTGCCGATCGTGACCGTCCCGCTGATCGCCAGCCACCCGCCGACGCCGTACACGAAGGCCGTGGCGATCGACGCCATCGCCCCGAGCGCGGCGAAGAAGACGCGGTTGCTCATCGCGATCCGCACGCCGATGTCGCGGACGCGACCCGCGCGCTCGGTGAACTCGGCGCTCTCCCGCTCCGGGGTGCCGAACAGCGTGACGAGCAGCGCGCCGGCGACGTTGAACCGCTCCGTCATCCGGTTGCCGAGCTCGGCGTTGAGCTGCATGCCCTCCCGCGTGAGGCCCGCGAGCCGGCGCCCGACCCGGCGTGCCGGCAGCAGGAGCACCGGGACGATCAGCAGTGCGCAGACCGTGATCTGCCAGGACAGCGCGAGCATGGTCGTGAGCACCACGACGACCGACACGACGTTCGAGACCACGCCGGAGAGCGTCGACGTGAACGCCTGCTGCGCGCCGATGACGTCGGAGTTCAGCCGGGTGACGAGCGAGCCCGTCTGGGTCCGGGTGAAGAACGCGATCGACTGCTTCTGGACGTGCGTGAAGACGTCCGTGCGCAGGTCGTAGATGAGGCCCTCGCCGATGCGCGAGGAGTACCACCGTTGGACGAGGTTCAACCCGGCCTCGGCGATCGCCACGACGGCGACGAGCGAGGCGAGGACGACGACGAGCCGCCGATCGTGCCCGCCGACGCCGTCGTCGACGATGCGCTGGAGCAGCAACGGTGTCGCGACGACCAGGAGCGACGCGACGACCACCAGGACGAGGAAGACGGCGACCTGCGCGCGGTACGGACGGGCGTACGCGAGGATGCGGCGCGAGGTCCCCGGGGTCAAGCGGTGACCGGTGACGCGGGCGTCCTGGCGGTACGAGCGGAGAGAGGACCACTCGCTCCGATGGTTCATGGACATGACCTGATCCTCACACCCCTCGGGGTGCGAGCCGGCATCGGTGCGCGTCCGGCCAGCGCGCGAGCGACCTCCCTCAGACGCGACCCGTCGTCATGTCGACGAGTCGCGGCAGGATCGTGTCCCCGGCCACCCGGAGCCCGTCGTGCAGGAACTCGTTCGTGACCCAGATGCGCGTGTTGCCGACGGCCTGCGCGGTCTGCGTCGCGAGGTCGAGGTCGACGTACGGGTCGTCGACGTACTGGATCGCTGCGACCGGGACCTCGTTCGCAGCGAGTCGCGCGGCGTCGTAGAGGCGGGGCCACTGCGTCCGAGCCGCGAGCACCTCAGCCGCCGCCCGGAACGGTCGGAGCGCGCGGTACTGCTCGAACATCCACGGGAACATCATCTCGCCGGTGAGCCGGAGCGGCCGGGCGTCGGTCGTCAGCTCAGGGCGCTCGTCGCGGACACGCTGCGCGGCCCACGCGGACGCCCCCTCGCCCTGCTGGTAGATGCTCTCCTGGAGCACCGCGTACAGCGGGTTGTCGTCGAATCCCGTCGCCTCCTGGACCGCCGAGGTGAAGCCGTCGGACAGGGTCGGTGCGGTGGTCCTCGACCACGCCGTGTCGAGCAGCCAGTGCAGCTGCTCGAACCCCGTGCTCATGCCGAACCGCATGCCGAGGGCCTGGAGCCGCTCAACCGTGAACGGGTCGCCGTTGGGGAGTCGCACGCCGCCACCGGTGAGGTGGTCGGCGATCGTCGACAGGCGGCTCCGGTCCTGGGGGTAGCGGCGGTCGTACTCGGCGTCGCGGCGCTCCATGCGGGGGTAGGTCCGGCGGTAGACGGTCTCCGCGTCGGCCTCGATCCCGATCAGGCCGCCGGTCACGTAGCACGCAGTCAACGCCTCGGGGGCGCTCGACAGGTAGGCGAGAGTGAGGAATCCGCCGTAGCTCTGGCCGAGGGTCGCCCAGCGGGCGCCGCCGTACACGGTGCGTCGCACGTGCTCGGCGTCCGCGACGATCGCGTCCTGACGGAAGCACGCGAGCACGTCGGCCTGGTCCTCGGCCGAGCCGACCGTCGTGATCCAGTGGCCGTCGACGCGCGAGCTGCGCCCCGTGCCGCGCTGGTCGAGCAGCACGACGCGGTGGGTGCGCAGGGCGGTGGACCACCAGCCCGACGCCGTCGGGCGGGGCCCCTGCCCGCCGGGGCCACCCTGCAGGAACAGCAGCAGGGGAAGCTCCTCGCTCGCGCGGGCGGGGTCGACGATCTCGCGGACGAACACGGTCAGGGTGGGGGAGTCGTCGGGGCGGTCCCACCGCAGCGGGACCTGGACCTCGTGCTCCCGGACGTGGATGCCGGGGATCGTGTACTCGGCGACGAGCATGGGCGTCATTCCTTGCCTTGCAGTTCAGTGCCGGTCAGGGCCGGTCAGGTCGGGGGAGCGTAGGTCAGGTCAGGTCAGCGTCGGCCGCACGGGCTCGGCGTCCGCTGGGGCGACCGTACGCCGACGCGCCGTGGCCGACATCGGCACCCGC
>JAKBFW010000132.1 GCA_021833345.1 Pseudomonadota bacterium | reverse complement strand
TCTGAGCGTCCCCGGGAGAGACCCGGGACAACGTTGTCCGCGACTATAGGTTCGTCGTGATCGAGGAGTCAACGGCCGCGAGGTGTCCAATTCGGTCACAGTTCCGCAACGTTCGATTCCCGTGATGGGCGCCCCCAGCACCGAGGCGGGCTGGTGACGGGACGAAAGTCCTGGTCAGGGGTTCGGTGACGCTCCGAGAGCTCCGAGAGCACCGCGCGCTCCGAGCGCGCGGCACCCGCGGGGTCGCGGACCGTCGACGAGCTGGTGCGGCGCGGGGGAGCGGCTGTCTCCGTCGTCGCCGCCGGCTCGGCCTAGATCCCTGCCTTGTCGAGGGCGCTCTGGAGCGACTGCACGTAGCCTCCGCTGGTGATCGTCGCCCCGGACACCATCGAGATCTTCGAGGACTGCGTGGCCACCGCCTCCTGGTTGAGGATCGGGATCGCATAGGCGTTGATCTGCTGGTCGTGACCGTTCCCGTTCGGGTAGGCGATCGCCTCGGAGGCGGTGACCTTGCCGTTCGCCACCGTGATCCGCACCTGGACGTCACCCCAACGCGTCGAGGCGACCGCGCCGTCGTAGGTCGTGGAGCCCGCCGTCCCGGAGCTGGCCGTCCCGGAGCCCGAGGTCGTGGTGCCTGACGTCGTCCCGGAACCGGTGCCACCGGTGGTCCCGGTTCCCGAGGTCCCGCCCGCGGTGGACGACGCCGACCGGTTGGTGCTCGACGGCCAGGAGAAGAGCATCACCAGGGCGGTGACGGTGCCGGCGAGGGCGATGACGATGCGGCGCATGGGAGTTCTCCGGGGTTCCTGCTGGCTCACCAGCTGAAGCGTTCGACGTGCAGGGCGTGGGTCGCGACGCCGGCGGCGCGTGCGTCGACGCCGACGGCCTCGGCCCAGGGGGCGGCTCCGCACACGTACACGTCGGTGCGGTCGAGCTCGGGGACGAGTCGCCTGAGCGCCTCCGGACCGGGCACGTGACCCAGGTGGGCGGGCAGCCACGACGTGCCGTCGGTGCTGCGCGGGCCCACGAGGTCCAGGACCTTCACGGCACCCGACGCGACGAGGGCGTCGAGCTCGGCCTGCAGCGGCTGTGGCCCGGCTCCGTGCGAGCGACGGATCACCGTGACGGGCCACTCGGTGGTCGACGGGTCCTTCACCGAGGCCTGCAGCACCGAGATCAGCGGTGCCAGGCCGAGTCCGCTGCCCACCACGGCGAGGCGCGGCTTCGTGCGGACGTCCGGGGTGAGGCGACCGTACGGCCCCTCGATGAGGACGCCGGTGCCGGGCTTCATCCGGGCGAGGCGCTCGCCGTCGTCACCCTGGATGTTCGCGGTGACCCGGAGCCCGGCGGTGGTCGGCGCAGCCGAGAGCGACAGGGGGTGACCCCGCGTCCAGCCCGGTCCGGTACGGAAGCGCCACACGAAGAACTGCCCGGCGGCCACGGGCATCTGGGCGAGGCGCGGCCCGGTCATGTGGATCGACACCACGCCGGGCGCCTCGGTGACGACCTTCGAGACGACGAGCCGCTGCTGCCGGGACAGCCGCCACGGCAGCGCGACCCGGTAGACCAGCACCGACCCGAGCGCGAGGGCGTACAAGCCCCACCAGTAGGCCGTGGCGACCGGCGACGCGAGGAAGTCCGCGCCGGTCCAGAGCTGGTGGGGCAGGGCGAGTCCCGCGCCGAGGTAGGCGTACAGGTGCAGCAGGTGCCACGACTCGTAGCGCATCCGGCGGCGGGCGGCGCGGATCGACGTGACCATGATCATGACGAACAGCGCGGTCCCGGCCGTCGCCAGCAGCATGCCGGGCGCGGTGGTCACCAGGGACCAGAGCTCGGGCAGGAACGCGATGCGCCCGAGGACCGCATACCCGATGGTCGTCAGGACGACGTGCGCGAGGAGCAGGTTCACCGACGTGAACCCGAGCAGCCGGTGCCACCGGGAGATCGCGTCCTGGCCGAGAGCGCGCTCGACCCACGGGATCCGGGCCATCGAGAGCACCTGGAGCAGCAGCATGTCGGAGCTGACGAGCGCGGTGAGTCGCCCGAGGGAGATGAAGGAGTCGCCTGAGCCGGCGAACAGGTTCTGCACGCCGCCGTTCGACACCCACAGGGCGGTGACCACGAGTCCGGAGAACCAGACCACGATGCCGACCGCATCGGGCCACCACGTGCGCCGGACGGGAACGGGGAGCGGCCTGGCGCGGGGGCTCCGGACGGGCGCTGGCGCCGTGGTCGGGTTCGTGAGCGTCGTCATGGCTCGATCGTGCCGGTGCCGGCTAGGGGTCACCCGTTCCCGTGCTGTGCGCGGCCTGTGACCGGACGCGCCCGACGGGCGGCCCGACACGGAGGTCAACCCCTCCGGTGGCGGCGTGCCGGCAGCGCCGCACCATCGGCGACTGCGGCGCCGAGCGTGTTCATGACCACATCCTGCACCGTGGAGCAGCGGCCGAGGATCGCCGTCGCACGCGGTCGGGGCCGGTCACGGCTGCGCGAGCCGGTCCAGGGCGATGCCCGCGAGGACTGCCGCCCCGACCGGCAGCGCCGACTCGTCGAACCGCGCCTGAGCCGAGTGGTTGTACGCCGCGGTCGCGGGGTCGGTCCCGCGCGGCGTCGCGCCGAGGCCGAGATAGGTGCCAGGGACCTGCTGCAGCACGTAGGAGAAGTCCTCGGAGCCGGAGATCGGGCGCGGCGCGATCATGAAGCCGCGCGGCCCGAGGATCGTGGTCGTCACGCGCGCGGCACGGTCGACCTCCACCGGGGTGTTGACGGTGGTCGGGTAGCCGCGCACGTAGTCGACGTCGACCGTGAGCCCGTGGGCCGCGGCGATGTGCGTGGCGACGCGCGCCAGGCGCTCCTCCACGAGGGCGTGCGTGTCCTCGGAGAACGTGCGGACCGTCGCGGCGATCTCCGCGGTCGCAGGGATCACGTTGTTCGTCGTCCCCGCGGTGATCCGCCCGACGGACACGACGACGGGGTCCAGCGCGTCGAACTGCCGGGTGACCGCGGTCTGCAGGGCGATGACGATCTCCGCTGCGACGGTCACCGGGTCGGCGGCCAGGTGCGGCATCGACCCGTGCCCGCCGCGGCCGCGCACCGTGACGGTCAGGGTGTCGGCCGCAGCGAGCATCGTGCCCGGCCTGGTCGTCACGAGCCCCGCCGGGAGCACGGACGACATCACGTGCAGCCCGTAGGCGGCGGCGACGCGATCGCCGGCCGCGTCGAGCACCCCCTCGTCGATCATCACGCGCGCACCGTGGTCGCCCTCCTCGCCGGGCTGGAACATGAGCACCACCGAGCCGGCGACCTCCGCGCGGTGCGCGACGAGGAGCCGGGCGGCGCCGACGAGGCCTGCGGTGTGCAGGTCGTGTCCGCAGGCGTGCATCGCGCCGGGGTGCTCGCTGGTGAACTCCTCGCCGGTGTCCTCGGTGACCGGGAGCGCGTCCATGTCCGCGCGCAGCAGGACGGCCGGCCCGGGCCGCGATCCACGGACCACCGCGACGACCGAGCTGAGGGCCGTGCCCGTCGTGATCTCGAGGTCGACGGCGTGGTCCTGCTCGATCTCGTGCAGGGCCGCGAGCACCGCGGCCTGGGTGAGCGGCAGGCGCAGCCCGATCTCCGGGATGCGGTGCAGCCGGCGCCGGAGGTCGACCAGGATCGGTGCGAGAGCGGTGGCCTCGGCGAGGAGGTCCGTGGGGGTCTCGGTCACGTGGAGGTCCTCCGTGTTCTTGACGTGCTCGCTGCGTGCTCGCTGCATCCTCAGGCGGTCGGTTCCCCGACGCTACTCCGGCGGGCCGGTGGTCTCGCTCGGTCGTCGTCACGTGCGGCGACGCGGATGACGTGCGACGTCGATGCTGAGCGCGCCCGGTGCTGTCATGGCCGATCACCTCCGAAGACGTGCGCGGGTCGGCCCGACTACCGGGCGACCAGCGCGCTGTTGTCCACGGGCGATGACACCAGGTGCTGCGTGAACCAGTCGCTCGCGAGCAGGGCGACCTGGGCCAGTGCGCCGGGCTCCTCGAACAGGTGCATGGCGCCCGGGACGAGTGCGAGCTCGTTCGGGCAGCGCAGGAGCCCCTGGGCCTCGCGGTTCAGCTCGACGACCACGGTGTCCGCGCCGCCGACGATCAGCAGCGTCGGGGCGGAGACCCGGCCGAGCCGGGACGCCGCCAGGTCAGGTCGACCGCCGCGGGACACGACCGCCGCGACCGCGAGCGTGGGGTCCGACGCGGCCCACAGCGCCGCGGCGGCACCGGTGCTGGCGCCGAAGTAGCCGACCTGGCAGGTCCTCGTGTCGGGCCGGGCGTGCAGCCACCGGGTCGCCGCCGCGAGCCGGTTGGCGAGCAGCACCACGTCGAAGACGTGAGACCGGTCGAGCTCCTCCTCGGGCGAGAGCAGGTCCAGCAGGAGGGTGCCGAGACCCGCCCGGTGCAGCACCGATGCGACGAACCGGTTGCGGGGGCTGTGCCTGCTGCTCCCGCTGCCGTGCGCGAACAGCACCACGGCGCTCGCGTGCGACGGGAGGTGCAGCTCGCCGAGGACGGTGTGTCCCGGAACCGGGATCGTGACCTCGGTGTCGGTCGACCGCCGGGCGGCGGGGCCCGGGTGGTCGGGATCGCGGCGGCGGGCGAGGTCGAGGAGGACGACGACCTCCTCGTCCGTCGTCGGTGAGAAGTCGTCGTAGACCGAGCCGACGGCCGTGAACGGGTGCGGAGCCGCGAGGGAGTAGACCTCGTCCGCGTCGGTCATCGCCCGGATCGCACCGCACGAGGCGACCGGGACCGCGACGACGACCCGTGCCGCACCGAGACGACGAGCGACCTGGCACGCGGCTCGCGCGGTCGCACCGGTCGCCATCCCGTCGTCCACGATGAGGGCGAGCCGGCCGGCCAGGTCGACGCGCTCGCGTCCCGCGCGGTAGTGCGCGACCCGCGTGTCCAGCAGCGCCCGCTCGCGTCGCTCGATCGCAGCCAGCTCACCCTCGGCGATCCCGGCGTGGGCGACGGTGTCCTCGTCGACCACGACGACGCCCTCCTCGCCGATCGCACCCATCGCGACCTCCGGCTGGTACGGCACGCCGAGCTTGCGGACCACGATCACGTCCAGCGGCGCCCCCAGCGCCAGCGCGACCTCGTAGGCGACGACGACCCCGCCGCGGGGGAGACCGAGGACGACGACGTCCTCACCCCGGTGGGTCTTCATCCGGTGGGCCAAGCGACGTCCCGCGTCGGCGCGATCCGTGAACACCGTCATCACCGTGCTCTCGCACGCCCCCGACCCCGCAGTCGGGAGTCACCTTCATGGTCGACCCGCCGGCGACCAGGGGCAAACGGTCGTGCGGGCGGTTCAGGCGCCGGCGGCCGTCACGATCGCGTCCGTCGCGAAGCCGAGCATGACGCCCAGGACGATGCCCCAGGTCGTGAGCTCCTTGCGTCCCGTCCGGCGCGCGACGGCGAGCAGCTCGATCACGACGTAGAGGATCGACCCGGCGGCCAGGGCGAGGAACGCGATCGACGTGACGTCGCTGACGAACCGCTGCCCGACCAGTGTGCCGAGGAACGTGGGGCCGCCGCCGATCAGCCCGAGCAGCCCGAGCTGCCCCCAGCTCGGCCGGTACCCCTCGGCGGCCATCGGCGCGACGATCCCGAAGCCCTCGGTCGCGTTGTGGAGCGCGAACCCGATCACCAGCAGCACGGCGAGCTGGAGCTGCCCGGACGCGGCACTGTTGCCGATCGCCAGCCCTTCGCCGAAGTTGTGCAGGCCGATGCCGATCGCGATCATCGTCGCGAGCCGTTGGGCCCGTGCGACCCCGGGCGCGACGTCGGTGAGCTGGCCTGTCGCCGCCGCTCCGGGTCCGGCGGAGAGCCGCGTCGTCACGCGACCGGCGCGCCAGCGGTCGAAGTACACGAGGCTCATGAGCCCGACGGTGAAGGCGGCTGCGAACAGGACGCCGTCGGTGCCGGCGGTCCGGAGGTCGTGCGCCGCGAGCGCTGTGTCGACGGGTTCCCAGGCGTGCGTCAGCACGTCCCACACCAGGAAGATCAGGATGCCGGTGGCGACCGCGTTGAGGAGTGCGCGGGTGCGCGGCATCGCGGTGCGCAGGCGCCCGAGGGGGAGGCCGACGTAGATCGTGACGCCGGCGATGGCTCCCAGTGCGGCGACGGAGGTCGGGGTCATCGGTGGCGGGTTCCTGTCCTGTCGGTGTCCGGCCTGAGTCCGGTCGGCGACGGGCCCTGCTGGCCCGGCGCTCGGTGCACACCGTACAGGTTAGGCGAGCCTAACCTCAATTTGCCGGACTGCCTGGCTTCTCGGGGCCGGGCGGAGCCGTCGCCGACGCGGCGGCGGCGTCGATCAGACGCTGGAGGATCTCGTCCTGGGCCTGCAGGTGCGCCTGGATCTGCAGGGCCTCGTGCAGGACGGCCTCGGCGTCCTTGTACGTGTCCTCGGACCGCTGGTCGGCGGCGGCGGCCTGCACGTTCTGCCCGACGATGATGATCGGCAGGAGCACCAGCTGCAGGAACGTCTGCGCGATCCACGCGACCAGGATGATCGTGTCGTGGGACTTCACCGCGGCCGGCAGCGAGATCAGCGCCAGCAGCGTGAACAGGTAGGCGGTCCACATCGTGCCGACAGCCACCGTGATCATGACTCCGACGCGGGCGTTCAGCCGGCCGATCGGGCCCTTGCCCTTGGTCCGCAGGTCCGACGTCTTCGCCGGTCCGGTCTCCTTGCGCGCGGCGATGCGCGGGTGCGGGACGTGGGTGAAGATCCCCGTGGCAGGTGACTCGGAGGACCCGTCAGCGGGGTCGGTGGTGTGGGTCATCTGAGCAGGTTATGACCGACGTGCTCGACCCGGTGCCCGCCGCGCGGACGGTGCCGCGCAGCGCTCCGACGACCGCCTCACCGAGGCCGGGCGATCACTTCACGCACGGGATCGACGAGGACTCCAGCGGAGTCGACGCGGCGCTGCCGAGACCGGGGTTCGCAGGCGTGCTCGACGCGGACCCGGCTGACGTCGCGGCGTGGCCGGTCGAGGCTGCGCCCCCCGAGCTGCCCCCCGAGCTACCCCCCGCCGTGCCCGACGGCGCCCCCGCCGACGTCGAGGCCGGTGCGCTGGACAGCAGCTGTGCCGCGAGCGAGCGGACCTGGGCGAGGTCGACGAGGTTGACGTCCTGCCCGTTGCGGACGCCGAACCCGGTGATCGGGAGCGTCGTGAAGCTGATGTTCCCGCCGGCGAGCTTTGAGGCCTGACCGGCGAAGCTGAGG
>JAKBFW010000012.1 GCA_021833345.1 Pseudomonadota bacterium | reverse complement strand
ACGAGGTCAGGTCCGCGATCGATCTGGACCCGCACGGCTGGCCGTGGTTCACGATCGAGTCCGTCGCCGACTTGCCCGGCGCGACCGTCGAGGACGCCTGGGTGACCCCTCGGGACGCCCAACCCGCCGCGAGCGACCTCCTTCCGCAGCGCGCGCACGCCGGGACGACGACCCAGCTCGTCATCCTGTGGAAGATCGTCGACTGCGGTCGACTGGTCGAGAAGGCGGTGCCGACCGTGACCCTTCGCACCGCGGCGGGCACGTCGACGGTCGAACCGCTCTCCGTCATCGCCGGACCGGCCTTCGACTACGCCACCCTCGTCGCGACCGGCGTCTGCCCGGCACGGTGACCCGCCCCGGGGAGGGGTCGACAGCGACAGGCCGCCGTCCGCACGGACGTCGCCAGCGTCACACCCGATCCCGTCAGGAGGACCTCGGTCCCAGGCGCACAATGGAATCATCCCATGTTTCCGTCTGAGGAGTCGCCATGGCCCGCGCGCAGTCCGTCGCCGATCAGCTCGTCAACCAGCTCGTCGCCGCCGGCGTGCGCCACGTGTACGGCATCGTCGGCGACAGCCTGAACCCGGTCGTCGACGCGGTCCGTCGTACCGAGGGCATCGAGTGGGTGCAGGTCCGGCACGAGGAGGCCGGGGCGTTCGCGGCGGCCGCCGAGGCCGAGCTCACCGGACGGCTCGCCGTCTGCGCCGGGTCCTGCGGACCGGGCAACCTGCACCTCATCAACGGCCTCTACGACGCCAACCGGTCCCGCGTCCCGGTGCTCGCGATCGCCTCGCACATCCCGAGCACCCAGATCGGCACCCAGTACTTCCAGGAGACCCACCCCGACCGGCTGTTCACCGAGTGCTCGGTGTACTCCGAGATGATCTCCAACGGCGAACAGGCGCCTCGGGTCATCCGCAGCGCGATCCACCACGCCTATGGCGCCCCGGGCGTGGCCGTCCTGACCCTGCCCGGAGACGTCGCCGACCTCGAGACGACCGCTCCCGCGCCGGACGTCCTCACGCGCCCGAGCGCGCCGCGCGTGATCCCCGCGGCCGAGGACGTCCAAGCCCTCGCCGACGCGATCAACGCCGCGGGCAAGGTCGCGATCTTCGCCGGGGCGGGCACCCGCGGTGCGCACGACGACGTCATCGCCCTCGCCGACAGGCTCGCCGCGCCGATCGGCCACAGCCTGCGCGGCAAGGAGCACATCCAGTACGACAACCCCTTCGACGTCGGCATGAGCGGGCTCCTCGGCTACGGCGCGTGCCAGGCGGCCATCGAGGGCGCCGACCTGCTCCTGATGCTCGGCACCGACTTCCCGTACGACCAGTTCCTCCCCGACGGCGTGCGCACCGCTCAGGTGGACATCGAGCCCACCCGGCTGGGACGGCGCACGCGCATGGACCTCGCGGTGCTGGGCGACGTCGGCGAGACGGTCCGCGCACTGCTGCCGCTGGTCCGCAAGGCCTCGAGCCGCACGTTCCTCGAGGCCATGCTGTCCAAGCACGCGAAGGCGATGGGCACCGTCGTCGGCGCCTACACCAAGGACGTCGAGCACCACCTGCCGATCCACCCGGAGTTCGCCGCCGTGGTGCTCGACGAGGTGGCGGCCGACGACGCGGTGTTCACGGTCGACACCGGGATGTGCAACGTCTGGGCCGCGCGCTACCTCACCCCGAACGGCAGGCGTCGCGTGATCGGCTCGTTCCTGCACGGCTCGATGGCGAACGCGCTGCCGCACGCGATCGGCGCGGCGAAGGCGTTCCCCGGCCGCCAGGTCATCGCGATGGCCGGCGACGGCGGCCTCTCGATGCTCCTGGGCGAGCTCGTGACCCTCCAGCACTACGACCTGCCCGTCAAGATCATCCTGTTCGACAACGCGACCCTCGGCATGGTGCGCCTGGAGATGATGGTCGAGGGTCTCCCCAGCTTTGCGACCGACTCCCCCGCGATCGACTACGCCGCTGTCGCGCGCGCCGTCGGCATCCACGCGGTGCGCGTCGAGCAGCCGACGGACATCCGCGGCGCGATCCAGGAGGCGCTCGCGCACCCGGGGCCGGCGCTCGTCGACCTGGTCACCGACCCGAGGGCGTTGTCGCTGCCGCCCAAGATCACCCGCAAGCAGGTCGCCGGGTTCACCGCGGCGATGAGCAAGGAGATCCTCGGCGGCGGGATGGGCGAGGTCATGGCGATGGCGCGCTCGAACCTCCGGAACGTGCCGCGCCTGTGACCGCAGGGAGCCACGTCCGATCGGTACGGCCGGCGCCCGCGCGCCCCCGCCCGAATCCAGCAAACGTCCAGCGAACCTGCCTACCGTTCCCGGCATGAGTCACAGGGCTGAGGCCGTCGATGCGGGGTCCGCCGACGCGGGCGTCGAGGGGAACAGCCGCCTGACCGGGACGGTCGGGGTGCTGCTGGTCGTGCTGCTGTTCGCCGAAGGGCTGACGATCCTCAGCATCCGCGGGTTGATCACGCTGCACCTGTTCATCGGGCTGCTCCTGATCCCCCCCGTCGCGCTGAAGATCGTCGCCACCGGCTACCGGTTCGCGAGGTACTACACCCGTGCGGCGCCATACGTGCGCCGCGGCCCTCCTCACCCGGTGCTTCGGCTGATCGGCCCGGTGCTGATCGCGATGACCGTCGTGCTGCTCGGGACCGGGGTCTGGCTGATCATCGTCGGGCCGGACCATGCCGGACTGATCCTGACGGCCCACCAGGCGAGCTTCGTGATCTGGTTCGGGCTGACGGCGATCCACGTCCTCGCCCACGTGCGCGAGACCGTCGTCCTGGCCGCGAAGGACGTCCGCCGTCCCGATCCTGCACGCCCGGTGCCCGGACGCGGGGTCCGCACCGGCGCGGTCGCCCTCGCCCTGGTCGCGGGGGTCGCCCTCGGCGCCGTTGTCACTCCGACCGCGACCGCCTGGACCGCCCGCAGCGCAGCCGAAGGACACCGGTAGCGCCGCCCGGGACGCCGACGTCCGTCACCCGCGGTCTTCGGGACCCTCGACAGCCGCACCGTCACCCGCGACCGCCAGCACGGGGCGACTCCTCGACGCGGTCGCTGCTCGCCCCACCGTCGAGGGGATGACGCAGACCCCGTCCACGCACAGCCCTGCGTCCTCGTCTCCGACCACCTCGAGGCGGCGCGCCAGCTGCTGTCTCGTCCGCCCGACCTCGGTCGCGTCGCCCCCTCCCGCGGTCGCACTCATCGAACCGGCTCGTCCGTCGCCCCGTCGACGACGGACACCTCGCTCGCGGCGTCCTCGACCGCACGCGCGAGGGCCGTGGCGAAGACCTCCGGGCTCTGGGCGCCGGACACCCCGTACCGGCCGATGACGTAGAACGGCACACCCGCGATCCCGATCTCCCGCGCGAGGTCGATGTCCGCCTGGACGGCCTGCGCATACGTGCCGTCGGCGAGGACCCGGCGCACGTCGTCCGGGTCGAGCCCGACCTCGGCGGCCAGCATCGCGAGCTCGTCCGCGTGGCCGAGATGGCGTCCCTCCTCGAAGTACGCGTGGAACAGTCGCTCGACCAGCTCGAGCTGCTTGCCCTCGGCCTTGGCATGGTGGATCGCCTGGTGGGCCAGCACGGTCTTGGTGTGGCGCACGGCGGAGAAGTCGTAGCTCAGGCCCTCAGCCGCGGCGAGCTCGGTCAGGTGGCCCAGCACCGGCGTGACCTGGGACTCCGGCAGGCCCTTGTGGGCCGCGAGGAACTCGACCTCGCTGCCCTCGAAGTCCACGGGCGTGTCGGGCGCGAGCTCGTAGGAGTGGTACTCGAGCGCGACCTTCCCGCCGAACTGGCGTACCCCGCTCTCGAACCGACGCTTCCCGATGAAGCACCACGGGCAGGCGACATCGGACCACACGTGCACCTCGACGGGGCTGCTCTCAGTCATGTCCACGCCGGGTCCAACCGGAGCGGCGGCTCCGGCATTCCGAGCGGGTCCGCCGCGGGTGGCGCGGGGCGTCGCAGCGGCGTCGGTCGCGCGGTCTAGATTGAGCACGGGCCGGCCACCGTGGTCGAGCGGGCCCGGGTCGGGATCGGGGAAGGGGGACGTGATCGCCTACCGATCCTCCCTCTCAGCCTTCGGGACTCAGGTCGTCCGGGCGGGAGCCGTCGTCACCGGGCCCGTCACCCACGCGGATCGCAGGCACGACAGCACCCCCGACCTTCGATGCGGTCGGACCAACGGCCCAGTCGTGTTTGTCACGGCGCCACTATGGTCGGTCCGTGTCACACGGGGTCTTGTGGTGCCGAGGTGGTTGCGGTCTCGTCGATGGCGACGCAGACACGTGATCTTCTCGTCGAGGGCAGCGTTGCCCGCGGGTTCGTACCGACCTGTTCCCACCCACAGGGGTGCACCGTGCGCGCACCCGGACGAGGAGTAGTTGATGCTCATCGGCATACCCAAGGAGACCCGCGAGGGCGAGCGGCTCGTCGCTGCGACCCCCAAGACGGTCACGCAGCTCCGCAAGCTCGGTCATGACGTCGTCCTGCAGGCAGGTGCCGGCCTCGGTGCCAGCTTCACCGACGCGGTCTACGAGGCGGCGGGCGCGACGATCGGCGACGCGCCGACCGTCTGGGGGGCGGACCTCGTCGCAGCGGTCAACCCGCCGTCCGATGCGGAGGTCGCCGCCCTGCACGAGGGCGCGACCCTGGTGGCGATGCTCAGCCCGCACGCCCGCGGCGACCTGGTCACCGCGCTCTCGGCGCGGAAGGTGACTGCTCTGGCGCTCGACGCCGTGCCACGCATCTCCCGCGCGCAGGCGCTCGACGTGCTGTCCACGATGTCCAACGTCGCGGGCTACCGCGCGGTGATCGAGGCCGCCGAGGAGTACGGCGGGATGTTCACCGGCCAGGTGACGGCTGCCGGCAAGACGACCCCGGCGACGGTGTTCGTCATCGGGGCCGGGGTCGCCGGTCTCTCGTCGATCGGTGCGGCCGCGAGCCTCGGCGCGCAGGTGCGCGCGTTCGACGTGCGCCCGGAGGTCGGCGAGCAGATCGAGTCGATGGGGGCGACGTTCGTCCAGGCCGCCACCGCGCAGCAGGAGGTGTCGGCCGACGGGTATGCCCGCGAGCTCACCGCCGAGCAGGAGACGCTGACGCAGGCGATGTATGCCGAGGAGTCCGCCAAGGCGGACATCGTCATCACGACCGCCCTGGTGCGCGGCTCGGCACCCCGGACCATCACGGCGGCGATGGTGGCGGCGATGAAGCCGGGTTCGGTGATCGTCGACCTCGCGGCCTCGGGTGGCGGTAACTGCGAGCTCACCGTCCCCGGCGAGAAGATCGTCACCGACAACGGCGTGGTGATCATCGGCTACACCGACCTCACCAGCAGGATGCCGCAGCACACCTCGCAGCTCTTCGGTACCAACATCGTCAACCTCATGACGCTGCTCACCCCGGCGAAGGACGGGGTGTTCGTGCTGGACCTGGAGGACCAGGTGCAGCGCGGCATGACCGTGACGAGCGGCGGCGAGATCCTCTGGCCACCACCGCCGATCCAGGTGTCGGCCGCGGCGCCCGCACCCGCGGCGGCAGTCGCGATCGTCGACCCGGCGGAGAAGGCCCGTCTCGACGCCGAGGAGGCCAAGCGGAAGTCGATGCGACGCATGGTGTGGACCGGGTTGGGGGTGGTCCTGGTGACGCTGGCGATGACCTACTCGCCGACCGTGTTCCAGACGAGCTTCACGGTGTTCGCGCTCGCCGTCTTCATCGGCTACTACGTGATCTCCAACGTGTCGCACTCGCTGCACACCCCGCTGATGGCGCAGACCAACGCGATCTCCGGGATCATCCTGGTCGGCGCACTCCTCCAGCTCGGGTCCGACAACCTGGTGGCGACCGTGATCGCGTTCGTCGCCGCGTCGGTCGCCAGCATCAACATCTTCGGTGGCTTCCTGGTCACGTACCGGATGCTCGGCATGTTCCGGAAGGACGCCTGATGCTCACATCGCTCGTTCAAGGCGTCTACCTGATCGCCGCCGTCCTCTTCATCCTGTCGCTCGCGGGGCTGTCCAAGCCGAGCTCCGCGCGCCAGGGGAACATGATCGGCATGGTCGGCATGGGCCTCGCCCTCGTCGCGACCGTCGCGTTGGCGCTGGACCGCAGCCAGCGGCCCGTCATCGTCACCCTGATCCTCGTCGTGCTCGTGTTCGCGATCGGCGCCTCGATCGGCATCTGGCGGGCCCGCACCGTCGAGATGACGCAGATGCCCGAGCTGATCGCGATGCTGCACAGCTTCGTCGGCGCCGCGGCCGTGCTCGTCGGCTACAACTCGTTCATCACCGAACCTGCCGAGTCGGTGCACCAGGTCGAGGTCTTCCTCGGCGTGCTCATCGGTGCCGTCACCTTCACCGGCTCGATCGTGGCGTACCTCAAGCTCTCGGCGAAGATCAAGAGCGCGCCGCTGATGCTCCCCGGGCGCAACATGCTCAACCTCGGCGCCCTCATCGTGTCCGCCGGGCTGATGGCCTGGTTCCTGGCGAGCAACTCCGTCATCCCGCTCGCGGCCATGACCGTGATCGCCCTGCTCGTCGGCTGGCACCTGGTGGCGTCGATCGGCGGCGGGGACATGCCCGTCGTGGTGTCGATGCTCAACTCGTACTCCGGGTGGGCGGCGGCCGCCGCAGGCTTCATGCTCAACAACAACCTGCTCATCGTCACGGGGGCCCTGGTCGGCTCCTCCGGTGCGATCCTGTCCTACATCATGTGCCGGGCGATGAACCGGTCGTTCATCAGCGTGATCCTCGGCGGCTTCGGCGTGGAGGGCGGCACCGTCGCGGCGGGCGACGTCGACTACGGGGAGCACCGCGAGATCCTCGCCCCCGAGGTGGCCGAGCTGCTCAAGGACGCACGCTCGGTCATCATCACCCCCGGCTACGGCATGGCGGTCGCCAAGGCGCAGTACCCGGTCGCTGACCTGACCGCCCGGCTCCGGCACGCAGGGGTCACCGTCCGGTTCGGCGTCCACCCGGTGGCCGGGCGACTCCCCGGCCACATGAACGTGCTGCTGGCCGAGGCCAAGGTGCCGTACGACATCGTCCTGGAGATGGACGAGATCAACGGCGACTTCCCCTCGACCGACGTCGTGCTCGTCATCGGCGCCAACGACACGGTCAACCCAGCCGCGCTCGAGGACCCGAGCTCGCCGATCGCGGGGATGCCGGTGCTCGAGGTCTGGAAGGCCAAGCAGGTCATCGTGTTCAAGCGCTCGATGGCGACGGGGTACGCCGGGGTGCAGAACCCGCTGTTCTTCCGCGAGAACACGGCGATGCTGTTCGGCGACGCGAAGGTGCAGGTCGAGGCGATCCTGGCGGCGCTGTAGCCGGCGTCCGACCCTGCGCCCGACCCGAACGTCGAGGACGCCCGAGGGCGCCGGTGCCGTGACGCCGGTGCCCTCGGGCGTCCTGGCCGGTACCGTGGCGGCGACGGTCACGACGGAGAGGTGGGACGCGATGGACGTGGCAGAGCTCCTGGCGGATGAGTTCGGGCGGGTGCGCGGAGTGGTGCACCGGGTGGTGGAGGGACTCACCCCCGAGCAGCTCGCCTACCGGGTCGACGACGACGCCAACTCGATCGCGTGGCTCGTGTGGCACCTGACCCGGGTGCAGGACGACCACGTGGCCGACGCGTTCGGCGTCGAGCAGGTCTGGACCTCGCAGGGCTGGTCGGGGCGCTTCGCGCTGCCGTTCCCGGCGTCCGACACGGGCTACGGGCACGGGTCACCCGACGTCGCCGCAGTCACGGTGACCTCGGGCGATCTGCTCCTCGGCTACCACGACGCCGTCCACGCCCAGACGGTCACCCAGCTGGCCGGGCTCGCGCCCGCGGATCTCGATCGCATCGTCGACGAGTCCTGGGACCCGCCGGTGAGCCTGGGCGTGCGACTGGTCAGTGTCACGGCCGACGACCTCCAGCACGCGGGGCAGGCGGCCTACGTCCGCGGCATGCTCTCCCGCCGGACGGACTGAGCGGCGCCGACCGGGAACGCCACGCACGCGCGACCCTGCGGAGAGTCCCGCTCCCGACGCGTCGGGAGCGTCGGACGGCCGGGACCCGGCGCACCGTTAGCGTTGCCTGCATGAGCGCACTCACGGTCTTGTTCATCGGCGGCAGCGGCACGATCAGCTCGGCGAGCACCCGCCTCGCCGTCGAGCGCGGCATCGACCTGCACGTGCTCAACCGGGGGGCGAGCACCACCCGCCCGCTCCCGGACGGTGTCACGGTGCACCGCGCCGACGTGCGCGACCCGGGCTCGATGCGCGAGGCCCTCGCCGGGCTCGAGTTCGACGCGGTCGTGGACTGGGTGGCGTTCACCCCTGACCACGTCCGCGCCGACATCGAGCTGTTCACCGGTCGCACCGGCCAGTACGTGTTCATCAGCTCGGCCTCCGCCTACCAGACGCCGCCGGCTCGCGTGCCGGTCGTGGAGTCCACTCCCCTGCGCAACCCGTACTGGCAGTACTCGCGCGACAAGATCGCGTGCGAGGACGTGCTCGTCGAGGCCTACCGCGAGCAAGCCTTCCCGATGACGATCGTGCGGCCGTCGCACACCTACGACAAGACCCTGATCCCGCTCGACGGCGGCTGGACCGCCGTGCAGCGGATGCGCGACGGCAAGGAGGTCGTGGTCCACGGGGACGGGACGTCGTTGTGGACGCTGACCCACCACGCCGACTTCGCCAAGGGGTTCGTCCCGCTGCTCGGGCACCCACGCGCGATCGGGGACGCCTTCCACATCACCTCGGACGACGCCCCGACCTGGGACCAGATCACGCGCGCGCTCGCGTCCGCGGCCGGGGTCGAGGCACGCATCGTCCATGTGCCGTCGGACGTCATCGCGGCCGCCGACCCGGCGTGGGGCGCCGGTCTGCTCGGCGACAAGGCGCACTCGATGATCTTCGACAACAGCAAGCTGCGCACGGTCGTCCCCGACTTCCGGGCGACGATCCCGTTCGAGCAGGGCGCCCGCGAGATCATCGACTGGTACGACGGCGATCCGGCCCGTCGGCAGGTCGACCCGCGGCTGGACACGCTGATGGACGACCTGGTGCAGCGGTTCCGGGTCGGCTGACCAGGGCGGCCGCTTCCCTGCCCTGGCACCCTCCGACCGAGGAGTCATGTCGATGCGCACCCGCCACCCCTACGAGGACCCGAGCCGTCCTGTCCCCGACCGCGTCGCCGATCTGCTCGCCCGGATGACCCTTCCGGAGAAGATCGGCCAGATGATGCAGCTCGACGCGCGCGAGGGCGTCGAGGACCACATCGTCGTCACGCATGCGGGCTCGTTGCTGCACACGTCGCCGGAGCGCCTGGAGCTCGCCCACCGCCTCGTCGCGCAGACGCGGTTGCGGATCCCGATCCTGGTCGGCGAGGACTGCATCCACGGCCACTCGTTCTGCGAGGGAGCGACGATCTTCCCGACCCAGCTCGGCATGGCCGCGACGTGGGACGCGGACCTGATCGAGCAGGTGGCGCGGGCGACGGCGGTCGAGGCGGCCACGACGGGGGTGCACTGGACCTTCTCCCCGGTCCTGTGCATCGCCCGCGACCTGCGGTGGGGCCGCGTCGGTGAGACGTTCGGCGAGGACCCGTACCTGATCGGCGAGCTCGCCTCGGCGATGGTCCGCGGCTACCAGGGCGACGGTCCGGACGACCCGACCGCGCTGCTCGCGACCGCGAAGCACTTCGCGGGGTACTCCGAGACGCAGGGCGGCCGGGACGCCTCGGAGGCGGACCTCTCGCGCCGCAAGCTCCGTTCGTGGTTCCTGCCGCCGTTCGAGCGGGTGGCGCGCGAGGGCTGTCGCACGTTCATGCTCGGCTACCAGACCATGGACGGTGTACCGATCACGGTGAACGCGTGGCTGCTCGACGAGGTGCTGCGTGGCGAGTGGGGCTACACCGGCACGCTCGTGACCGACTGGGACAACGTCGGTCGGATGGTCTGGGAGCAGCACGTCCAGCCCGACCATGTGCACGCTGCGGCGGCTGCCGTGCGGGCGGGCAACGACCTGGTCATGACCACGCCGCAGTTCTTCGCCGGCGCCCAGGAGGCGATCGCGCGCGGGCTGCTCGACGAGGCGGAGATCGACCGGGCGGTCGCCCGCATCCTCACCCTCAAGCTCGAGCTCGGGCTGTTCGAGAACCCCCGCCGTCCCGACGCGGACGCGCAGCGCGCCGTGGTCGGCAGCGCGAGCCACGCCGCGCTCAACCTCGAGGTCGCCCGCCGGTCGCTGGTGCTGCTGCGCAACGACGGGCTCCTGCCGTTGGACGGCGGCTTCCGTCGGACGGACGACGGACGGGCCGACGGGTCGGGGCGCGCGACGCGCACCGTCGCGGTGGTCGGGCCCCTGGCCGACGACGCGCAGACCCAGCTCGGGGACTGGGCAGGCAGCTCGGGACAGGTCGACTGGCTCCCCGACGGGCAGCCCCGCGACATGATCACCACCGTGCTCGACGGGGTGCGCGCGACGGTCCCGACGGGGTGGTCCGTCACGAGCGCCCGGGGCGCGGACATCCTCGCCCTCGCCCCCGACCCCGACGGCGCGACCTTCCCCGACGGCCAGCCGCGACCACCGGTCGTCGTGCCGTGCGCCCCGGACCCGGCCCTCCTCGACGAGGCCGTCGCCCTGGCGCGCGCCGCCGACGTCGTGGTCGTCGCGGTCGGCGACCGGATCGAGCTCGTCGGCGAGGGTCGCTCCACCGCGACGCTCGAGCTCATCGGCGGTCAGGTCGCCCTGCTCGACGCCCTCGCGGCGACGGGCACGCCGATGGTCGTCGTCCTCATCGCGTCCAAGCCGCTCGCGCTCCCCGAGTCCGCGCTGACCGCCTCCGCCGTGGTCTGGGCGGCGAACCCCGGCATGCGCGGGGGACAGGCGATCACCGAGCTCCTCCTCGGGCTGATCGAGCCCTCCGGGCGGCTGCCGATCTCGTTCGCGCGCCACGCCGGCCAGCAGCCGACGTACTACAACCAGGTCCGCGGGCAGCACGGGGACCGGTACGCCGACCTGCCACAGACGCCGGCGTTCGCGTTCGGGGACGGGCTGTCGTACACGACCGTCGAGTACGCCGACCTGCGGCTGCTCGACGAGGTCGTCGTCGACGTGGTCCGCGCCGAGGTCACCGTGCGCAACACCGGGAGCCGGCCGGTGCGCGAGACCGTCCAGGTCTACCTGCGCGACCTCGTCACGTCGGCCAGCTGGGCCGACCGCGAGCTCAAGGCCTACCGCCAGATCGATCTCGCCCCCGGCGAGGCGCGCACCGTGGACCTCGCGCTACCGGTCTCCACGTGCACGATCGTCGACGCCCAGGGGCGCCGCGTCGTCGAGCCCGGCGAGTTCGAGCTGCTCGTCGGCCCGTCGAGCCGCACCGATGCGCTGCTGCGGGCGCGGTTCACCCTCACCGCGGAGCACGTCGGCCGACCGGCATGACGGGCGGGACCGCCGTCGGACGGTCGTGCCGACGGACCGACGGCGCCGTCAGTCCGTCGGCACGACGCAGGCGGGCGAGAGCGTGACGAAGTGCAGGTCCTCCCCCGCCGGCAGCGAGAAGTCCTCGGGACCGCCCTCTGCGACGTCGAGCAGGAACACGTCCTGGTGCCACGCCTCGTCGAGGCGCTTGTCGATGTAGAACGGGCTGCCGTCGATGTCGCCCAGCAGGACGTCGACGTCGCCCAGGATGAACTCCCCCAGCGGGAAGCACATCGGGGTGCTGCCCGCGCAGCACCCACCTGACTGCACGAACATCACCGGGCCGCCCCGGTCGGCACGCAGGCGAGCGATCGCCTCGCGTGCCGCCGGGGTGGCCGTGATGCGTGCCGGGACGGTCGTCTCGGACATCACCCTCCTCGGTGCTCCTGACCGACTCCGAACGAGCCGAACGAGCCGGCTCAGAAGAAGCCCAACGGCTTCGTGCTGTAGCTGACCAGCAGGTTCTTCGTCTGGCTGTAGTGGTCGAGCATCATCCGGTGGTTCTCGCGACCGACGCCGGAGATCTTGTAGCCGCCGAACGCCGCGCCCGCCGGGTACTGGTGGTAGCAGTTCGTCCAGACACGACCGGCCTTGATCTTGCGGCCCATCGTGTAGGCCCGGTTCCCGTTGCGGGTCCAGACCCCGGCGCCCAGCCCGTACAGGGTGTCGTTGGCGATCTCCAACGCCTCCGCGTCGTCCTTGAAGGTGGTCACGGCCAGCACCGGCCCGAAGATCTCCTCCTGGAACACGCGCATCTTGTTGTCGCCCTTGAGCACGGTCGGCTCGTAGAAGTAGCCGGTCGCGAACTCCCCTTCCATGGTCGAGCGGTGGCCGCCGATGAGGACCTCGGCACCTTCGGCGCGCCCGATGTCGACGTACGACGAGATCTTGTCGATCTGCTGCTTGGACACCTGCGGGCCGATCATCGTCTCGGTGTCCAACGGGTCGCCCTGCTTGATCGCCGCGATCCGGGCCAGGCACCGTTCCATGAACTTCTCGTAGATGTCCTCCTGGATGAGGGCCCGGGACGGCGCCGTGCAGACCTCGCCCTTGTTGAAGGCATACAGGACCAGGCCCTCGATCGCCTTGTCGAGGAACTCGTCGTCGTGGTCCATCACGTCGCTGAAGAAGATGTTCGGCGACTTGCCGCCGAGCTCGGTGGTGGAGGGGATCAGGTTCTGCGCGGCGTACTGCATGATCAGTCGCCCGGTCACGGTCTCGCCCGTGAACGCGATCTTCGCGATGCGCGGGTTCGCCGCGAGCGCCTTGCCGATCTCCGCGCCCGGCCCGGTCACGACGTTGATGACGCCCGGCGGGACGACGTCCTGGATGACCTCCATCAGCTTCATGATCGACCACGGGGTCGGCGACGCCGGCTTGAGCACCGAGCAGTTGCCCGCCGCCAGTGCCGGCGCGAGCTTCCACGCCGCCATCAGCAACGGGAAGTTGAACGGCACGATCTGCCCGACGACGCCCAGCGGCTCGCGGAAGTGGTAGGCGACCGTGTCCTTGTCGATCTCGGTCGACGAGCCCTCCTCGGAGCGTGCCGCAGCCGCGAAGTAGCGGAAGTGGTCGATCACCAGCGGGATGTCGGCGTTGAGCGTCTCCCGGACGGGTTTGCCGTTCTCCCAGCTCTCGGCGACGGCCAGCATCTCGGCATTCTTCTCGATCACGTCGGCGATGGCGTTGAGCACCGCGGCGCGCTCGGTCACGGTCGCCTCGCCCCACGCGTCCTTCGCCGCGTGGGCGGCGTCGAGGGCGAGCTCGACGTCCTCCGGCGTCGACTCGGCCACCTCCGTGATCGGCTGAGCCGTCGCGGGGGTCACGTTGACGCGGTACTTGCCTCTCGTCGGCGGCACCCACGCGCCACCGATGAAGTTCTCGTACCTCGGCTTGACCGAGACGATGCTTCCGGGCTGCCCGGGAGGGACGTACTTCATGTCTGTGCTCCTTTGCACGACAGCGAGGTCGCGGGCCGGCATCCTGTCGGACTTCCACCGCGACGACCGTCTCTGCGACTGAACACCCGAGACCCGTGCCTGGCAACCGGAGGGGACGTCAGCGTCGGGGGCAGAGGTGACGGTCCGGGCGACGCCTCCCGCGTCCGAAAGATCTCGGCGCCCGGGTCGGCGGCGGCGCCCCACGTGGCTGCGCATGCCCGCGCGCGGTCTAGCGTGGACGGCGTGCCGCCGCCCCACGACCTGGCAGGGAGAGACTCCGCATGAAGCCGGCCTACCGCCTCGACTCGCGTCCCGTCGCCGATCCCCGAGCGATCGTCCGCGGCGACCGCTACCGCATCACCGTGCTCACCGACGGCCTGGTGCGCCTGGAGCACGCGGAGGACGGCGTGTTCGAGGACCACGCGTCCACGTTCGCCGTCGACCGCGAGCAGCCGGTGCCCGACTTCACCGTGCACGACCACGGCGACCACCTCGAGATCGTCACCGCGCGATTCCGGCTGAGCTACGACAAGGGACCGTTCACGACGAGCGGTCTGAGCCTCGCCGTCGCAGGGGGCGTGACGTCGTACCACTCGGTGTGGCGGTACGGCTCGGCGGGCGGCGACCTCGGCGGGACAGCGCGCACGCTCGACACGGCCGACGGCGCGATCCCGCTCGAGCCCGGTCTCGTCTCACGCGACGGGTACGCCGTCATCGACGACTCGGGATCCCTGCTGTTCGACGCCGAGGGCTGGGTCGCGCCGCGCACGGGCGACCGGCAGGACCTCTACGTCTTCGCGTACGGGCACGACTACGCCGCGGCGCTGCAGGCGTTCTACGCCGTCTCCGGGCGGCCGCCCGTGCTCCCACGGTGGGCTCTCGGCAACTGGTGGAGCCGCTACTACGCGTACACCGCCGACGAGTACGTCCGGCTCATGACGAGGTTCCGGGACGAGGGCATCCCGTTCTCGGTCGGCGTCATCGACATGGACTGGCACGTGGTCGACGTCGACCCTGCCCACGGCAGCGGCTGGACCGGCTACACCTGGAACCGGGAGCTCTTCCCCGAACCGGAGACGCTGCTGTCGTGGCTGCACGAGCACGGCCTGCGGGTGACGCTCAACGTGCACCCGGCCGACGGCGTGCGGTCCTTCGAGGATGCCTACCCGGCGATGGCGGCGGCCCTCGGCCGGGAGACCTCGACGGGTGAGCCGATCTCGTTCGACGTGACCGACCGCGAGTTCCTCGCCGCGTACTTCGAGGTGCTGCACCGCGGGCTCGAGGCCGAGGGGGTCGACTTCTGGTGGCTCGACTGGCAGTCCGGTCCGCACTCACGCGTCGCCGGCATCGACCCGCTGTGGATGCTCAACCACTTCCACTTCCTCGACAGCGGCCGTGACGGCCGTCGGGGCCTGACCTTCTCGCGGTACGCGGGCCCGGGAAGCCACCGCTACCCCGTCGGGTTCTCTGGCGACACCGTGATCTCCTGGGCGTCGCTCGCCTTCCAACCGCACTTCACGGCCACCGCGAGCAACGTCGGCTACGGCTGGTGGAGCCATGACATCGGCGGGCACTTCTTCGGGACCAAGGACGACGAGCTCGCGACCCGGTGGCTGCAGCTCGGCACGTTCTCGCCGGTGCTGCGGCTGCACTCGGGCTCGAACGAGTTCACCACCAAGGAGCCGTGGACGTTCGCCGCGGAGCCCGCGCGTGTCATGACCGAGTTCCTGCGATTGCGGCACCGGCTCGTGCCGTACCTGCACGCCATGAACCATCGGGCGTCGGCAGGGACACCGCTGGTCCTGCCGCTGTACTACCGGTGGCCGGAGCGTGAGCAGGCCTACCGCGTGCCGAACGAGTTCCTGTTCGGCAGCGAGCTCGTCGTCGCGGCGATCACCGAGCCGGCCGACCACCGCACCCTGCTCGGCCGCGTCGCGGCGTGGCTGCCCCCAGGCACCTGGGTCGACCTGCTGACCGACCTCGTCTACGACGGCGACCGTGAGATCCACCTGCACCGCGACCTCGCGGCGATCCCCGTGCTCGCCCGGGCCGGCGCGATCGTCCCGCTCGACGGCGATCAGGTTCCCGCGAACGACCCGGTCAACCCCGTCCACCTCGAGATGGTCGTCGTGGTCGGCGCTGACGCGTCGTTCGTCCTCGTCGAGGACGACGGCACCCGGGACGGGACCGTGTCGCGGACGGAGATCCGGCTCGACCAGGCCGTCGGCTCGGTGACCGTCGTGCCGCCTGCCGGGAACGTCGACCACCTGCCGACGGTGCGCACCTGGACGCTGACCTTCCCGGCCCTCGGCGGCGACGTCGAACCGACCGCGACGGTCGACGGGGGTGCGGTCGCGGTCCAGGTGCGGCGCGAGGCGACCCGTCGGCAGGTCACGGTGGAGGCCGTGCCCGTGGGTGCCGAGCTCCGCGTCGACCTCGGGCCGATGCCCCGGCTGGCCACCAACGACGTCCGTGCGCGGCTCTTCACGCTGCTCGACCGCGCCCAGATCGAGTACGCGCTCAAGAGCCGGATCCTCGACGTGGCCACGGGCGACCAGCCGCTCGCTCTGCGCGCGGCACGCGTGATGGACCTCGAGCTCGAACCCGCGCTCGCCGGCGCGGTCGCGGAGGTGCTGCTCGCGCAGACCCGGTTCCCTGCGTAGTCGCTACCGGACTTCCGGCGCAGGTCTCGACCGACGGTCCGGCGACGCGCGAGAGTACGAGTCATGACGACGACCACCGCCACGCCGTCGTCGGCGGTGCTCGTCGCGCTCCGTGCTGCGGTGGACCGTCGTGCGGAGTCGCCCGAGTGGCCCGAGCGCGACCGGGCGCTCGCCGCGCTGGGGGTCCTCGTGCTCGACGACCCCGTCTCGGCCGCGCTGGACCACCTCACCGCGGTCCGCGAGCTGTTCGGTCTCACGGCGGTCGACGAGCGACTCCTGCTCGTCGCGCTCCTGGCCGAGCTCCATCCGTCGGCCCACCTGCTCTGCGGCCTGCTCTCGGGAGACGGTGCTCCCGCCCGGCCCACCGTCGCGCTCGCGCTCGAGCTGATCGGCGCGTCGGTCGTCGACGCCGCCGCGCGGGACCGCGTCGCCCCCGACGGGCTGCTGGTTCGGCACGGTCTGCTCGCGCCCGAGGGTGACGACGTGCTCCTCGCCCGCCGACTGCGCGTGCCCGACCGGGTCGTCGCCCGGCTCCTCGGCTCGCACCAGGTCACCGCGGACGCCGCCGCCGTGCTGCTCGACGCCGAGCCCGTCGACCTCGACGGCTACGAGGACGTCGCGTCGGCGCTGCGCACCGGCGAACCGCTCGTCTGGGTGCACTCCCCCGTCGGCGCAGCCGGCACGGCGCTCGCGGTCGCCGCGTGCCGCGAGGTCGGCGTCACGTGCCTCGTCGGCGACCTCGAGCGACTGCCGGCCACCCCCGGGCTCGGTCCGGACCCCGCGTCGGTCCGTCGAACCGTGCAGGCGCTGGTGCTCGAGGCCGGCCTCGGCGGCATGGTGCTCGTGCTCGCGGGCGCGCACCTGGCGTCCGACCAGCTGGGCGACCTGCGTGCCGCGGTCCCGGTGATCGCCGTCGGTCGCACCGGTTGGGACCCACGCTGGTCCGTGCCGCTGCCGCCCGCCGTCATGGCGGCGCGGCTGAGCCAGGGCCAGCGCGCCGAGCAGTGGCACCGGGTCGTCGGCGAGACCGCGACCACGCGCGACGTCCTCACGCTGCGCATGACGCCCGAGGAGATCACGGCGGTCGGGCGCCGGGCGGACGCCGACGCGACGCGGTCCGGCCGTCCCGTCGCCTCGGACGACGTCCGCCTGGCCGCGCGCCGGCTCGGGAGCACGCGCGACCCTCGGCTGCGAACCTCGGGCACGCCGGCGACCCTCGAGGACCTGGTGCTCCCGACGCACACCCGACGCGAGGTCGTGCGACTGATCGGCTGGGCCCGCGACCGGGACGAGGTGATGGCCCTCGGGGAGCTCCAGGGCAAGGGCGGCAAGGGCACCGGCATCACCGCACTGTTCTCGGGCAGCCCCGGCACCGGCAAGACGCTGGCGGCCCATGTGGTGGCCGACTCGCTCGGCATGGACCTGTTCCAGGTGGACCTGTCCAGCGTCGTCGACAAGTACATCGGGGAGACGGAGAAGAACCTCGAGCGCGTCTTCACGCAGGCCGAGGCGCTCAACGCGGTGCTGTTCTTCGACGAGGCCGACGCCCTGTTCGGCAGTCGCTCGTCGGTGAGCGACGCGCGCGACCGCTACGCGAACCAGGAGGTGTCGTACCTGCTGCAGCGCATGGAGGCGTCCGAGGGCGTGACGGTGCTCGCGACGAACCTGCGTGGCAACCTCGACCCCGCGTTCGCCCGTCGGTTGCACTTCATGGTGCACTTCCCGGACCCCGACGAGCCCACCCGCGGACTGCTGTGGCGCCACCACCTCGCCCAGCTGCCGGGTACGGACCCGGACGACCCCGTCGACGTGGCGTTCCTCGCCGGGGCGGTCGAGGTGGCGGGCGGGGACATCCGCAACGTCGTGCTCGCCGCGGCCTACGACGCGGTCGCCGAGCACCGGCTGGTCGGGATGCGCGACATCCGGACGGCGACCGTCCGCGAGATGGCGAAGCTGGGCCGACGCGTCAGCGACGCCCGCTGGACCGCCACCGAACCTGCGTAGCGGCTACCGATCCCGCAGCGGCCGCGCCACGGCACCATGATCAGGTGGAGGGCGACCTGCCCGACCCCGCACGGAGGCACCCGGAGGTCAGTGTGAGAAGTCGCGAGGCGCGCGTGCCGGTCCCCTCGTCCGCGCATCCCGGTGCCGTGCTCGAGGCCGCACCACCGACGCCGGTCACCGCCGGTCCGCCGTCACCTGCCCCGGTCGCCGGCCTGACGGTCGGCCACGCGGGCGACTCCGCCGAGCACGCGGCCGACCAGATGGCCGACCGTGCCCTCGCGCGGCTGGCACCCGGTCCGCACGCCCACTCCGCCGGGTGCGGGCACCTGCGCCGGTCCGCCGAACCCACGCCCGGCGCGACGATCGGCGCCGAGGGCGGCACTCTCGACGCGGTGAGCGCCGGGCGGATCGAGGCCGTCCGCGGCGGTGGCGCGCCGCTGCCCGGGGCGGTCCGCCGCCGCATGGAGGACGGGTTCGGTGCGAGCCTCGGCCACGTGCGCGTGCACGACGACCCGCAGGCCGCCGGGCTCAGCGCGGCGATGAGCGCCGAGGCGTTCACGACCGGCAGCGACATCTTCTTCGGCACCGGCCGGTACGCCCCCGAGACTCCCGACGGCGAGAAGGTGCTCGCGCACGAGATCGCGCACGTCCTCACCGAGCCCCGCAGCATCCGGCGGTTGAGCAGCCCGTTCCGCAAGAAGACGCCGCAGGAGAAGGAAGCCGCGGCGGCCAAGAAGAAGGAGGAGCAGGACCGCGCCGCCCGGGTCAAGCAGAGCAAGAAGACCGAGAAGGCGGAGCTGGCGGGCCTCAAGGAGTCGCGCAAGAAGGGTGAGGCCGGCCGAGGGGCGCTGACCGAGACGCTCTACGACACGTCCGGCGACGCCGAGCAGACGGTGTCGGGCAAGGTCAACGACGTCGGGCACGTGCCGATGGCGCCGTCCGGACCCCAGAAGCGCGCGGCGTCCCTGCACGCGGAGTTCGAGCAGGCCCTCGAGCGCGAGCACGCCGTCTTCGAGGACCTGAAGGCGAACAAGCGCGGCGGCAGCGACGCGAAGCGCGCGGAGATCGCCTACCAGCAGGTCTGGTACACCGAGTTCCCGCAGCTGAACGCCGTCCGACCGCCCCGCGAGACGGCTGCGGAGCGGCTCGTCATCCAGGTCCGCGCGTCACGCACCGGGGCCGCAGCCGACGCGACCGCCGAAGAGGCCGACAAGGCGACGATCAAGGTCCGGATGCTGCCGAAGTCGATCGAGCAGGCGTACGACCGCATGGTCACCCACCGCGACGACCTGATGGCGAAGAACCCGAAGGGCTCCGAGGTCCTCGCGCAGGACGCCGCCTGGGACGCCGTGCGGAAGGGCATGCCGCCCAAGGAGCTCGCGGGCTTCCCGCCGAAGGACGGGCCGCTCGACCTGGCCGCGTGGCAGCAGGCCGAGGCACGCGTGCAGGCCCGCGAGCAACAGAAGAAGCGGGACGCCTCGACGATGGAGGCGAACCTCGCCCTACTGCCCGAGGCGAAGCGGATCGGTCCGCAGCCCAAGGCCCGCGGCACCGGCACCTCCGAGGCGTCGGAGACGGTGACGGACGTCGGGGGCAAGGTCGGTCTGGGCACGACGCTCGTCAACGGCATCGGCGGCGGGATCGCCGGCCTGGTGGGCAACAAGCAGGACAAGACGCTGCGCGACCAGCAGGGCGTGACCAAGGACAAGGAGTTCACCGACCACCTGCCCGGTGTCGTCGACCAGGGGGTGGGCAACGCGGTCGTGCAGGGCACCCGGGCGCACAAGCAGCTCTCGACGGGTCAGCGGACGTGGAAGGACCAGGTCCTGCCCGAGTCGGACGCGACCAAGGCGAAGGCCGGCATCGGCCAGGTGACGGGCATCCTGTCCGGCCTGATGACCGCCGTGTCGTCGGCGTTCCAGATGGTCGACTCGATCGAGAAGTCGTGGGACTCGAAGGACCCGTACGAGGGCCTCAAGGCCGCCAAGGCCGGCGCGACGGGCCTCGCCGGGCTCGTCAGCGTCGCGAAGAGCTCGGCCGACCTGGCCAAGCTCATCGACAGCGGCGTCGCCGAGGGCGTCAAGCAGGTGATCCCCGGGCTCGACATCGCGGCCTCGGCGCTCGGGATGGCTCGCGGGGTCACCGAGGTGGCGGCCGCCGGCATGCGTCAGCGCGAGACCGACCTGACCATGTTCGAGGCCCGCGCCGGCAGCACCGACAAGGTCAACGTCATGGTGTACCCGCTGATGAAGGTGTCGCAGGTGTACACCAAGCACCTCGAGCAGACGTGCTGGTCGCTCGGCGTGAACATCATGAACTTCAGCCTCTCGGTCGCCCAGGTGGCCTCGGCGGGCGGCTTCGGCATCCCGGCGGCGATCAAGGCCGCGACCCAGGTGATCGACAACCTCCACAAGATCGCGCACTACATCGCCAGCAAGGTGCTCAACCTCATGGCGAAGAAGGCGGAGAAGGAGTCGGCCGTCCTGCACGTCGAGGGCGGCGCGGAGGACGAGCTGCGCCGGCACCCGAAGATGGCGGTCGACGGCATCATCATGAAGGCGGCCGCGGGCGACACGACCGCCCTGATGTTCCTCGCCAACTACCGGATCGACGGCAAGCCGATCACGGCCGACTACGTCAAGCGGATCAAGCCGAAGCCCGTCAAACCGTTCGACCCGAAGGCGAAGCCCGACACCGACTCGGCTCAGACCAGCGACGACGCCCTGCTGCTCAAGATCCGCGCCGTCGTGCTCGAGGGCATGGACACGAACGCGGACCCGCAGTCGGTGTTCGAGGACATGAAGAAGAAGGTCAAGCCGATCACCGGGGTGCTCGGCGGCATCTCGGACGCCTGGACCGAGTCCGGCGAGCTCGCCACCCAGCGGAACGAGCAGGCCAAGACCGGCAAGCTCGGCGCCAACACGAAGACCGACCGCGGCCTCGGCTGGCGCATCCAGCAGCTCTTCAGCTCGGAGAAGCGCGGCAAGCTCAAGCAGAAGACGGCGGCCCTCGCGGTCGGCGAGGTTCTCCCGGCAGGCGTCGTGTGCGCGGTCGGCGACCTCCAGCTCAAGGACCAGGCGAGCCCCCCGGAGATCAAGAAGTTCACCGACTCCCTCACGGTCGAGGCGATCGAGGCCGAGCTCAAGCGGACCCCGCGGCGCAACTCCCCCGAGTGGATCGAGTTCCTGCGCGAGGCGCTCCGGACGAAGGTGACCGCCTCGGTGTCGTCGTCCGCCGGGGTGAGCGGCCCGTGACCTTCCTCGACGAGGTCGCTGCGGCACTCGTGAGGGCCGGCCGCAGCCTCGAGGTAGACCCGGCGCTGTCGACGATCGACGTGTCGTCGGCCGTCGGCGGCCAGCTGCTCGCCGTCGTCCGACCGATCGCCCGGGCCGTGACGTTCTACGTGGTCCACCCGGTGCTCGTGCCGGCCGTCTCGGTCGCCGCCGTCAGCGAGCTCGTCGTCCGCGCGACCGCCGACCTCGTGGACGCCTCGCTCGAGCTGGACCTGGCGACGGGAGCCCTCGCGGTCCGGTTCGGCGTCGTGCTCGGTGAGCTCGTCCTTGCCGAGGACGAGCTCGCCGAGCTGCTCGATGCGGCGCTCGACACCGTGGAGACCGCGGCAGCGCAGTACACGGGGGCGATCGGGGACGTGCTCGCGGGTGTCGACCCGCGCACCGCGTCGACGGCCGTGCGCCGAGCCCCGGTGGACCAGCTGGCTGCCGAGCTCGACGAGGCGTGAGCCGGCCCGCGCGGAGCAGCCGCACTCAGGCCGGGAAGTCCTGGTCCGGCTCCGGCAGGCACAGGTCAGGCTGGGCGACGTGGACGATGCGCGCGCCGATCGTCCGGAGCTGGTCGACCTGCGTGGACGTGAGGCCGTCGAAGACGAGCCGTTGGACCTCGGCCACGTGCCCGGGCGCGGTCTCGACGACCTTGTCCCAACCCGCGTCGGTGAGGATCGCCAACGTCGCGCGGCCGTCATCGGGATCCGGTGCGCGTCGCATCCACCCGCGACCCTCGAGGCGGGCGGCGATGCGCGACAGGTGGGACAACCTGACGTTGGCCAGCGCGGCGATCTCGCTCATGCGCGCGGAGCGACCGGGTCTCATCGACAACCACGACAGCACGGTGTACTCGACGTAGCTGACGCCCGCATCCCGCTGGAGCTGGGAGTCCAACGCGGCCGGCAGCCAGACGACCGTCGAGGCGAGCGCGATCCACGCGCGCGTCTGCTCCTCGGTCAGCCAGCGCGGGGCTGCGGCGTCGTCCACGCTCTGAGATTACTTGACATGGGAAGCAAATGCCAGCGACGATGGTTTCCGTAGCAAGTAATCCGTGGTCCCGGTCGAGCACCAGGCCCTCACAGAGGAGACACCATGCGCGCAGTGCGCTTCCACCAGTACGGCGACCCGCAGGTGCTCGCGATCGAGGACGCTCCCGAACCGCACGCCGGTCCCGGCCAGGTTCGCATCGCGGTCCGGGCGGCCAGCGTCAACCCGATCGACTGGAAGATCCGCGCCGGCTACCTCGCCGAGATGATGCCGACCACGTTCCCGGCCATCCCGGGCACCGACGCGGCTGGCGTGGTCGACGAGGTGGGCGAGGGCACCTCCGGCGTCGAGATCGGCGACACGGTGTTCGGTCTCGCCGTGTCCGGCGGCGCGGCCGAGCTCGCGGTGCTCGGCGCATGGGCGCCGGTCCCGGCGCCGTGGTCGCTGGAGCAGGCGGCCGCCGCCGGCCTGGTGTCCGCGACCGCGATCGCCGGGCTCGACGCGCTCGGCGACCTGGCCGGACGCACCGTTCTCCTCGAGGGCGCGGCCGGTGGCGTGGGTTCGGCCGCCGTCGAGGTCGCGATCGCCCGCGGTGCGAGGGTGATCGGCACCGCGAGCGAGACCCATCACGAGTTCTTGCGCTCCCTCGGCGCGACGCCGGTCACCTACGGCGCGGGCCTCGCCGCACGCGTGGCCGCCGCGGCGCCGGACGGCGTGGACGCCGCTCTGGACCTCGCCGGGTCCGGTTCGCTCGCCGACCTCGTCGCGATCGTCGGCGACCCGGCGAAGGTCGCGACCGTCGCCGACTTCACCGCCGCGGCGCTGGGCGTGACGGTGGTGCAGGGCGACGCGAACGCCTCCGCGAACCTGGCGCTCGCCGCCGAGCTCGGGACGAGCGGCTCCTACACCCCGCGCGTCGAGGCCACCTACCCCGTGGAGCAGGTCGCCGAGGCTCACGCGCGCGTCCAGGCCGGGCACTCCCAGGGCAAGGTCGTCCTCACGCTGTGAGACTCGCGCGCGGCTCGCTGCCGCGCGCGGCTCGGCTCTCGACCGCCCCCGTCCCGACCGTCACCCCTCACCCCGAAGGAGAGCACCCACCATGACCGGCACCGTCCCGGACCCGTTCGACCCCGCCGTCCCGGCCGGAGCCTACGACGACCTGCTCGCGCGGGTCCTGCCGCAGGCCCGCGCGCACCGCGCGTGGGACACGACCGACGGGAGGCTGCCCGCGCTCTTCCTCAGCCACGGCGCCCCGCCGGTCCTCGACGACGCGCAGTGGCTCGACGACCTCTTCGCCTGGTCCCAGACCATGCCCAAGCCATGCGGGATCGTCGTGGTCTCGGCGCACTGGGAGAACGCCCCCGTGGCGATCTCGGCGAGCGCCGCCGGCACGCCGCTGTACTACGACTTCGGCGGCTTCCACCCGCGGTACTACACCCTGCGCTACCCGACCCCGGACGCGACCCGGCTGGCCCAGCGCCTCGCCGCGACGCTGGGCACCACCACCCCGCTGCACCAGCACACCGGCCGCGGCCTCGACCACGGGGCCTTCATCCCGCTGATGGCCATGTACCCGGCCGCCGACGTGCCCGTGGTCCAGGTGAGCATGCCCTCGCTCGACCCGCAGGCCCTGTTCGCCCTCGGTGAGCGCCTGCGCCCGCTGCGCGACGAGGGGATCCTCGTGATCGGCTCGGGCTTCATGACCCACAGCTTTGCGGTGTTCAGCGAGCCCTCCTTGGTCGGGCACAACCGCGCCTTCGACCAGTGGGCCGCCGACGCGCTCGCCCGCGGCGACGTCGACGCCCTGACCGACTACCGCGCGAAGGCCCCGGGCGCCGCCGTCGCGCACGTGACCGCCGACCACTACGTGCCGCTGCTGCTCACCCTCGGCACGGCCACCGACCCCGAGGCGCCGGTGACCACCGCGATCGAGCGCTTCTGGCTCGGCAACTCGATCCGCTCGGTCCAGGTCGCCTGACCGACCCGCCGCCGATCCGGGGCGACGGCCCGTCCGTCACGCGTCCGGAGGGGCGCCCCGGCGACCTCGATCAGCCGCCGACGTAGGCCGCGAGGTGCTCGCCGGTGAGGGTCGAGCGCGCGGCCACGAGCGCAGCCGGGGTGCCCTCGAAGACCACCCGGCCGCCGTCGTGACCGGCACCGGGGCCGAGGTCGATGATCCAGTCGGCGTGCGCCATGACCGCCTGGTGGTGCTCGATCACGATGACCGACGTGCCGGCGTCGACGAGCCGGTCGAGCAGGGCGAGCAGCTGGTCGACGTCGGCGAGGTGCAGGCCCGCGGTGGGCTCGTCCAGGATGAGGACGCCACCCTTCTCCGCCATGCGGGTCGCCAGCTTGAGCCGCTGCCGCTCGCCGCCGGAGAGCGTGGTGAGCGGCTGGCCGAGGCTGAGGTAGCCGAGCCCGACGTCGGCGAGCCGGTCCAGGACGGCGCGCGCGGCCGGGGTGCGCGCCTGGCCCGCACCGAAGAACTCCTCGGCCTCGGTCACCGACATCGCGAGCACCTCGGCGATGTCGCGGCCACCGAGGTGGTACTCGAGCACCGACGCCTGGAACCGCTTGCCCTCGCACTCCTCGCAGGTCGTCGCGACGCCGGCCATGATCCCGAGGTCGGTGTAGATCACCCCGGCTCCGTGGCACGTCGGGCACGCACCCTCGGAGTTGGCGCTGAACAGCGCGGCCTTCACGCCGTTGGCCTTCGCGAACGCGGTGCGGATCGGGTCGAGCAGCCCGGTGTACGTCGCGGGGTTGCTGCGTCGCGACCCGCGGATCGCCCCCTGGTCGACCGACACCACACCCGGACCGGCGGGGATCGACCCGTGCACCAGCGAGGTCTTGCCCGAGCCGGCGACGCCGGTGACGACGACGAGCACCCCGAGCGGGACGTCGACGTCCACGGCGCGCAGGTTGTGCTCCGTCGCGCCGCGGATCTCGAGCGCACCCGTGGGCGTGCGCACCGTCGCCTTGAGCGCGACCCGGTCGCTGAGATGACGCCCGGTCAGCGTGTCGCTGGCGCGCAGCCCGTCGACGGTGCCCTCGAAGCAGACGGTCCCCCCCGCCGCACCGGCGCCGGGCCCGAGGTCGACGACGTGGTCGGCGATCACGATCGACTCGGGCTTGTGCTCCACGACGAGCACCGTGTTGCCCTTGTCGCGCAGCCGCAGCAGGAGGGCGTTCATCCGGGCGATGTCGTGGGGGTGCAGGCCGATGGTCGGCTCGTCGAACACGTACGTGACGTCGGTGAGCGAGGACCCGAGGTGCCGGATCATCTTGACGCGCTGCGCCTCACCACCCGACAACGTGCCCGACGACCGGTCGAGCGAGAGGTAGCCGAGCCCGATCTCCACGAACGAGTCGAGCGTCTGCTGCAGCGCACCGAGCAGCGGTGCCACCGACGGGTCGACGATGCCGCGGACCCACTCGGCCAGGTCGCTGATCTGCCTCGCGCAGGCGTCGGCGATGCTGACCCCCGCGACCTTCGACGACCGCGCGGCCTCGTTGAGGCGGGTCCCCCCGCAGTCCGGGCACGGCGTGAACGTCACCGCTCGCTCGACGAACGCGCGGATGTGCGGCTGCATCGCCTCGACGTCCTTGGACAGCATCGACGACTGGATCCGTCGCACCAGCCCCTCGTACGTCATGTTGATGTTCTCGATCTTCATCCGCGTCGGCTCGTGGTAGAGCAGGTCGTGCCTCTCCTGGGCGGTGTAGTCGCGGATCGGCTTGTGCGGGTCGACGAAGCCGGAGGACGCGTACAGCCGGTAGTTCCAGCCGCCCGCGACGTACCCGGGGATCGTGAGCGCCCCGTCCGCGAGCGACAACGTCTCGTCGAACAGCTCGGACAGGTCGATGTCGTTCACCGAGCCCATGCCCTCGCACCGCGGGCACATGCCACCGGTGATCGTGAACGTGCGCTTCTCGGCCTTCGCGGTGCCCTTCTGCACCTTGATCTGACCGGTCCCGCTGGCCGACGCGACGTTGAACGAGAAGGCCTGCGGCGACCCGACGTGCGGCTGCCCGATCCGGGAGAAGAGGATGCGGAGCATCGCGTTCACGTCGGTCGCGGTGCCCACCGTCGACCGGACGTTCGCGCCCATCCGCTCCTGGTCGACGATGATCGCCGTGGTCAGACCGTCGAGGACGTCGACGTCCGGGCGGGCCAGCGTCGGCATGAACCCTTGGACGAACGCGCTGTAGGTCTCGTTGATCATCCGCTGCGACTCCGCGGCGATCGTGTCGAAGACCAGCGAGCTCTTGCCCGAGCCGGAGACCCCGGTGAACACCGTCAAGCGGCGCTTCGGGATCTCGACGCTGACGTCCCGGAGGTTGTTCTCCCTCGCGCCGTGCACCCGGATCAGGTCGTGGGTGTCGGCGACGTGCAGCGCAGAGGCCTGGACGTCGGTCCCTGAGTTCATGCCCGTCCTGTCGTCGTCCACGCGCCGGCCGGGCCGGTCAGCGGAGCTCGTTGATGCGGATCAGGTTGCCGGCAGGATCCCGGACCGCGCAGTCACGCACCCCGTAGGGCTGCTCGACCGGCTCCTGGACGACGTCGACGCCGGCGGCCTGCAGCTCGGCGAAGGTCGCGTCGAGGTCGGACGTGGCGAAGGTGATGATGCCGTAGGTGCCCTTGGCCATCATCTCGGTGATGGTCCGGCGCTCGTCGTCGGTGATGCCCGGGCCGACGGCCGGCGGGGACAGCACGATCGACGTCCCGGGCTGCCCTGCGGGACCGACGGTGATCCAGCGCATGCCGCCGTAGCCGACGTCGTTGCGCACCTCGAAGCCGAGGGTGTCGCGATAGAACGCCAGCGCGGCGTCCGGGTCGTCCTGCGGGAGGAACGTGGTGAGAATGGTGAGGTCCATGACGGTCACGCTAGCCGCGGTCCGGAGCTCGACGCTTCTCGATTCCTGACCGGTCGGGTGACGTGCTTGACCACGCACGACGGCAGCCCCGCCCAGGCGCCCGCCGCGTCACGCCGGTAGGTGCTCGGCGGCACGCCGACCAGCTCGGTGAACCGCGTGCTGAAGGTGCCCAGCGACGAGCAGCCGACGGCGAAGCAGACCTCGGTGACACTGAGGTCCCCGCGCCGCAGCAGCGCCATCGCCCGCTCGATGCGCCGCGTCATGAGGTACGCGTACGGCGGTTCGCCGTAGGCGAGGCGGAACTCACGGCTGAGGTGCCCGGCCGACAGGTGCACGCCGCGCGCGAGGGCCTCGACGTCGAGCGGCTGCGCGTAGTCCCGGTCGATCCGGTCGCGGACGCGCCGCAGCCGCGCGAGGTCGCGCAGTCGCTGCTCCGTGGCGGGGGTGCCGGTCATCTACGCGATCGTGCCACGCCCGGCTGGGTGCGCCCAGGGCTGCGCGGACTCGTCCAGCTGCCGAGGACGAGTGGCACCGTCGCGACACTGCGCGACACCATGATCACTTGCGATGACACCACTGTGGTGTCATGCTGACGCCATGGAACTCGAGCAGTATGTGAGCGACCTTCAACGCCAGCTGGTGCGTGCCGCGGACAACGGCACGGCGGACACCCGGGCCGTCGCGGAGCGGCTCACCGCGGCACTCGACGCCGCGACGCGGCTCGTGCTGCTCGACGTCCTGTCCGCCGCGGTCGGCGAGATCACCCGCGACCTCGCCCCGGGCTCGGTCGACCTGCGGCTGCGCGGTCGGGAGATCGAGTTCGTCGTCACCCAGCCCGGCGCGGAGCCCGACGCCGACGAGCGGCCCGCCTCCGTCGACCTCGACGACGCGAGCACCTCCCGTACGACGCTCCGCCTCCCCGACGCCCTCAAGGCACGGGTCGACGAGGCGGCAGCGGCCGACGGTCTGTCCGTCAACGCCTGGCTCGTGCGTGCGGTCGCCGCCGCCCTCCAACCCAAGCAACGACGATCGGGCCAGCGCACGCGGCGCACGGGCGACAGCTTCGTGGGCTGGGCGCGCTGACCCGCCCGCACCCCGACTTCCACCCGCCACGCGAACCCGCGGGGCCGGACGAGCACACCGAGCGAGAGGCGGGCATGAGCATGCCCAGATACGACACCCCGGACCCCATCGACCTCGCCGTCGACCTGCCGGTCGGGGCGATCGAGGTCATCGCCACCGACCGCAGCGACACGGTCGTCACCGTCTCGCCCACGAACCCGGCGAAGACGGTCGACCGTCGCGGCGCGGAGGAGACCCAGGTCGACTTCGACGGCCGGCGACTCACCATCACCGGCCCTCGGCCCCGCTTCAGCTGGATCGGCCCGACCGAGTCGGTCGACGTCACGGTCGAGCTCCCGTCCGGGTCCCGCTTCACGGGCGAGATCTCGGTCGGCGGCGTCCGGACCGTCGGCCACCTCGGCGCCACCCGTGTCAAGAGCTCGACGGGCCCGGTGGACCTCGACACCACCGGCGACCTGTGGCTGCGCGCCGGGCACGGCAACGTGACCGTCGGGGCCGCCGAGGGCGCGCTCGAGATCACGGCCGACCACGGTCAGATCCGGGTCGGCGCGATCGCCGGCGACTCGATCCTCAAGGCGTCCCACGGCTCCGTCCAGATCGGGGAGTCGGGAGGCGATCTCGAGGCCAAGCTCGCCTACGGCGACCTCGAGGTCGCGAGGGCGCGCTCCGGCGTCACGGCGAAGACCGCCTACGGCAGCATCCGGCTCGACGAGGTCTCCAGCGGCGCCGTCCACGTCGAGAGCGGCTACGGGCAGGTCACGATCGGCGTCCGGCGCGGCGTGGCCGCGTGGCTCGACCTGTCCACGACAGGCGGCCACGTGCGCAACCAGCTCGACGGCGAGCACGCCCCCGACGGGTCCGAGCAGACCGTCGCCGTCCGAGCGCGCACCCAGTACAGCGACATCACCGTCCAGCACGCGCGATGAGCCCGTGCGACCAGACGCGACCAGAAGGGCCGCGGAGAAGGGACCGACGGACGAGATGAACGACGACCTACGGGCGGCGCGGGATCGCGACCCCGCGATCCGCGTGCGGGACATCGAGAAGTCCTACCAGGACCTCGCCGTCCTGCGCGGCGTGAGCTTCGACGTGGCGCGGGGCAGCATCGTCGCGCTGCTCGGCTCGAACGGGGCAGGCAAGACCACGCTGGTCAGGATCCTCTGCACGCTGCTGCGACCGGACGCCGGCTCGGCCACCGTGGACGGCTTCGACCTCGCGACCCAGGCGCCACGTGTCCGGGAGTCCATCAGCCTCACCGGACAGTTCGCCGCCGTCGACGAGATCCTCACCGGTCGGGAGAACCTGGTGCTGGTCGCGAGGCTGCGGCACCTCGCCGACCCGGGGCGTGTGGCAGACGAGCTGCTCGCCCGCTTCGCCCTCACCGACGCAGGGCCGCGTCGGGTCTCGACCTACTCGGGCGGGATGCGTCGTCGCCTGGACATCGCCATGAGCCTGATCGGGCAACCGTCGGTCATCTTCCTCGACGAGCCGACCACCGGGCTCGACCCCGAGGGGCGCCTCGAGGTCTGGCGCGTCATCCGGGAGCTCGCCAGGCAGGGCACCACCGTCCTGCTCACCACGCAGCACCTCGACGAGGCCGAGCAGCTCGCGGATCGGATCGCCATCCTCCATCAGGGGCGCATCATCGCGGACGGCACCCTCGCCGAGCTCATGCGACTGCTGCCACCGGCGACGGTCGAGTACGTCGAGAAGCAGCCGACGTTGGAGGAGATCTTCCTCGCCGTGGTCGGCGGCACCAGCACCCCCGAGTCAGGAGAGCACCGGTCATGAGCGCGCACGCCGTCGAGGACACGGCCGTCCTGCTGGGCCGTTCCCTGCGCCACATCACCCGCAGCCCGGACACGATCATCACGACCGCGATCACGCCGATCGCCATGATGCTGCTGTTCGTGTACGTGTTCGGTGGTGCGATCCGGACCGGGACCGGCAGCTACGTCACCTACCTGTTGCCGGGCATCATGCTGATCGCGATCGCCTCCGGCATCGCCTACACCGCGCTCCGGCTCTTCACCGACATGACCAGCGGGGTCTTCGAGCGGTTCCACTCCATGCCGATCGCCCGATCATCCGTGCTGTGGGCGCACGTGCTGACCTCGTTGGTCGCCAACATGATCACCGTCGTGATCATCGTGCTGGTGGCCCTCGTGATGGGGTTCCGTTCCTCGGCCAGCCTGCTGTCCTGGCTCGCCGTCGCCGGGATCCTGGCCCTGTTCACGCTCGCGCTCACCTGGCTCGCGGTCATCGCCGGCCTCACCGCCTCGTCCGTGGACGGTGCGAGCGCGTTCTCCTACCCCCTCGTCTTCCTGCCGTTCGTCAGCTCCGCGTTCGTCCCCACCGCCACCATGCCGGCGCCCGTGCGCGCCTTCGCCGAGCACCAGCCGATCACGCCGATCGTCAACGCGATACAGGACCTGCTGGCCGGACGGCCGGTCGGCAGCGTCGGGGTCCCGCTCGCCTGGTGCGTCGGCATCCTCGTCGTCGCGTACGTCGTCGCCATGGCCGCCTACCGGCGCAGGATCGCCTGACAGGGACCGCCGCGCCGTCGGCACCCGAGCGCGTCAGGGTGCGGAGCCTGTGAGCACCCGCAGCTCGTCCAGGACGCCGCGCGCGATGTCCGGCAGCGAGCGCTCCTCCCCCACGGCGATCCACTGCCGGAAGGCGACGCCGAACACGGTGACGCACGCGTGCGCGGCCAGGCTCGCCTGGGGCTCGACCAGGCCACGCTCTCGCAGCGCACCCGCGACGGCCTCGGCGAGCGCAGCCATCTTGAGGAGCTCGCGCTCCTGCAGCCCCGGGTTCGCGGAGATCACGGCCTGCCGCTGGCGCGACCACGGCCGACGCTCGTCGGGGAAGAACGCCGACGCGTGCCGCAGCGCGGCCGTCACCGTGTCGATCGCCGAGGCGCCGTCGGCCGCGGCGGCGACCCCGTCGAGGAATGCCTGCTCGAAGCGGTCCTGCCCGTCGAAGAGCACCTCGCGCTTGTCGGCGAAGTACCGGAAGAACGTGCGCTCCGTCAGGCCGACCGACTCGGCGACGTCGGCCGCCGTGGTCTGCTCGAACCCGCGCGCGGCGTAGAGCTCGAGCGCCGCCGCCTGCAGCCGCTCCCGCGCACCGGGCTCCCATCGGACCATGTCGACCATCCTAGTGATGACAGCGACTGAAATCAGTCGTACGCTGACAACAGTCACTGACATCAGCGGCTGACGTCAGCGGTCGGCGAGTCGACCCACCCTCGAAGGAGATCACCCATGCGCGTCTTCGTCACCGGAGCATCCGGCTGGATCGGTTCCGCCACCGTCGACGAGCTCCTCGGCGCCGGCCACGACGTCACCGGGCTCGCGCGTTCCGACGCGTCAGCTGCCACCCTCGAGGCCCGGGGCGCGACCGTCCTGCGCGGCGACCTCGACGACCTCGACAGCCTGCGCGCGGGATCGGCAGACGCCGACGCGGTCATCCACCTGGCCAACAAGCACGACTGGGCCAACCCCGCCGAGTCGAGCCGTGCCGAGCGCGCCGCGGTCCAGACGATCGCCGACGCGCTGGCCGGGTCGAACCGTCGGTTCCTGCTGGCGTCCGGCGTGGCCGGCATCGCGCAGGGACGCCCGTCGACCGAGAACGACCGCGTGCCCTGGAGCGGCCCCGACGCCCCCCGCGGAGGCGCCGAGAACCTCGCGCTCGACTACCTCGAGAAGGGCGTGGCGTCGATCAGCCTTCGGTTCGCCCCGACCGTGCACGGCGACGGCGACCACGGCTTCATCGCCATCCTCGTCGCGGTCGCCCGCGCGACCGGCGTCTCGGGCTACGTCGGCGACGGCTCCACGGGCTGGGCGGCCGTGCACCGGTCCGACGCCGCGCGCATGGTCCGCCTCGGCCTCGAGCAGGCCCCGGCCGGCGCTCGGCTGCACGCCGTCGGCGAGGGCTCGGTGTCATCGAAGGAGATCGCCGAGGCCATCGGCCGCGGGCTCGACCTCCCGGTCGCCTCGATCGCTCCCGAGGACGCCCGCGACCACTTCGGCTTCCTCGGCACGTTCTTCGCGATGGACCTCTCCTCGTCCAGCGCCCTCACCCAGGAGCTGCTCGGCTGGACACCCACCGGTCCCACCCTCCTCGACGACCTCGCGAGCGGGTCGTACGTCCGCGCCTGATCCGTCACCCCTCTGCGGGAGCCGGGTCCCCAGCTCGACGACGACCCACCTGGAAAGATCGAGGCATGACCGCTGAACGCCGCCTGCGCATCCACAGCGCCGAGTTCCAGGCGATGGCCGCCAGGGTCTCGCAGGTGACCGCGTTCACGTCGCGCCTCAACGTCCTGCCGTTCGAGGACGAGGCGGGCAAGGCCGAGCTGTTCGAGAAGATCCTGGGTCGGCCGCTGCCGGCGCGGGTCACGATCTACCCGCCCTTCTACACCGACCACGG
>JAKBFW010000131.1 GCA_021833345.1 Pseudomonadota bacterium | reverse complement strand
TAACACTCTGCTGATAGCACTGCAATCACGCGTGACCTCGACGCGGATGCGGTTCGCACGAGCGTCGAGCCCGACCGGGACGATGGCGGGATCCCTGACATCGGGACCGACGACCCAGCCACGGTGACCGTCGGAGGAGTAGGCAGGTGCCGGGTGATGCACGCACGTTCCCGCTCGAACGATCGGAACGGTGAGGTCCCGATGGCTGCCGTGGTCGTGGAAGGCCTGCACAAGGCCTACGGAGACGTCCTGGCGGTCGATGGGATCGACCTCGTCGTCGAGCAGGGCGAGGTGCTCGCCCTCCTCGGCCCCAACGGTGCGGGCAAGACGACCACCGTGGAGATCCTCGAGGGCTTCCGACGCCCGGACTTCGGCACGGTGCGCGTGCTCGGGATCGACCCGCAGACCGGAGGGCGGTCGCTGCGCGAACGGATCGGCGTCGTGCTCCAGGAGGCCGGTTTCGAGGACCAGTTCACCCCGCGGGAGCTCCTCCGGCTCCATGCGGGCTACTACCCGAACCCCCGCACCGTCGACGACGTGCTGCGGCTCGTCGGCCTGGTCGAGAAGGCCGACGCGCGGGTCCGGACGTTGTCCGGCGGGCAGCGGCGCCGGCTCGACCTGGGGCTGGGGATCGTCGGGCAGCCGGAGGTGCTGTTCCTCGACGAGCCGACCACCGGGTTCGACCCGTCCGCCCGGCGCAGGGCCTGGGCCCTGGTGGACGGTCTGCGCGACCTGGGTGCGACGATCCTGCTCACGACGCACTACCTCGACGAGGCCGAGCACCTCGCGGATCGCCTCGTGGTGATCGACCACGGGCGTGTGGTCGCCCAGGGTACGGCCGAGGACCTCGCGGCCTCGGCCGGGCGGTCCACGGTGATCTCGTTCCGGTTGCCCTCCGGAGTCTCCGCCGCCGACCTCCCCCGGATCGGGGAGGAGACGCGCGTCGCAGGCTCGGTGGCCGACGTGCGGACGTCCTCGGCCACCGCCGACGTCAACGCGCTGGCCGCGTGGGCGGTGGGCAGGGGGGTCGAGCTCGAGAGCCTCACGCTGACGCGCCCGAGCCTCGAGGACGTCTACCTGGACCTGGTCGGTGGCCACGACGGCGCCGAGGAGGCCGAGGAGACCGCACCGTGAGCGCCGACGTGTCCCTGCTCGGCCGTCAGGTGCGCCACGAGCTGGTCGCGCTGCGACGCACGCCGATCACGATGATCCTCAGCATCGTGTTCCCGCTGCTGTTCTTCGTCCTGCTCGCCGCGGTGGTGGGCAACGAGACCGTCGACAGCCGTCACGGCGTCCGGCTCGCCCAGTTCCTCGCGCCGTCGATGGCGAGCTTCGGGGTGATCATGGCGACCTTCTCGTTCCTGGCCGTCGGGTTCGCCGAGGCCCGCAGCACCGGCGTCCTCACACGGCAGGGCGGCACGCCGCTGCCGCGGTGGGCGCTGCTCGGCGGCCGGGTCGGCGCCGCGCTCCTCCTCGGGCTCATCGCCACCTCCCTGGTGATCGGCACGGGTGCCGCCTTCTACGGCGTCCAGGTCGTCGCCAGGACGCTGCCCGCGGTCCTGGTGGCCCTCGTGCTCGCCTCGGTGTCGTTCAGTGCGATGGGTCTGGCCGCCGCCCTCCTGCTGCCCACGCCGCAGGCCACGATCGCCGTGACCAACGGGATCGTCGTGCCCATCGCGTTCGTGTCCGACACCTTCATGGTCAACGGGACGCTGCCCCCGTGGATGTCGACGCTCGGCTGGGTGTTCCCGCTCAAGCACCTGGTCAACCTGCTGGGTGACGCGTTCAACCCGTACCTCACCGGCAATGCCTTCGAGCTCGACCACCTCGCGGTCATCGCGGCCTGGGGGGTCGCCGGAGCGCTGGTGGCCGCATGGGCCCTGCGACGCGAGCGGGACCGCACCGCGGTGCGACGACGCCCGGCACGCGCCGCCCGCCCGTCCGACACCCGGCCACGCCGCACCGGCTCCCCGTCGCTCGTCGCGCTCCTGGCCGGCCAGGTGCGGCACTCCGTCCGGGTCCTCTCCCGCAACGCCTCAGCCGTGTTCTTCGCCATCGCCTTCCCGATCCTGCTGGTGGCGCTCATCCCGACCGTCAACGGCGGCGGCGACCAGCGGATGGCCGACGGCCAGACCCTCGGCTCGTTCTTCGCGGCCACCATGGCGGCGTACGGGGCGGCGGTCACGGCCTTCGTCAACCTCCCGACCGGGCTGGCGGAGGCCCGCGACCTTGGCGTCCTCCAACGGATCCACGCCACGCCTCTCCCCGCCTGGGCGCTGCTGACCGGGCGGGTCGTCGGCGCGCAGGTGGTCGCCCTGGTCACGCTGGCCGGGATCGGCGTGGTCGCCGGCCTGATGTACGGCACCCGGGTTCCCGCGGCGTGGCCCGCCGTCCTCGTCACCCTGCTGCTCGCGACGACGTGCTTCGCGGTCGTCGGGATCGCCGTGATGACGTTCGTCCGCTCGGCGTCCTCGATCGTGGGGGTGACGCTCGGCACGCTCCTGCCGCTGTGCTTCATCTCGGACGTGTTCGTCGTCGGCGTCAGCTATCCGCCGGTGCTGCAGGGACTCTCCTGGTTCTTCCCGCTGCGCCATGCGACCCGCGCCCTCACGACCGCGGCCGGAGCGACCGGGATCGCTGGCGGGTTCTCCTGGGTGCACCTCGCCGTGCTCGCCGCCTGGACCCTCGCCGGTGCCGCCGTGGTGGCCGCCCGGTTCAGCTGGGTACGCCTCGAACCGGGTCGACGACGTTCCGCGAGCGTCCCGTGGGCGAGGCCGCGCAACGCTGCACCCGACCCAGCGACGTCCACGTTCGGGGCATCGACGGTCGGCACGGACGACCGACCCTGATGGCGCTCGGCCGGCGGTGCGCGGCTGCGCGGCCACCCGCGCCGGTCAGCCGGCCACGCGGGCGATGCTCCGGTCGGAGACGGTGAGGATCAGCACGACGACGCCGATCCCGACGAGGCCCCACGCGAGCACGTGGAGCCCGGCGTCCGTCGCGGCCGACCCGAAGGTGATGCCGATGAGGCTCGAGGAGAAGATCGCTCCGATGTACGTGGACGTCCGCAGCAGCCCGGAGGCCACGGCGATGTCGCGGGCGGGCGCCTGCTGGTAGAGGGTGGCCTGGTTGCCGAACCCGCTGAAGCCGTTCATCACGCCCAGCAGCAGCGACATGGCGACGAGGACCAGGATGCTCGACCTGCTGGTGACGGCGAGCATCACCCCGGCGGCGAGGATCAGCGCCACCCCGGAACCGACGAGCGGCCAGCGCACCCAGCCGTGCACCGAGACCACCTTGGCGGTGACGATGCTGATCACCGAGAGCGGGATCAGGACGAGGCCCACGGTCGACGGGCTCAGTCCTCTGCCCTGCTCCATCCATTGGCTGGCCCCGTACATCACGGTGTAGCTCGCGAGGTACGTGAGGATCTGGCGCAGGTAGGTGCGCTGCAGGGGACGGTTGACCGCGAGCATCCTGACGTCGACGAGGGGCGACGGTGCTCGTCGTTCCCAGCGGACCAGCGCCACCGCGAGCACGACGGCGACGGCCGCGAGCCACCACGCCGGCGCCCGCAGGTTCGAGAGGAACACCAGCACGCTCGTGATCGCCCCGGCGAACAGGCCGATCCCCGGCAGGTCGAGCGCCGTCAGCCACCGCTCTCGGCTCTCGCGCGGTATCGGGGAGTCCTTGGCCACCCCCACGAACGTGAGCACGATCGAGAGCAGGGCGAGGGGGATGTTGACCCCGAAGATCGCGCGCCAGCCGAACACGCCCGCGAGGACGCCGCCGAGCGGGAGCCCGATCACCGCGGTCACCTGACCCGCGATCGAGAAGTTCCCCAGGACCCGGCTCGGCACACCTGATCCCGTCTCGTCCGCCCGCCTGCGGACCAGGGCCATGGCGGTCGGGTAGGCCGCGGAGGTCCCGATCCCGATCAGGGCCCGGGAGACGAGCAGGACGCCGAAGCTCGGCGCCGTCGCGCCGACCACCCCACCGACGAGCAGGATGCCCACGCCGGTCAGGAAGATCCGGCGGGGACCGAACAGGTTCGACAGCTTGCCCATCGTCGGCTGGAAGACGGCGGCGCACAGGTACAGCACCGAGATCAGTCGCGCGGTGGCTCCAGGGCCGGCGTGCAGGTCCACGCCGATGCCGACCAGCGCGGTCGCGATCATCGAGCTGTTGATCGGGTTGAGCGTGGACCCGAGCAGCAGCGGGCTGACGAACCGCCACCCGAACGGCCTCGGCACCGCAGCCCCTCGGGCGACGGTCGCGGTCACGAGCGGGTGAGGGAGAGGAGCTCGATGATCTCGCGGGTCGTGCCGGTCTCGCCGAGCCTCGGGAAGATGCGGGTGATGCTGTTCGTGTGCGCGTCGTGGTCGGAGTCGGTCATCGCATCGACGGCGAGGGTGACGTTGAACCCGTGCTCGTGCGCGTGGCGCGCCGTCGACTCGACCCCGATGCTGGTCGCGATGCCGACGATCACGACCTGCGTGACCTCGAGAAACCGCAGGTGCTCGGCGAGGTCCGTGCCCGTGAACGCTCCCCAGGTCCGCTTCGTGACCAGGTGGTCTCCCGGTTGCCGGTTCAGCCCGGGCACCAGCTCCGCCCAGCCCGTGGGGCGCTGCTTCGCGCCGGGGCGCCGCCGTTCGGTCCGCCCCGACGGCGCTCCGTCGACGGTGACCAGCACGACCGGCAGTCCGTGCCCGCGGAAGGCGTCGGCCAGCTCAGCGGCCCGGGAGACCACGTCGTCGACGGGGTGGACGGCAGGCAGAGCGAGGACGCCGTTCTGCAGATCGATGACGAGCAGGGCGGTCGTCGGGTCGAGAGTGGTCAGTGCCATCGTGCACTCCTCGGGATCGGGCGGGTCGGGTCTGGGTGCACCGACGAGACATCGGTGGGGTCGCGAGAGCGGAGCGGACCCCGGTCAGGAGACGACGACGCGTCGGAGCAGCTCGACGCCGACAGCCAGCTGCTCCTGCTCCGCGGGCGTGAGGACCGCGCGGATGGACCGGGAGAGCCAGTCGTCCTTCGCGGCCCGGCCGGCGGAGAGCGCCTCGCGCGCCGCTGGGGTGATCGCCAGGATGGTCCGTCGCCCGTCGCTCGGATCCGGGGTGCCGCTGATGATTCCGGCCGCCTCGAGGATCGCGACCGTGGCCCCCATGGACTGCGGCCGGACCCCCTCGGCCCTGGCGAGCGAGGTCACCGTCGCCGGACCGTCGCCCTCCAGCCGGGCGACCACCGCGACCTGGGACGGGGTGAAGTCGCCGGGGTGCGCCGTCGCCTGCAGCCGACGGCGCAGCTGGCCGACCAGGATGCGGAGATCCGCTGCCATGGCCGCCACCCGTGCCGATTCGGGATCGGCCTCGTGCTCGCTCATGCCTCTACGCTATCAAATATGAAGTCCACCTGCACAGGCTGCCTTCATGAATGCCGGTCACGCACCCTCGAGGCGAGGTGATCATCGACCACCGACGACGGCGACCTCGAGTCCTCCGACCCGGACCCGATGCCCGAGGTGCGCCACCGTGACCGCCCATCCTGCGGAGCCCGTCGTGTCGGGTCCGTCAGGGTTGGGGTAGTCTTCCCGCGTTAGTCCAGCACGGGAGTCCGCACCAGCGGGCTGAGAGGACGGCTAGGGCCGTCGACCGTTGAACCTGTCCGGATCATGCCGGCGTAGGGAGAGCGTCACGATGCGCCATGCCAGTTCTGCTGCTGTGTCCGCTGTGTCACCGGTGACCGTGGGACCGATCGACGGCAGCACGAAGCACCACGCCGAGGTACCGGGGTTCCCGGGCATGCGGGTGCCCCTCCGGCGGGTGAACCTGAGCAACGGCGAGCACCTGGACCTGTACGACACGTCGGGCCCGTACACCGATGCGACGGCCGCGATCGACCTCGAGGCCGGCCTCCCCCGTACCCGCGACGAGTGGGACCGTCCCGCGCCCGTCGACGGCGCCGCCACGCAGCTCGTCTGGGCCAGGGCGGGGACCGTGACCCCGGAGATGGCGTACGTGGCCGCACGTGAGGGCCTGGCGCCGGAGCTCGTGCGTGACGAGGTCGCGCGCGGCCGTGCGGTGATCCCCGCCAACCATCGGCACCCGGAGAGCGAGCCGATGATCATCGGCAAGGCCTTCGCGGTGAAGGTCAACGCGAACATCGGCAACTCGGCGGTGACCTCGTCGATCTCCGCCGAGGTCGAGAAGATGGTGTGGGCCGCCAGGTGGGGCGCGGACACGCTGATGGACCTGTCCACCGGGAAGGACATCCACCTGACCCGGGAGTGGATCCTGCGGAACTCACCGCTGCCGGTGGGAACGGTGCCGCTCTACCAGGCGCTGGAGACGGTCAAGGGCGATCCGGCTGCACTGACCTGGGAGGTCTATCGCGACACCGTGATCGAGCAGTGCGAGCAGGGCGTCGACTACATGACCGTCCACGCCGGCGTGCTGCTGCGGTACGTGCCCCTGACCGCCGGGCGCGTCACCGGGATCGTGTCCCGAGGCGGCTCGATCATGGCGGCCTGGTGCCTGGCGCACCACCAGGAGAACTTCCTGTACACCCACTTCGTCGAGCTCTGCGAGATCCTGCGCCGCTACGACGTCACGTTCTCCCTGGGTGACGGGCTGCGCCCCGGGTCCGTCGCGGACGCGAACGACGAGGCCCAGTTCGCGGAGCTGCGCACCCTGGGTGAGCTCACCCGGGTCGCGAAGTCCCACGGCGTGCAGGTGATGATCGAGGGCCCCGGTCACGTCCCGATGCACAAGATCGTCGAGAACGTCCGGCTCGAGGAGGAGCTCTGCGAGGAGGCTCCGTTCTACACGCTCGGCCCGCTGGCGACCGACATCGCACCTGCCTACGACCACATCACCTCCGCCATCGGCGCGGCGATGATCGCCCAGGCCGGGACCGCGATGCTGTGCTACGTCACCCCGAAGGAGCACCTCGGGCTCCCGGACCGCGACGACGTGAAGACCGGCGTCATCACGTACAAGATCGCTGCCCACGCCGCCGATCTCGCAAAGCAGCACCCGCGCGCCCAGGAGCGTGACGACGCGCTGAGCCGGGCCCGGTTCGAGTTCCGGTGGAACGACCAGTTCGCGCTGTCCCTGGACCCCGACACCGCGCGGGCGTTCCATGACGAGACGCTCCCGGCCGAGCCCGCGAAGACCGCCCACTTCTGCTCGATGTGCGGTCCGAAGTTCTGCTCGATGCGCATCTCCGCCGACGTGCGCACCTACGCCGAGGAGAACGGGCTCACGAGCCTGGAGGCGATCGAGGCGGGCATGGCGGACCGGT